>RFFU01000078.1 GCA_003697085.1 Candidatus Hydrogenedentota bacterium
ACTTCGGTCGCCTCGTTGAGGCTTGCCTCGAACCGATATTTCCGTTCGGCGGGAAAGGAAGGCGATGGATGGCGAAGGAAGAATCTCTTTATCAATACCACGCTTTTCGGAAAAGCGGCCGAACGCGTCGCCGCTCGGCGGAAAAAGGGAGAATACGTTCTCGTGCGCGGACGTTTGGAGCTCAATGAATGGATTGGCGAGGACGGACGGACCCGGCGAGACTATAGCATCTTCGCCGAGGAAATTTCGAGCCCTGGAGGAGGAAAGAGGGGACTCGATAAGGAACCTGGAGCCGATGACGAGAGGGAAGAAGGCTCCGGAAACCCCGCCAACGCGGCTCGCTTGAATTGAGTGCTCCTCGGTGCTTAAGGAAGCCTGGCGTAAGATAGCCGGGAAAGGAGGTGAAAAATAGAAAGATTGATGTTATCCAAAATTTATTCTGAATCGTATTGCACGAGGGATGATACGCGATAAGAAGACAGTTTTGTCGCACGAGCCTTGAGAAAACTGAGTTCTATCACGAACGCCATCTCCATTACTTCAGCTCCAAGTTCCTTGACAAGCTCCCCCGTGGCGGCGGCGGTTCCGCCGGTGGCAAGGAGATCATCAATAACGACGACCCGATCACCGGCCTTCAACGCATCCGCGTGAATTTCGACGCAGTCCGTCCCGTATTCCAATGCGTATTCCCGTCGAATTGTCTTGGCCGGAAGTTTCCCTGGTTTTCTCACAGGAACAAAGGGAATCTTCAGACGATCCGCCAACGGCGCCCCGAAAATGAACCCCCGCGATTCGATTCCCACTACGGCCGTGATACCGTTTCCTCTGAACTGCTTCTCCCACGTATCCCACACGAACTGCGAGGCCTCCGGGGAAGCCAGCAGCGTCGTTACATCTTTGAAAACGATTCCTTCCTTTGGAAAATCCGGAACGTCCCGAATATGCGCTTTCAAATCCACGGTCTTTCCGCTCCTTTCCTCTTTCCTTTTTTCCGCTCCGCTCCCCCCTCCCTCCCGAAGAAATCGCCCCGCCACCGAACCGCCACCGAAAAAGTCCCTCCCCCTCAACGAAAAAATCTTCCGCCTCGCCGAAGAACTCTTCGAATCTCCTTTTCCCCGGATGATCCTTGAGAGTACCCCCTCTCCTCCAGGTCCGCAACGAAACTTTTCAACGCTGTCAACGCAAAGAGGCAGGTCGCATTTCGAAAACCATGGACAACACCTGTCTGTCGCCACGCAGGCTGAGAACGCAGAAAAATCACGGAGAAAAAATGTGAATGAGCAAGAGCAACAGCAACACCAAGGAGAGAGGCCAGCGAAAAGGGGAAAGGAGTCTTTCCGCTCCGCGATTCCGTTTGTGCCCTTTTGCGTTCTCCTTCTGCCTTCCCTCTTCTCTCCGTGGCAAATCCCTTTTTGCAACAGGCCCGCTTCGGGTGTTTTGTTGTCCGGAGGAATTCACTTATGGTAACCGAATTTCTCCGGTCACCGCCTTACGGTTTCCAAAACCGGCACTTCAACAGTGTCCAAATGGCGACCGCCCCGTCCCACCAACGGATTTTCTTTCCCTCGTCCATCGAACGCGGATGATATTTGATGGGAACCTCCTCAATCCGGAATCCCGCGCGAAGCACCTTCGCCGTCACCTCCGGACAAAACTCGAAGCCCGTGCATTCGAGAGGAATCTTTTCTATCGTGCTTCTCCGAAACATCTTGTAACACGTCGGTTCGTCCGTGATCGAAGCCCCATACAGAAGATTGACGAGAACCGAAAGAAGCCTTCCGCCGAGATAGAATCGAAAATACGAAAATGCATTTTTCCCAAGAATCCGCGAGCCATAAACGACGTCGGCGCCGGCGCGAATCTTCGCCAGCATCGGGACGAAATCCCGCGGATCGTACTCGAGGTCTCCATCTTGGATCACAACTACGTCGCCGCGCACTCGCTCTAATCCCGTGCGGATCGCGGACCCCTTTCCTTGATTTTTTTCATGTCGAAGAACGACGATCCGCTCATCCAACGCCTCCAGACCATCCGCTGTGCCATCCGTGGACGCATCATCAACAACGATAACCTCGCTCACCTCCGATACTTCCAACACCTTCGCCAAGATTTCACGAATCGTCGCCCGCTCGTTGTACACGGGAACGATTACGGAAAGTTTCAATGAAAGGATTCCTTTTCTCCAGGAAAGCGCCCCGCCCGTACATCAGCTGCGTATTTTCGAAGGGCCTCCACAGCCTCCGTGCTCAAATCCGCATACCGCCTCACAAACCGCGGCCGGAATCGATCGAACATTCCAAGAAGATCGTAAAGGACCAGAATCTGCCCGTCACAATTCGGACCGGCACCGATGCCGATCGTCGGAATTCCAAGAATCTCCGTCAACCGTTCGCCGATGCCGACCGGAACCTTTTCCACCACACAGGAGAAGGCGCCCCGTTCCTCCGCGTCTCTGGCCGTTTCAAAAATCCTCTCCGATTCCTCGGGCGTCCGCCCCCGCACTTTGTAATTGCCCAACCGTTCGATCTCCTGGGGCAAGAGGCCCACGTGCGCCATCACCTCGATCCCCGCCTCGCGAATCTCTCTCAACGCCGAGCCCCCCAGTTCATGACACTCGATCTTCACCGCATCCGCCCCGGAATCGATCAACCTCCGCGCGCTGGAAACCGGATCATCGAGTCCCGACAGCGGAATATCCGCCACCAGCAACGGCCGCGGCGCGCTTCCCTCCTTCTTCCCTTCGGCCTCCATACCCCGGTTCACGGCTCGTGTCGCCCGCGCCATCTCCTCGACCGTCACTTCCGTCGTCGTCTCGTCTCCAAACACGACCATCGCCAACGAATCGCCGACGAGAGCAATGTCGATCCCGGCCCGACGGCACCAGACCCCCGTCGCGTAATCGACAGCCGTGACCGCCGTGATAGACCCTCGGCCTTTCCTGCCACGAATCTCCGCAACCGTTATCTTCCCGCTCATCTCCGGCTCGCCGTTTCCTCACCGAGAAATTCCCGCGTGATCTTCTCCTTCAATTCCGCCATATCCTTCACGCGATCTACCTCTTCCGGAAATTCCAACGCATTCTCCGGCGTCTCTCTCAAACAAAATCGAACTTCCACCTCCCTGGCGGCGTGGAAGTCCGATACCGCGTCCCCCACGAAAAGAACCTCTCCCGGGGTGACCCTCCATTCCTCCAACCACTCCCGCAAGGTCGGTGCCTTTTCCCGCGGAGCACCGGCGATCTTTTCAAAGAATTCCTTCAAACCGTGATGCGTAACTACTTCCAACAACTCCTTCTCCGGAGTTCCTGATATCAAACCGGTATGAAATCTTCCGGCGGCCCAGGAAAGCAGTTCCCTCGTCCCCGGCACCAACGCCGCCGAAAAGACCTCCTTGCGTACCTCTTCCGTATAATCCGCCACCAGTTCCTCCACTATTCCCTCGACCTCTTCCTCCGGTGCCTTCACCAATTCCCGCACGAGGTATTCCAACTTGACTCTCCGCGTGATCCCGCCGTTTCGGCGATGATGGTCCAGAAAAGCCTCTACGTGATCGGGGAATCTCTCGCCAACGACCCGCCGGTAGGCATTGGTCTTGATACCGCTCGATTCCAACAGAACGCCGTCGAAATCGAAGTTCAGCGCCCGAAGTGCCGCCTCTCCCATCAGACTTCGTTCCTTCTCAAATCATCCGGGACTCTTCCGGGAGGAGATTTCCCTTCGAAAAATGCAATAATGTTTCCCGCCGCTTCCTCCTCCATCCTTTTCCTCGCCAAATCGGAACACGACCCCATATGACAGGTCAACAGTACGTTCTCGAGAGACCGCAGCGGCCCCTCATACGGTTCCTTCTCGAAGACATCGATGGCCGCACCGGCAATTCCGCCCTTCCTCAAGGCTTCATACAACGCCGGCTCATCAACAACCGAACCCCGCGATGTGTTGATCAAAACGGCCGTCGGTTTCATTCTGTTCAAAAACGCCTCATTCACCATCCCTTTGGTCAGTTTCGTCAGCGGAACATGAAGCGTCACAAAATCGGATTCCGCCAACAGATCCTCCCGCGCTCTCCATTCCACCCCCCACTTTCGGGCAAATTCGTGGTCAGGAGCAATATCGTTCGCCACGATCTTCGCACCGAGAGCCTTCATCGGAGGAACAACCAATTTACCGATCCGTCCCAGACCGATGATTCCCAGCGTCCGGGAATGAATTTCCAAACCCACATACCGCTTCCACTCTCCCCGCCGCAAGCCGCGATCGGCCTTTCCGACGAAGCGTGTCGTGGAAATGATCAACCCGACGGTCAGTTCAGCCACGGCGCGCGACACCGCATCGGGGGTCCAACACACTTCGATCTCAAGACGCGACGCGGCCGAAAAATCGATATTGTCGAGCCCGACTCCGACCCGAGAGATGATTCTCAGGTTGGGAAGCCTCTCCAATAAGGAAGCGCCATAAGAATCCGTCCCCGCCACGACCGCAACCGCATCCTTCATCAACTCCGCCTTTTCCTCCGTCGATGGCTTCCGCGTTGATCCCACCAATGTCGTATCCACGAAAAAGCCCGCCTCCCGAAGCATTTCGACGGCTCGGCTCGCCTCACCAAAAACGCTCGTCGCCACGACAACCTTTCCCCGGTGTATCACTTCTTCTCCTCTTCTTCCTCTCCCCCGTCCCGGCGTTCCAGCCCCATTCTTTTCACCCAGTATTCCCAGCCGTACTCCCACGGTTCTCGTTCGAGAGAAGTAAAAATTTTTCTCAACCGCTCCAACTGCTCCTCCCGATCCACAGAAAGGTCACAGGAAGAGAAATCCGCCGGCGCCGCGATGTTGTGAATCCGAAAGCGCCCCGCATGGCGATAAAAATACCGGGTGACATGTTCCTTGTCTTCCTTTTCCGTCCACTGTGCCGACCATTCGACAAATACCCTCGTGCGAACCACCTCCACCGATTCCCCCTTCGGAAAACTCCGGCGCAATACATTTGTTACGATATCCACTTCGCGCCTTCGGAATTCTCGAACAAGGAGATCCACCAATCGGTAATCGAGAAGCGGGCTGTCCCCGTTGACCCGAACGAAATATTCGGCCGGGCAACGTTCCAACACTCCTCGAAACCGGGCCGCGACATCCTCCAGCGGTCCCCGGAAAACCGATACCCCCTCCCGCTCACCGAACCCCGCAACGGCATCATCGTCCCTCTCCCAAGAAGTCGCCAGAATGATCTTCTTCAGTTCCCGAGCCCGGCGCAACGATTCCAAGGTCCAATGGAGCATGGGACGCCCATTGAGATCGGAAAGCACTTTCCCCGGAAACCGTTTCGACGAGAAACGGGCTTGAAGAATCGCGATCACCTCCGGATGCTCCCGATCCTCTTTCTCGAATTTCATCGTTTCCTCTCCGCACCAGACCTCTTCACGCAAGAACCCCTTTTCGCACGCGATGCTCTGATGACGCGGTCACGAACGGCCCTTCCCAGCTCCTTCTCCGGCGGAAGCTCCACGAAAAGCCTCCGTATTCCCCTCCGATCCGCTTCCCGAAACAAGGCATACAACCGCCTGGCGAGGTCGTCCACGCTTTCTACAATAAATATCCGTTCCTTTCTTTCTCGATGTGACGAAGAAGAAAGACATATCGCCGCCTCGTTCTCCCTCAGGACGGGACATTCTCCCTCGAAGGGAATAACGTTCGCCTCCGGAGCATAATGCGCTTCCGACGTTCCCGGCGATTCCCGTTGCCGCCCCGAGTCCTCGATACGAACGGGGAATCCCAAAATCGCCTCGATATCCTCGATCCCGATTCCTCCGGGTCGGAAAAGAACCGCCTCACGATCAAATAGTCCCAGCACGGTCGATTCGATTCCGACACGGCACTCTCCTCCATCCACCACTGCATCAACTTCGCTCCCCAACTCCTCGAGCACGGCCCCCGCCGTCGTCGGACTCGTTCTCCCCGATCGGTTCGCGCTCGGCGCCGCAACGGGTAAATCCGCCTTCTCAATTATTGTCCGTGCCACCGGATGATCAGGAATCCTTACACCAACGGTTGGATACCCCGCTGTTACGACATCGGGGATCTCCGACCTTTTTTCAAGAACCAAAGTCAGAGGCCCGGGCCAAAAGGCCTCTGCCAACTTCTCCGCCGCCTCCGGAACGTTCGGCACCAAGGCCTCCAGCCTTTCGACCGCATCGATATGCACGATCAACGGGTTGTTCGCCGGTCGCCCCTTGATCCGAAATATACGCTCGACGGCCGCGATGTTAAAACAGTCGGCTCCGATTCCGTACACGGTCTCCGTGGGGAACGCAACGAGCCCACCTTGGCGAAGTACCCCGGCGGCTACCTCGAGGTCGGATTCCCTTGAAGAAAGAATCCGGTCTCGTCCCCTCGATCCGACCGCCGCTCCGATCACCCCTATTTCTTCCGTCCGGAGGCTCGTTCCACATACCCTCCTCCGAAGTCGAGGCTCACCGTGGCATCCCGGAAATTGTAACTCCAGTGTTCCGTCCCCAAACCATAGTTCTTGATGGTATCCGGAGGCCCGAGAATGAAGCGGACTTCATCGGGATCCTTCTTGCGGAGTCTCGCGTTCAGTGTCGCCCCGAAATTTTCTCGCGCATAGATCGGACATCGACGGCGCGAGTTGTCCTGGGTCCTCTTTCCACTCCACACCCGTTTCTTCGTCTGCTTCACCGTCACCTTCGAAGTATCGAACCCATACTGCTTGTACGTGACATAAACGACACTTCCAAGAATCAGAAGGATCAGCGGCGGCAACAGCACCGTTAATGACAACTTTTCCTTCGGTGCGTTCGCTCTCATCCCCGCACTCTTCTTCTTTCTGGCCATAACCGACACCTCCCGAGGAACTGATGAGATTCTACACGAATCCTAAGTTCTCTATAAACCACTCTTTTGAAAAAGGCGCATTTCCTTGGTGTGTTGCCGTCGTACCGACAGATTCTTTCACTTTTCCGGCCTCAAGCCATCTATCAAATGATGATGTTTTTCTCAAATCGTTTAAAAGTGATGCCTATTCCTCCGATTTTTCATCGTTTCTGTTCCAGCGGGTGCGATTTTATTTTGTAGGTAGGGGAGCCTTGCGGGGGATTCCGAAGCCGTTAAAAACGTCCGCAAACGGACGTTTAGGCCGATGCCTCGGAGGCGGCCAGGATGGCCGCCGAGAAAGAGTGAAAGACGATATTGGACAACTAGAAGCGGTTTCATAAGGCTCCCTTTCTCCTTGATAATGAAGGATTTCCGAGGCCATAACGGTACTTATGAAACCGCGTCTACCTACTTTTTGAATCCGCACCCGTTTCGGCAGTTTTCTTCACCGCCAGACCAATTTCAGCGAAGGTATTTGTCGTGAGAGGCTTTTTCGGTGAAAAGCCATTTATCAGAAAGAATGAAGCCGACGAATTACACCGTTGTCTACGTAGATCACAGTAAGGTTTTCTTACCACACCATTGGAATCTGAAAGCCGATTTTCGACTTTTTCGTCATCGCTTATCTAGACTGGATTCCGTTCACGCGATATATTCCCTAATTACAGGCCGATGAACAATATCAGTCGGAGGTTTCGAACCTTACTTTGTGCAAGATAGACACAACACCTTTGCGCCGACTCCATCTTGAAATCGAAAGGATTATTCGTGTTATTCAATTCCTTTGATTTCGCAATTTTCTTACCCATAGTTTTTGCTGTCTATTGGATGTTGCGTAAAAACTTACGGCTACAAAACGCTTTTATCGTCGCCGCAAGTTATATTTTTTACGGGTGGTGGGATTGGCGTTTCCTCTCGCTTATTCTTTTGAGCACTTTAATTGACTACTGTGCCGGGCGTGCTCTTTCGCGCACTGAAAACCCAGCAACTCGAAAAAAGATTCTTTTGTGCAGCCTCGTAGGTAATCTTGGTATTCTTGGATTTTTCAAGTATTTTAATTTTTTCCTTGACACCTTTCTTTCCGCTTTCTCCTTTTTCGGTGTTAAAATTTCGGGGCATTATTTGAACATCATTCTCCCTGTGGGAATCAGTTTTTATACATTTCAGACAATGAGCTATACCATCGATGTCTTCCGGCGAAAAATGGACGCTTGCAATAATTTCCTCGCCTTCGCCGCCTATGTCAGTTTCTTTCCTCAATTGGTAGCCGGGCCGATCGAGCGCGCCACGCACTTACTCCCACAATTCGAAATTGACCGCCATTTCGACTATTCGAAATCCGTCGATGGATTGCGCCAATGTCTTTGGGGGGGGTTCAAAAAAGTCGTGATTGCCGACAACTGTGGTCATTTTGTCAACTTGATCTACTTCTCTCCTGATAGTCACAGCGGAAGCACACTATTTTTGGCAACAGTTCTTTTTTCTTTTCAAATCTATGGAGACTTTTCCGGCTATTCCGATATCGCTATTGGAGTTTCACGTCTCTTCGGCTTTGATCTGCGGCGTAATTTCGCGTACCCTTATTTTTCCAGGGATATCGCTGAATTTTGGAGAAGATGGCACATTTCCTTGTCGACGTGGTTTCGCGATTACCTCTACATTCCTCTCGGTGGAAGTCGTTGTAACACAACAAAAAAAATCCGCAACACGTTTGCCATTTTTCTTGTGAGTGGCTTTTGGCACGGCGCCAACTGGACTTTCCTCGCTTGGGGAACGCTTCACGCCTGCTTTTTTCTTCCCCTGCTTCTGGCAAACCGCAATCGCCGGCATCTCGGTATTGTATCGGAGAAAAACGCTCTTCCCTCTTTAAGTGAACTCCGCTCGATCATAACAACCTTCGCGCTGGTAACACTCGGGTGGGTTTTCTTTCGTTCCAATTCCTTGGCAACCGCAATGCATATTCTCAACAAAATCTTTTCGACAAGCCTTCTCTCTGTCCCAGAACTCCCGGAAGCACCGATTACTCTCTTTTCTTTGCTCGCTTTTCTGTTAATCGCCGAATGGATCGGCCGGTATTACGAACATCCGTTGATGATTCTTCAAACGATCCCGTCACGTTTTTTTCGGTACACATCTTATTATGGGCTCGTTCTTCTAATACTACTCTTCGGCAGTTTTGATAACATGGAATTCATTTATTTTCAGTTTTGAAGTTATGAAATTATTTATCAATAAGATCGTTTCTTTCCTATTTCCAATCTTTCTCACGATTGTAATAACGAACTTCTTCGTTGACCCTGGAACCCGATTTTTTCGGAAACCCATCGTTGAAAACAAAATTTACAGTGCTCTCCTCCAGGGCCACAATCTTACGGGAATCGGAAACCTCGACGAATTCTCATTTCAACAAAGACTGATTTTACAAACGGACCAATGTCCGGAAATTGTCGCCGTCGGCTCAAGTCGGTCAATGCTGATTCACAATTATTATTTTTTTCCCCATTCTTTTCGAAACAATAGCATTCCAAATTGCCGAATCTCGGAAATGGCGAGTTTTCTCTTCGAATACATAGAAAAAGGGTGCCGCCCGGATACTGTGTTGATCGAGGTTGACCCGTGGTCTTTCGACGCCTCCCACGAAAGAGGAGCCGTCCAAAACACAGATGTTTCGCGGGCATTGACCGCTCTCGGACATTCTCCCCCGGCTGTTCCTCGTTATCAAAAATGGCTTCGAAAGACGAAGGCGGGTGTCTCTTACGTTTTACCCTTGGTTCTTCCCTCCTATTTTCAGTCGTCCATCCGTCAGTTATACCGTCACGATACCGGCATTGTTGTCACTGATCAAATTTTCAATACCCTGCCAACCCGTTTGGCCGACGGCTCTCTAAGCTACCAAAAAGCAATTAACACATTGACCCCTTCGGAATCCGAAAAACTCGCAATAAAAGATCTCGATCGACCTGACATGAAATCGAAAATTACGAGGTCTCACGTTTCTCACGAAACAATCTCTCTATTTGAAAATTTTCTGAAATATTTGGAAGAACGACGAATTGAAATTATCATCATCGACCCCCCTCTCCATCCTCTTATTTGGGAATATATATTACAGTCGCCGGAATGCCGAGAAGTTCTGGAATGGGACAAAATCCTAAAACAAATCGTAAAAAAACATCACATTTTATTGATCGGCTCACTTAATCCGAAATCGCTTGGAATGAAATCAACTGATTTTGCTAATGGATTTCACCTCAATCAAAAAGGGGTCACCAAGCTTCTTAAGCCGATCTCGACTTGTTCTACACCAAATTGCTCATCGAAATAATTACCAATGATCGATTCACAAATGGTTATTCCTCGCACTTCCGCATTATCCCACGCGGAGCGTCCTCCCGGATACCGTACCTGAAATCCTTCCTTTCCCTTTAACAACCAAAGAGAATTCCTCGGCGGCGCATCAGCGCGAACGAAGCGAGGGAATGCTTCGGAACGACCGATGAAGAAGGCGGCGCCTTCCGCCCGTGCCCCGCACTCCGCGTCCTTTCCGAAGGGCCGCGAAATTCTCCCATAAACCATTTTGAACCCAAAGCCGCCGCTGACTTCTGTGCCAACTCGAAGGACACGGCTTTGCAAAGATGCAAACGAAAGCGCGACTGTCGGCGGCTGTACGTCAGGCGGAAGGTTTCGAAGGCATACCATCAAATCCTTCTTTTCCAACGCCGGCAGTGCGAACGCGATCAACCGCGGTGTCTGAACAGGACCCGAGACTGGAATAAAAAGGCATTTTTATCCCCATCTATTTCTGAAAACCCGATCCTGGTCAAATCACAACTTCTCCCGCGCGAGCAAAATACTTTTTTCGTCTTCGTACAAGACCCGCCACTTCGGCAACCTCCTTATTTTCTGAACCACGGGCAACCGGGACGGTAAAAGAACAGCATCTGTCGGATAGTTTTCCAGAAGCCGCCGCCAGCCCTCACCAGCATAATAAAAGTCGAAGGCCATCTTCGCGGTCGCCGGAGAATAGACCGTCTCGTAACGCCCGTCGAAAGCCACTTTCCACCGCCCCCGCGTCTTCCACGTAATATATTCTCCCCAGCCGAACCACGCCGCCACATTTCCCCCCTCCCCCCTTCCTTCGAGAACCTCCAATGCCGCTATCGGATAAACGATTCCCGCGCCGTTCCCCTTCGTCTCGATCCGCCAAGAGAGATGCCGCGCCGTCCCGCGAAAAACTCCGACGGAAAGAAGAAGAAGAATTGTCCCCCAAACGCCTCGGAATCTTCTCTTCACCAACAAAATCCTCTCCGCCCGAAGACACACCCTGCGCGCGGTCAAGGCGATCGCGACATAAGCGCTCATCGCAAGAAACGGAAGGTGCCGTGCATGCCGAAAACCGAGAAACACGCACGCGCCTGTCACGATAAGAAAGGGAAGGTTCTTCCGAACACCGCGAATCAACCCGGCCAGGGCTCCCAGCGAGATCAGTGTCGCACTTGCAAGAATAACCCGTCCTTGAAGATCACCGCGACTCCATTTCCCCAGCGGCGCCCATTCTCCGATGAACCGCCGCTCCATTCCCACCGCGCGAATAAGATAACTCCAATAATCCAAACCATAGGGATTGAACAGCGTGATCAGCAACACTCCGGAAACAAGTACCAACATCGGGGGGAGCCAGATTCCTTTTTCGGAAGGGGCCCGAAGAAACGCTCCGAAGGAAAACAGCCCCAGAATTCCCAAGCCGGCCAGAACCCCCCCGTGCAATCCCGCCCACAGCGGAAAAAGCAGCGGAAGGAAGATATTCGTCGCCGTGATCTTCCCTTGCTCCCACGCGACACAACATTTCAAGATCACGGCAAAGAAGAAATACGTGAAGACTTGGGCTCGAACGGGAGAATATGCCACGCCCATCACGACGAGGAGTAAGATGCCCGCCGCCAAGACCACTGTTCGGGAGGCGTTGTTTCTTGCCGCAATACGGAAGAGAAGAATAAAGGTCGCCATTCCGACCGCCCATTTCAGGATCTGAAGCGCGCTCCATCCGAAGAGCGCCTGCAACGGGTAAAAAAGAATCCCCGTCAACCATTCGTGATAGACCCATCGGCTCCGAACCGGGGTGTACGCCGCACCGTAATCCGTAAAGGGAAACTTTCCTGTTGTCCAAAAATGTTTTCCAAACTGAAGATAACCGAAGAGATCCGGATCCGCAGTGACCGTTCCCAGGGCTCGCACCGCCGAGACAACGGCGAACAGACCGAGACAGAAAACGAGCCAACGACCACGGCCCCGCGGCGGCGGCCCCCCGATGGCCGGCACGTTTCCTTCACGCCCCATGCGTATGAGGAATTCCTTCTTCGTGGTGGCGGCGATGATGCGGATCGTCCGGCATGATCGGATGGATATGCTCTCTTCTCAAACTGTAGGGTATCTCGAGGCCGTGCCGGGTGAGCAGCGGCCCGTTTTGCATAATCTCACTCGTGGCTCCGTCCGCTACGATCCTTCCTTCGTCGAGCAGGACTGTTCGCGGACAGAGTTCAAGGACGAGTTCAAGATCGTGTGTGGCAACGATAAGTGTTTCCTTTCGTGAACGGAGGAACTCGATGATTCTCCTTCGTGCCCGAGGATCCAATCCGCTCGACGGCTCGTCCAACAAGAGGAACCGCGGGGCCGTCACGAGTGCGCCGGCAAGAGCCACGAGCCGTTTTTCCCCTCCCGAAAGACGCGCCGGATGCCGGTGCTCCAAGGCTTCAATGCCGATCGTTCTCAGCATCTCGCGGGCCTTCCGCTGCGCCCTTTCCTCTTCGCATCGCTCAATCCGTAACCCAAACGCTACGTCGTCCAGAACCCGAGGAAAGATCACTTGATCATCCGGATCCTGGAAAAGCACGGAAAAACGGGAATCGACCGCCGTCCCCTCACGAGAACTCTCCCCGACGAAAATTCTTCCTCGGATCGGCTGGTACAGCCCCGCGAGCACCAGAAGCAAAGTGGTCTTTCCCGCTCCGTTCGGTCCAACAACCCCTACTCGACTCCCTTTCGCCACGGAGAGGGTTATTTCATGGAGCGCCCGCGTGCCGTCGGGATAGGAGTAATCGACCGCTTCGAGCAACACCGCCGCTGTCATCCGAATCCGCCGCTGAAAAACGGATGGCTCTTCGGAAAGCAGGAAAGAAACCTCAAAATTCCAAAAAGACTCAACCAACCCGCACTATAAACACCCTCCCGGATTCCAAACCGATGACCTTGGGGAAGAGGAATTCTCCCCTTGAACCCCCGCGCCGCCATTCCCAGATAAAGACGCCGTGACCGCTCGAGAGAACGAACCAGAAGGGACCCCAAGAGCGCGGCGGCGGGAACCGGAGGGGGACCGCGGCGGGAACGCGAACGGATTCGAAAGGCACGAAGCATCCCGGCGGCTTCTTCCTGTAACACAGCGATATAACGATGAAGGATCAGAACCTGAAGCACGAGCGGATCGGGGACGTGCAGCCGCCTCAAGGCCACGCAGAGATCAGGGAAAGGAACCGGAGCCGCCAGCGCCACTGCCGCCAGAACAGCCAAACTTCCGCGCACCAGAAGCGAAAGCCCCGTGGCCGCTCCTACGCTTATGGAAGTTTTCCCAAAGAACCGCAAACTTTGAGAATCGAGGAAGAAGTTCGGTATCGCCACGGCAAGGAGAAAAGGAGCGGAGGTGAGAAACCATCGAGCCATCGTTCGAAGAGGAACCTTCTCGACGATAAGAGTTCCGAGCGGAAATATCGTCCAGGGAAGGAAATCCAAAACCGCAGTTCGCGGATAGGAGGCCAGGAAGACCAGATAAATTCCCGTCACGACCACGCGAACCTCGAGACTCGGACGCCTCCGCTCTTCTCCTCCAAGGTCCGCTGAACTCGTGACGTCTTTTCTCACCCGCGACCATCCCGCCGCTTTCGCCGATTCCGGCGGGCGCTCAACCAAATTACACCGCCGCCCCAAACAGCGGAACCGATCAGAGTTATCACCACCCCGGCCCCTCCGGCCAGCGCACGTTCAGCACTCTCCTCCCATTCGATTCCGGAAATCCGGTAGTTTTCAAAAGGAGCGGGAACGGCCCTTCCGTTTCCTTCCGTCGTCGCATCTCGATATCCGATCCCGTTTCGAAAATATTCGAGACTCCAATTCAAACCATCGGGCGCCTGCGACGCAAAGGCGGAAACCACGAGCGCTGTCACCAGCGCCGCCGTGCCAAAAAATGTCCACACCGTCCTTCTTCCCCCGCAAGAGCCTTCCACCAATTTAAGCGCGGGAACGATCGACTCCCTCCCTAGAAAACGCAAAATCAACACCGTGATCCCTCCCTCGAAAAGCCCGATCGGAATGTGAACAAGGAGCATCAGAAAGAAGAACTTCCCCGAAGGAAGAAGCGTCTTCCCGGAAAGCAGTATCTCGGCGACGACGAGGGCCGCTCCGAGAACGATACTGAGAAAGGCGCCGAAAAAAACCGCCACGGTCGTAAGAGACCTTCCCGGGTACAAAAGCCCCCCCGTCTCTTTTCGAAACTCTCTTTCTTCCTCCCGAAACTCCTTCCTCCCGCTTGCATGCCCGCGGCCCGCGAAAAAGGCAACCAATGGGAAAATTCCGTAGCACGGCAAGACTCCCATATTGAAGATATTCGCCCCCAACGCCAGTAAACCTCCGTCCCCAAAAAGGAAGGCTTGGATGAGAAGAACCGAAGTGACGGCCAAAAGCGCCGCGTCCGGTCCCAAGAGAATCGCAAGAAGCATTCCCCCCACGAGATGCCCCGAAGCACCGGTTCCTGGAATGGCGACGTTGACCATTTGCGCGGCGAAGACGAAGGCCGCAAGGATTCCCATACGGGGCACCGTTTCCGCATCCGCGGCGGCTACGCGGCGAGAAGCGTAGCCGACGGCCAGAGCGGAGATACCCAACATCCCTCCGCCGACACGAGCCGAAAGTAACGCGTCGCTGATATGCATCTTCGCAATTCCTCCTTGAAGCATCAGCATATCGTCGCCGTTCCCTCTTGCAAGTCGGGAGTGGGTGCATGGCAACACGTAAAAGAAAGGACGGAAAAGAATGATAGGCAACGGGAAAAGAAGACTGCTTCGCCGTTTCTTTTGACACGGCACGAATATTGCTCCCCGTACCGTTGCTCTTGAAAATCTCGCGGAAAGACTGGTAAAGTCGCGATGATAACGAAATCGCCGCGTCGAAGACGAAAGCGTCGTCGAATCAAAAAGGAGGAAATTGATTCAGTGAAAAAAATTTCTTTTTCATCTCTCGGACATTTTTTCGTTCTCTTGTTCGTTTTTTCCCTTCCGGCGGCCGCGGGGGCCGCGAAAGCGACATCCCACCCTTTTCGCTCCAAGATGGCGTCCGACACGCCGGGAAAGTCCTATCCCGACGGACACGGAGGGACCGTCTTCTTCCCGCTCGGTGACCTCTCCTTCGCCGATGAAGTCGTCGATTTCCTTCCGGGGGATCCTCCCCCTCCCTCGTATGTCGCCGCTCCTGAATTGGCCTTAGGAATTCCTGATTACGTTGAGGACACACGCTATGTCACGCTCGGGTGTCGAGGAACCCTGACGGTACGTTTCACCGACAACGTCTTGATCGATGTTCCCGGACCGGACCTGTATGTTTTCGAGATCGGGCCGGCCGTCGAACCGACCGAACTTCAAATCTCTCCGGATGGAAAACGTTGGACGAAGATCGGAACCATCAGCGGCGGCAGAGCGGAAGTGGATCTCGAGGGAAAAGTTCGGCCGGGAGAGGTCTTCCACTACGTTCGACTCACCGACCTCGCAACGGGGTGTGACGGAGACTGGCCGGGAGCGGACATCGACGCGATTGGAGCGATCGGTTCCGCCTACCAGTTCACGTTGAGCGATTCCGTCCTTTTCGATTTCGACAAGGCGGTACTCAAGCCCGAGGCGATGGCCGCTCTGGAAAAAGTCGCCGATCTTTTTCAAAAGGTTCACGGCGGCAGAATCATCGTTTCCGGCCACACCGACAGCGTGGGAGACGATCGTTACAACTGGGAGCTCTCCGGAAAACGCGCGAAGGAAGTAAAACGTTTTCTGAAGAGTCTCAAGCCCTTGCGCGGGGTTCCGATCGAAGCGATCGGATACGGAGAATCGAGGCCCCGCGCCTCGAACGACACCGCCGAGGGACGTGCCGCCAACCGCCGCGTCGAAATCGTCGTCGTTCCGAAAGCACAACCGAATTCGAATTGACATACGTCATCCCCCGCGGACACATTCCTTCCCACAACGCCAATTTTTCCAAGCACGCCCTGGTCTCATTCTCTTTTCGAGCCCGAAAACGCATTATTCTCTGATAACCATTCTTGATAATCCCGTTCCCCGGTGACGGTCCTCGAGAATCCCCTTTGATCGGTGTCCCGATCAACAAACGACCAGAAACGTTACAGTCCTTCTTTCGAAAATGTGTTCGTTATAAGAAGAGAATCTCCTCTCCTCGGAGAATTCCACATACAACTCTCCGGCCGAATTTCAACGAAATCCTGCCATGCTGAAGCAAAAAACGCCCCCGTTCCACGACCGTCACCGTTCCGCGGCCGCGAGAGAGAGGCCCGGAATAGGTAAGATAGATTCGGCGGTGAGGAAACGAAATTCTTGCGATATCGGATGGTTCCGGCGGCCAACGTTCGAGGCGGAAAGCGCGCAACTTGCCTTTCCGCGACGTTTCTAGGAAGAGATCGAAGTGTGACGAATGTTTCTTGAGATGCCGGCTGACCGTGAAACGCCCATGCTTTCCGGAAAAGCGACGTTGAAAAAACGCCGGACGAAAAAACATCACGAACTCGGTGGACCAGGAAATATCAGTCGAAGAGGCCCGGCGGTCGCGAATCCTCGATCCCGAGGTATTCGTAGGCCCTGGGGGTCGCCATCCGCCCACGGGTCGTTCGCTTCAGGAGTCCGATCTGAATGAGATAAGGTTCGTATACCTCCTCGATCGTCCCGGGATCCTCGGAGACCGATACGGCCAGGGACGTGACCCCGACGGGACCTCCGCCGAATTTCTCCACGACGGCGCGCAGGATGCGTCGGTCCATCGCGTCGAGCCCCCATTCATCAACCTCGAGCATCTCGAGCGTCCCCCGCGCGGCTTCCCGCGTCAATCGTCCATCTCCCTTGACTTGAGCGTAGTCACGAACCCGGCGCAGAAGGCGATTGGCGACCCGCGGCGTCCCCCGGCTCCGGTGCGCCAGCTCCTCGATCCCTTCCGAGGTTTCGGGGACCCCGAGCAGGCGCGCAGCGCGCGCCACGATCTCCTTCATCTCCTCTTCCGAATAGTGATCGAGCCGGTGGGTGATCCCGAAGCGGGCGCGCATTGGAGACGAGATGAGTCCCGAGCGGGTGGTTGCGCCGATCAGAGTGAAAGGAGGCAGTGTCAACTTGATACTCCGTGCCGCCGGTCCCTTTCCCAGGATGATATCGATCGCGTAATCCTCCATCGCCGTGTAGAGAATCTCCTCGACCGTTCGCGGCAAGCGATGAATCTCGTCGATGAAAAGAACGTCGCCGTTTTGGAGCTGGGTCAGGATTCCGGCGATGTCCCCCGGTTTCTCGATCGCGGCGCCGGATGTAGAGTGAAATCCGACTCCGAGTTCGCGCGCGATAATGGCCGCCAGCGTCGTCTTTCCCAGGCCCGGCGGGCCGGAGAGTAGAACGTGATCCAACGCCCCGCCGTCGGCGCGTTTCTTGACCGCGGTGATCGCCAGACGCAGATTCTCAACCGCGCGCTTCTGCCCTATGAACTCGTCGAAAGAAGTCGGCCGAAGCGTGACATCGAAACCGGCGTCTTCCTGCATCTGCTCACCCGCAACAATACGTTCCGTCATCTTTTCCACCGGGACGAGGTCTTTCGCAGTCGGCCGGGCGAGAGCTCCTCCAGAAACCGCAACGTCGTCATCAAACCGAAGCCGGTCGCCCCCCGCGGCCAACCGCACGCTCCCTTCTCCAGAAATGCCGGACCGGCGATATCGAGGTGGATCCAGGGAACGGACCCGACGAATTTTTCAAGAAACGCGGCCGCGGTCGAGGCTCCACCATACCTCCCTCCCGTGTTCTTAATGCGGCCTTCCTCACCCTTGATCGCCTCATCGTAACAACGCCCCAAAGGCAGAGCCCAGAACGCCTCCCCGGAACATTCCGAATGCGAAAGGAATTCCTCGGCCAACCTCCGGGATCGCGTGAAAAACCCCCCTGTAGTTTCCCCCAAAGCCACCATACACGCCCCCGTCAAGGTCGCCGCGTCGAGGATCAGATCGGGTTTTCGTTCGAGAGCGAGATCGAGGAGATCACCGAGGAGAATCCTGCCCTCCGCGTCCGTGTTGAGTACCTCGACCCGCTTCCCGGACCGCATTGTGATGACGTCTCCCGGCTTGTAGGCTTTTCCCGAAGGCAGATTCTCGGCAAAGCCGAGAAAGCAGAACATCTCCCAGGGGAGCCCGGCTTCGACGGAGGCGCCGAACACCGCCGCCATCAGGGCCGCTCCCGCCATGTCGCACTTCATCGTCTTCATCCCCTCGGCGGTCTTGACATTCAAGCCTCCCGAGTCGAAGGTGACCCCCTTTCCGACAAGCGCGATTCTTCCTCGGGACTTCGGTGGGGTATAGTGAGCCGTGAGCACAACGGGGGGATTATCAGAACCCCCGCCGACCGCAAGAATTCCGCGGCATTTTGACCGTTCCAAATCCCGTCGGCGCCAGAGTCGAGTTCGGACGTGCGGCCGGGACAGAACTTTACGCATCCGTTGAGCGAGGGTCAGAGGTGGTTTCCGAGCGGGAATCGTGTTGACCCAATCGCGGATGTGATCTTCCCATGTTACAACCGAACGGAGGCGGCGCTTCCGTACAGGCGAAAGATTCGGAAGAAGAACTTCAAGATTCCTCCGGCGGTTTTTTGTGGGTGAATAGGAATACGAAGCCGCGGCCGCGCCGCGGAATGCGGCTTCCTGGAACCCGTCCGGAATTGCGTGAAGTTCGAGAAGAGAGAACCCTTCTCTCTTGGCGAATGCAGCCGCCGCAGAGCCCGCCTGAAAGACCGCCGCGGCATCCGTGTCGCTTTCCGTCTCGGAAAATCCGAGAAACGGTTTTGAAACACGACAGCCGCAGAGAATTACAGGACATGGTCCCGTGAAGACGGTCCGAATCGTTCCCGGCGTTGGCTCGAACGTTCCACGTTCCACGGCCCGCTGAAGAAGGAGAGGATCGATTTCCGGAGGGAGGTGAGATGTTGAAGGAATCTTCTCGGTTGCCGTAAAAATCGCGATAAGCCGTTTTGGATTTCCCTTTCTTAACTTCATCTTCATACTCCTGTTTGCAGGGCGGCCCTGAGCAGATCTTCTACTTCCGCCTTCCCGCCTAATTTCTTCCGCGCCGTCCGAGCGCGGCGTTCCGCATCCATCTCGGAAAAGCCCAACTCCAAAAGCGCCAGCACAACATCGTCGCGAATTTCTTTCCTCTTTCCGACTTTGTCGAGCGCAATTTTTCCACGCAATTCCAAAAGCAGCTGCTGCGCCGTCTTTTTTCCGATCCCGGGAATCGCGGTCAACGCCGCGACGTCCTCCGCCTCGAGAACAGCCTGCAAGCCATCGACTCCGAGCGTGCCGATCACGGCTTGGGCCGCCTTCGCGGGAAGACCGCGGACCTTTTGAAGCGTCTCAAAAAGTTCCAACTCGGCGCGAGTGCGAAAGCCGAAGAGGTCCAGCGCGTCTTCCCGAACACGTTGAAATGTCCAGTATTCGGCATGAGAACCGGGGGAAGGAGGCGAGAGCGTCGTAGAGACCCGGACGAGATAACCGACCCCGCCGCAGGAGACAACGACTTCCCCCGGTGCCGAGTGAAGAACCGTTCCGGAGAGATGCCGTATCATGATCCGGTTCGCCTCGAAGAGGAAAACAGGGAGGCGGGAGGCAACCATTCCGCGCATCGGAACGAAGAACCGACACCGGCGAAAAGGAGCCAGATTCTTTCTCTTATCCGGCCGCTCGCGGCGGAACCGCAAGGCGAGAACCTCGCCCCCGCAAGAAAACATCCCTCGGGCGGACACCGCAACAAGAATGGAACAAAGGAAAACGGATTCATAATCTTTTCTTCTCTTTTCCCTCCAGGAAACCAACGGCCTCGGGAATCTCGAAGACCGATTCTACCACGCAATCGGCCTCTCGCAACTCGCTCTCGTTCGCTGAAGAATAACCGTAGGCACAGCCGATCCAGAAAATGCCCGCCTCCCGCGCCGCCTCCCCATCCGAGGAACGATCTCCCACGAGAACCGCTTCCCCGGCAGACGAAAAGCTCTTCACGAGGCCGTTCTTGCCCAGATCCGGATATTCTTCGTTGCAGGCCATTTCCTCGAAAAAGGAACGGAGGTCGTATGTATCAAGGACGGCATCGAGATAAGAGCGGCGGCAATTGGAGACCAGATAGAGTCGGCGGCCCTCGCCGCGAAGTCGTTTCAACATTTCCGGGACTCCGGAAAAGAGGTCGCCTTCCCGATTCCGAATCCTCCGGCAGATGTGCCTGAGAATCCGCCTTCCCAGTTCGGCGCGACGGGCCTCGGGAAGTTCCCCGAAAAAATGCTTCATGATCTCGTTCGCGGGGCGACCCACCTCGCGCAGAATCTCGGCTCGCGTCGGACACCGGTAGGTTTCCCCCGATTCCGTACCGAACTCCTCAATGCCGTCACGATAAGCCGGCTCGAGAAGATTTTCAGAGGAGAAGAGCGTACCATCGAGATCGAAGAGAACGCGTGCGATTTTCGGCATCGGGAACCGTTTCGGCCGTCCGAGGCGGCCTAACGGTAGATCAAATCGCGGAAGGTCTTGCCGGACGGGATCATCGGAAGAACGTGCTCTTGGTAGGGGGTGATGACGTCGAGCACGAAGGCGGTTTTGGCCGCCAGCATCTCGTCCAGCGCATCCGCCACTTCTTCCAACTTCGTCACGCGGCGGCCCGGAATACGATACCCTTGGGCGATGGCGACGAAGTCGGGATAGGGGCCGTCCGCCTCGGGATCTCCGATATATGTGTGAGCCCGGTTCGCGCCATAGAAACGATCTTCCCACTGCGCCACCATCCCGAGGTGCTGATTGTTAAGAATGAGCGATTTCACGGGAATGCGATCGGAATAACAGGTCGCCAGTTCTTGAATGTTCATCTGGAAAGAACCGTCACCGTCGATGTTGATGACCGTAGCCTCGGGACGAGCGAGTTGTGCTCCCATCGCCGCGGGAAGACCAAACCCCATCGTGCCGAGCCCACCCGAAGTAAGCCAACGCCGCGGTTCCTCAAAGGTGAGAAACTGTGCCGCGAACATCTGGTGCTGCCCGACTCCCGTCGTCACGATCGTCTCCGAGGTCAACCTTTGGTTCAAAAGGCTCAACACGGCCTGCGGCGTGATCTTCTCCCCCATATCCGGAATATGGAAGGGCTTGTCTCTGCGCACTCCATCCAATTCTTCGATCCAACGATCGTGATTCTTTTCCTGGAGCATCGGAAGGAGCCGTTTCAAACTTTCCTTGAGATCCGCCACAATGCCGATGTCCGCTCGCTTGTTCTTGTTCAGTTCACTGGCGTCGATGTCGATATGCACGATCGTGCCGTGCTTACAGAACTCGTCAAGTTTTCCGGTAACCCGATCATCGAAACGAACGCCGAAGGCCAAAAGCAGGTCCGCGTGATGAACGGCGTAGTTCGAAGCGACGGATCCATGCATCCCAAGCATTCCGTAAAAGAGAGGATGCGAACCGGGAACGACCCCGAGGCCGAGCAGGGTCTGCGCCACCGGAATCCGACATTTTTCGACCAAGGCGCGAATCTCTTCCGCGGCACCTGACGCCACCGCTCCTCCGCCGACATATAAGACGGGCTTGTGCGCCGCGGCAATCGCTTCTGCTACTTTCTTGAGTGCCTCCTCCGGCGGGTCAGGGGGACTCAGCGATTTTCGGAAAAGAGAACGTGTGATCTCGCCGGGCGGCGCATCCACGGATTGTTGGACATCCTTCGGGATATCCACGACCACGGGACCCGGACGCCCGCTGACTGCTAATTTGAAAGCATCGTGAATTACGACGGGAAGATCGTCGAGAGATTTCACGAGAAAGGCATGTTTTGTGATCGGCCGTGTCACCCCCGTCACGTCCGTTTCCTGAAACGCGTCTCGGCCGATCATCGCTGTGGGAACCTGCCCCGTGATGCAGATGATCGGGACGGAATCCATCATCGCATCAGCGACGGGGGTGACCAGGTTTGTGGCGCCGGGGCCGGAGGTAGTGAGAACCACGCCGGGCTTTCCCGTCGCTCGGGCATAGCCTTGTGCCGCGAACCCACCCCCTTGCTCGTGACGAACGAGCACTAAACGAAGGCGGGCTCCCTTTTCCTCGACTCGCGTTATCGCCTGGTGGATCTCCATCGAGGCCCCCCCCGGATATCCGAAGATGATCTCGGTTCCTTCTCGAACAAGAGAGTCAACGACGATATCGGCTCCCTTCATCAAGGATTTTTCCGAGGCGGATATCATTGTTTTTCGCTTTCCACTTTCTTCACATCTTTCCCTTCGTCTCTCGAAACATAAAACTCACGCGTCCGATTTGCGTCCCACTCCCCCGCAGCATCTCTCCAGAAGGAAATTCGGACCTAGGCCAACCCGAGCCGCTTTCGTTTTTCCTCGGCCGTCGGAAGAGGATCGCGACGCTCCGTGATATTGACCGCTTCCGGGCACTGCGACCGTTCCGCGTTTAATTCGATATATTGTTGCTGATCTTCCGGCACATCCGCCTCGGCAAAGATCGCCTCCACGGGACACGCGGGAACACAGGCGTTGCAATCGATGCATTCGTCCGGATGAATGTAGAGCATCCTGTCTTCCTCAACGACATAGAAACAACTGACAGGACACTCCTCCACACAGTCCGTAAACAAGCAGTCCTTGCAATTCTCCGTTACGACGTAAGCCATCGCCCTTCCTCCTCTTCTCCACTCCGCCTCGAGGTTTTCGCGGCGGAAATGATCTCGCGGCATTCGAAGGTCCGCCTGCCGCGGCGGAGAGTATAATCCTTCCCAAAAATAAAGTCGATACCCTCGCCGGCTCTTTTTTCCAAATATCTCGGAGATTAGGACTCGTTCTTTAGGACGGCTTGAATTTCATCAAACGACGGCAGCACCTTCGGATCGTCGGAAACCCACGCGTAACGAATCGTCCCGTCCGGTCCGACGACGAAGGCCGACCGCTTTGCAACTCCTTTGAGTCCTACCAGTTCCTCGTGAGCGCAATCAAAGGCCTGAATCGCTTCCTTGTTGAAGTCGGACCAGAATTCGTATTGGAATCCTTCCTTCTCCGCCCAGAGTTTCTGTGCAAAGGGGGAATCCACGGAAATGGCAATCACCCGCGCCTTCAAATTCTTGTACTGTTGCAACGTGTCGCGGATCGTACAGAGTTCCTTTTCGCACACTCCGGTGTTGACCAACGGGAAGAAGAGAAGAACCGTTGTTTCGCCTTTCAGGTCCGATGTGTTGACGGTCTGCGGTCCCGCTTCTCCCAACGCAACAAGTGACGCGGAAGGAACGGGAGAACCTACGGTTACTGGCATGGTAAAGCCTCCTTTATCGATCGAATTGTGTGGGGAAGAAGACTTCCCTCACCGTGGATGCCGAATTATAGGCGCCGAAATCGAAAGAGAAAAGAATATTCCGACTTAGACAGTGAGATTTTTCCTTGGAAACGTTCGTCGGCGACATTCTGCCCCGGCGCTGTTCGGACAGTCGGCGCGCGCCCTCCTTCGCCCAATGCCTTCCCCGATTACGAACCCGACTCCACGGGGGCAACCGGGCGCACGGCGTCCCAACCTCGTTCAGCGTGGTAGGAGGAGCGGACAAGCGGACCGGATTCGACATGTGCGAACCCCAGTGTGATTCCGGTACGCCGCCAATGTTCGAACTCGTCGGGATGAACGAAACGTTGAACGGGAAGATGCCGCCGAGAAGGACGAAGATATTGTCCGATGGTGAAGATTGAAACTCCGGCGGCAACGGCGTCGCGCATGACGGGAAGAATCTCGTCGACCTCCTCGCCGATACCCACCATAATGCCGGACTTCGTTCGAAAGCCGGCTTCCGACGCACGAGAGAGAATCTCCAGGGAAAAACTATAATCCGATTTCGGCCGTACCTGCGGATAAAGCCGCGGGACGGTCTCGAGGTTGTGAGCGAGAACGTCTGGTCGGGCATCGAGGACCGTCTCCAAGGCGCCGTCCTTTCCCCGAAAGTCAGGAATGAGGACTTCGATCGTCGCCTTCGTGCTTTGTCTCACGGCGCGAATGGTTTCGGCCCACTGAAACGCCCCTCCGTCGGGGAGATCGTCTCGATCCACAGACGTGATAACGACGTGGCGGAGTCTCATTCGTTTTGCGGCCTCGGCCACCCGTTGGGGTTCTTCCGAGAGAGGCGCGGCGGGCCGGCCGCTCTTGACGGCGCAAAAGCCGCAAGAACGCGTGCAGACATCGCCCAGGATCATGAAGGTCGCGGTACCATGACTCCAGCACTCACCAATGTTCGGGCAGAGCGCGCTCTCACAGACGGTGTGAAGACCTCGGTCACCAAGGAGACGCGCGACGGCCGCGGCGGTTTCTCCGGATGGAAGGCGCCCGCGGATCCACGGAGGCTTCCGTGCTCTCAACGACAGCCCGGTTTCTCTCAGTCTCACCATTCAAGACATCCTTTCCTTTCGTCTCTTGGAGAAGACGTGAAGACGATACCTTCCTGGTGAGACGGCGGCAAGGGTGCACGGCGAAAAAAGGGGCGCTTTTTGACGAAAATGAAAAAGACGCGGCCTCCAGGTCTTGCTTGCCAGTAGGCACGGTGGCTCAATGGGGAGCAGACCAGGGAATTTTGATTCCAATGCTCGTTCCTCCAAGAAGGCCTTTCCAGCGACCTTTACCTCCGCCGACAATCTTTCGTCGCCCGGCGGCGGTGGAACCTCGAAATATCTCTCGTCCGCGTAGGTCGGGCTTAAACCCGGTTTCGAGGCTCTTCGCCGGCGCGGAAATTTTCCGATTCGAAAGAAAGTTTCGTCTTCCAGGAAGATTCCTTCTCGTGTACCTTCCCCTTCACCGGCGTTCGTCGACTGTGGAATTTCCGAAGTTCTCCGCGGGAACGGAAGAGGTGAGGAAAAAAGATGAGCAAGAAGAACGAGATTTCCCCGGCGAGGAAATGGCTTTCCTATCGTCCGGAAATAAAGGTCTTGGACTGCACGATTCGAGACGGGGGGTTGATGAACAACCACCGTTTCAGCGACGAGGTCGTTCGGGCGGTCTACCGCGCGTGTGTCGAAGGGGGGATCGACTACATGGAGTTCGGATACAAGGCATCGACGGAAAGTTTTCCTCCGGACGAATACGGCCCATGGAAATTTTGCCGCGAGGAGGACGTACGGCGCATCGTAGGTGACAACGATACCGACTTGAAACTTTCCGTTATGGCCGACGTCGGGCGGACAAACTACAAGGAAGACATCTTGCCGTCCGAGGAGAGCATCTTCGACATGGTGCGAGTCGCCGCCTACATCCATCAAATTCCCGCGGCGCTCGATATGATTCACGATGCACACGAAAAAGGTTACGAAACCACGCTCAATCTCATGGCGGTTTCAACGATCCCCGACTACGAATTGGAACAGGGACTCGAGATGGCCGTGCAATCAGAGGTGGGGACGATCTACGTCGTCGATAGTTTCGGAGCGCTCTACAGCGAACAAGTCCATTACCTCGTCCGCAAATACCTCGATTTTGCCGGAAAGGCCGGGAAGCGCGTGGGAATGCACGCCCACAACAACCTCGGCCTCGGCTTTGCCAATACGATCGAGGCGATCATCGAGGGAGCGGAATTGCTCGACGGAAGTATGGCGGGGTTGGGCCGAGGAGCCGGCAACTGTCAGACGGAACTTCTGTTGGGTTTTCTTCATAATCCCAAATATCGGCTTCGGCCGGTCATCGAGTGTATTCAGAACCACATCGAACCGATGCGAAAGGATCTTCTTTGGGGACTCGACATTCCCTATATGCTTACGGGTTTTCTGAACCAGCATCCCCGTGACGCGATCAAGTTCAATACCACCGAGGATCGTGGAAATCTTGTAAAATTCTTTGATCAGATGATGGAAAAGGAATAGGAGAGGTTTTCTTCGTCGAGAACCGGACCGCCTATCTTTCCGTTTTCCCTTACATCCTTCCTCCTCCCAATCTTTTCTATCAATCAGCGCCCACTGCTTTGCCCCCTACGGCAGCCCCGCCTTCCCTGCCTGCCGACGCGCACGGCGGCAATCTCGGAAGAAAAACCAACACACCAAGGTATTGTGCCATTCGGGACTTCTTCCCGCAGGCAAGACGCCTGCGTTCCCAGGTTCCGAACTTTTTTCTTTCTTCCTTTCCAGTATTTCCCCTTCCCTTCTGCCTTCCCTTTTTTCCGCGTGTTCCGTGTTTTCCGCGTGGTCCTTCGCAAACAAGAGTCTCCGCGCTCCACCGACTTCTTTATTTCGTCATTCTCGATTCGTTCCGTATTATTCCATTCTTAGCGGGGGTTCTCTTCCTTCCGTGTTCCCCGTGTGCTTCGCTGCCTCTTCATATGCGACTCGCAGGTATCCGGGCAATTTAATACTCGTCGTAGCGCTTCCCTTCGGTCGAAAGCGAATTGTTATTGATCCTCAGTTTTCCGTCCGTATTTCGATAATGCCATCCCCGAAAATTTCCGACCGGATTGCCGCTGGGAGGCAAAAGATTCGATTGCCAGACCCCGTTGGATGGGACTTTGGCACCGTCGGCCCAGGTCCAATTGCCTTGATCCGCAACCTCGGCGAGAGGGATCACCGAAAGAAACTGACTCATCTCCGCCGAAACGTGGAAATTCTGCCCTTCGTCCTGACCACCTGACATTCCGTCACCCGCCGCCCAATTCTCCGAACCCGCCGGCGGCGTGAACCAGTTTCCTTCCTTCAACGTCCACGGCCACCCTCCCGTCGGATTTCCGCCGAAGTTTTGGTCCTTGTTCACGAGAGAATAATTCATATAGATCGCCGTCCGCAACGTGTTCAAACCAGCAAAGGTCCGCCCTTCCTTCGCCTTGCGAAGTGCATGTCGAATGTTCGTCAGCATTACAGCGGCCAGAATCCCAATGATCGTGACCACGACAAGCAACTCGATCAGCGTGAATCCGCGCGCAACGCGAACTCTTTGCCCACCAATCTTTCTTCTCGGCCGATGCGATGGCAATGTCCTTTTTCACCCCGTTTCTTCTTCCATCTTGAAGCGTCTCATCGAAATCCTTACCGGTCCAATTGCCCGTTCAATCCACCCTCCAAACGAATTCACTCACTCCACATCACATAATGCAAGCGTTTGCACTAGAGTGAAGTATAGGATATTCTGTGCTATAATGTCAATAGTCGGGAAGGAAAACTTTCGGTCTATCGTTTTCCGGCCATCTGGTTTTGGCAAAAGGTGTGGCGCGCCATTCCCAAAATCCGGCGATGGGAGCCGCCTCTCGAAGCGCCACCGGAAAAAACGATGACCGGAAGAGTGTGTCTTTCGAAGATTTTACGTTCCCTCGCGGTTCCTTCCTTGGCGCGATATTTGCTCGGAGTTGAAGAAAAATGAATTGTTTTCAAAGTTATGTCAAGGACTTGAAACAGGGAAGGGGGTTGTCGATAAGAGAGATATGAAACGCGTTTTTCCCGTTATTCTGGTCTCGATGGTTCTTCTCGGAACGGGTTTTTCTCTGGGGAACCCGGGGCGCAATTCACGAATATCGAGCGGATATCTTGCCGTCGAGCCGGCTTATGCCGGTTTCACGCGGACACTACCTCGGAACCGCGCCTTATTGCCTTTTGAACGATTCGAGCGGTATCGCGACCAAGGCGAGTGGGACTCGGCCGTGAAGGTTTTGACGGCGATTCTACGAGAGAATAAGCGGCTTCTGCCCTACGTCAACGCGGCTTTTGCGGAGTTAGAGATAGCCCGGGGGGAGACGACGAGCGCGATGGTGTACGCGGCTTCGGCGGCGGCCACACTGGACCGGGCGGTGGCCCGTTCGGCCGCCCGACTCCTGGCCGGATGGAAAGAAGCCGCGGGAGAGACGGCGGTGGCATTCCGAATTTACGGGAGGCTGGCGGCGGCTCCTGAAAACGACCGCCGTTTCGAAGACGCAATGGAAGCGGAGCGCTTGAGGATGCGGCTGGGGGACACCCAAACAGCCCTGATGCATCTGAAACGTCTTTTGAAACACGAAAGAAATCCCCAACGAAGGGCCCGGATCGTCGAACAGGTTCTTGCCGCCGAAAATCCTTCCTCGATCAAAACGTTGAGACGTTATGCGGATGCGTATTACACCGCCGGCGATTTTCCAAAGGCGCGGCGGCTCTATTACCGTGCCTTCTCGATAGCCCGTTCCGGAAAGCGCCCTTCGCGCGGGTACTCGCGAGGCGAGGCGGAGCTGATCTACCGACAGGCGCGCAGCGAAGAGCGGGCGGACGACTTTCGAACCGCAATTCGCACTTACAAGAAAATCCGCGCTCACGCTCCCAAATACCGTCCGGAGGAGATCTATTATCGGATCGGACTTTGTTACCAAAGGTTGGGAAAAGACAGGACGGGGGAAAAGTATTTCCGCAAGGCATTGCGCGCGACCAGAAAGCCACGCCATCGCGACGACATCTGGTATCGAATGGCTTTACGCCGAGATAACAGGAAGCATCGGAAAGAGGCGGTCGCGTTCTATTCCAAGATCTTGAAGCACCATTCACGGTCCTCGTGGGCGGACGACGCGGCGTGGAGAATCGGTTTGGGGCTTCTGGAGGACGGGAAGGAAGAGGCGGCCCTGGCGGCTTTCGAGAAGGCCCTGAAGCGTTATCCCCGTTCGGACTACGCTCCGGCATTCGCCTACTGGCGTGGAAGAATCCTCGAACGGATGGGGAGACGCGCGGAGGCGGCCGCCGCATACGCTGCCGTGCTCGAAACCCCCGGAATGCCGTACTATCGGGCGCGGGCCGTGGAGGGCTTCGAACGTTTGGGAGCGGAACTTCCCGACACGATGGAAAAAACGGCGAAGGAATTTTATGAGCGCGGAGAGACGATCGCGGGAATGAATCGTCTCCGGGTCGTCAGGGAAATCGGAACGAACGAGCGTTCCGTCGCCGCTGCCCGTCAGTTGCGGAAGTGGGTTCTTGAATCTCCACCGTGGGGAGCATTAGCCGAGGCCACAGGCGGCGCTTTCGAATCGAGGATTCTCTCGACCATTGAAGGAGCGCGGGGAAACGAGGTTTCGAAGGAGCGGTTGGAGGAGATCGAAGCGTTGATCGGGATCGGGGCGTTTGGTCTGGCAGGTCAGGAACTGTTGGCGACGGGGGTAACCCCCCCCGATCAACCCGAAAAGCGCGTTATGCTGGCTCGTCTGATGGCGGAAGCGGGGCGGTACCGCGAAGCGATTCGAGAAGTGGGAAGCGTGGTGGAAGCGAGCCCGGTTCCGGTCGATCCTCTTTCCGTCCCACCGCTCGTCGCCGATCTCTGGTATCCGCATTTCTACGCCGATCTTGCCCGCCGGGAGGCGCGGCGTTACGGGATCGATACCCGTCTCATTTTAGCCGTCATTCGCGAGGAATCGCGTTTTCAAGCAGACGTAGCCTCTTGGGCGGGAGCGCGCGGCCTGATGCAGATTATGCCATCCACCGGAAGAATGTTGGCGAAAAGCACCGGTTTGGAAGACTTCCACGTATCCTGGTTGAATCGTCCCGAAATCAACCTTCGGCTCGGAGTACACTATCTCAATAACCTCGCAAAGATGTACGGGGGACGTTGGTTTCTGGCCCTCGCGGGATACAACGCCGGTCCCGGAAACACGAATCGATGGGTCCGCCAGTTTCCCGTCGAGGACGAGGAAAGTTGGATCGAGCGGATCGAATTTCGCGAGACGCGGCGTTATGTGAAGAAGGTTCTGGGAACGTACGCAATTTACCGCCAGTTGGATGGAGAACGATTGCGTTTGACGAATGCATTCAAAACGCACGGCGAAGGTTAAAGGGAGAGGAAAGCAGGAAGGAGAAAGACGGCAGAGCTCCTGCTTGAAAAGAAGACCTGATCGCCTATACTTTCTCTCCAGCGGATGAATACGAAGGAGACATTAGAGCCGGTCGAGTCGGAGGAGGCTCCGCCGATCATCGGTGAGAACCTCCCCCGCCCGGAAGGAATCCGAAAGGTTTGCGGGACGGCCCTTTACGCCGACGATCTGAAGTTCGACTCCTGCCTTTTCGGAAGAACGGTTCGTTCTCCCGCCCCGCGGGGCCGGGTGCGACATATCGCCTTTGGAGAAGGAATTCCGTGGGACGAGTTCGTGATCGTTCTTCCCGACGACATTCCCGGCGAAAACGCAGTGACTCTCATCGAAAAAAGCCAGCCGTTTTTAGCGACCTCCGTTCGGCACATCGGGGAACCGGTGGCGCTTATTGCTCATCACGACCGGGCCCTTCTCAATAAGGCCTTGAAGGCGATCACGGTGGAGATCGACGAGGAGCCGGCGATCTTCTCCATTGAGGAAGCCCTGGAGGGAAAGGAAATTCAGTACGGCCGGGATAATATCTTCAAAGAGTACCGCATCACGCGCGGGAAACTTGAGGAGGCGTTCTCGGAAGCCGACCACGTCTTGGAAGGGGTGTACGAAACCGGTGCCCAAGAACAGCTCTACATCGAGCCCCAGGGTGTTATCGCTCGTGCGGACCCGAAGGGGGAAGTGACGATCTGGGGATCGATCCAATGTCCGTTCTATGTTCAGAAGGCCTTGGCTCCTCTCTTCGCTCTTTCGCCGGAAAAGGTCCGGGTCATTCAGACGGAAACGGGAGGAGGTTTCGGAGGAAAGGAGGAGTATCCCAATCTTCTTTCGGGACATGCGGCCCTGTTATCTTACAGGGCGGGGGGGGCGGTTGTTCGTATGATCTATGACCGCCGCGAGGACCTTTTTGTCACGCCCAAGCGTCATCCCTCCAGGACCCGCATCAAATCGGCCTTTCGAAAGGATGGAACCTTCCTGGGGTTGGAAGTCGACTTTGTTCTCGACGGCGGCGCGTATCCCACGTTGAGTTCGACGGTTCTTTCCCGCGGCATTCTTCATTCCTTCGGCCCGTATCGAATTCCGCACGCCGATCTTCGGGCCCGCGTGGTTTTCACGAATTCGACACCTTACGGTGCCTTCCGCGGTTTCGGCGCCCCGCAGTCCATCTTTGCTCTGGAACTTCATCTCGATCGCGTCGCCCACGAACTCGGCCTCGATCCCGCCGAGTTGCGTCGAAGGAATTTCGTGAAGAAGGGGGACACCTTTCCGACGGGGCAGGTCATAAAAGAAGAGATTGACCTTGCTCTTTTGATGGACACGGCTTTGAAGAAAGCGGACTACGCGCGAAAGAGAAAGGCCTACGAGGAGGAAAACCGAAAGAATCCTCGTGTGAAGCGTGGAATTTCCCTCAGCGTCTTCTTTCACGGAAGCGGTTTTACGGGAAGCGGCGAGGTGATGTTGGGGTCGAAGGCCGCTGTACGGCTTCTCAAGGACGGAAGTGTCGAGGTTCTTTCGGCGAACGTTGAGTTTGGTCAAGGAACCAACGCCATGTTCACTCAGATCACCGCGGCCATTCTGGGAATCCCCCCCGAGTGGGTTCGGATTCATCAACCGGACACGGCGGTCGTGCCGAACAGTGGTCCGACGGTGGCTTCCCGAACGACGATGATCGTAGGACGATTGGTCGAACGCGCCGCAAGGCGTCTTCGGGAACGCGTTCTCGAGGAAGGCGGTCTTTCGCAAGGGTACACGGGAGAGGAGTTCCGAGAGACGGCGAAGCGTTTGGCGGCGCGAGAGGAGTTTCGCGAGGAAGCGCAATACGTTCCTCCCCCCGATGTCCACTGGGACGAACAGCGGTATCAGGGCGAGGCCTACAGCGGTTACTCGTGGAGTTGCGACGTGGCGGATGTTGAGGTGGATATGACCACTTTTCAAGCCGAAGTGAAACATTTCGTTTCGGTTGTCGAATGCGGTACGGTTGTCAATCCGATCATCGCGGCGGGGCAGATCGAAGGCGGGATCGCCCAGAGCATCGGATATGCGCTTTATGAAGACGTTCATACCGAACGAGGTGTGATGGTGAACAACCAGTACACGAATTACATCATTCCCACTACGGCCGACATCCCCTCGATCGAGGTTTCCTTCATCCGCTTCCCCCTCTGCAATTATGGGCCCTTCGCCGCAAAGGGAATCGGAGAACTTCCGGCGGATGGTCCTGCTCCGGCCGTCGCAGCCGCGGTTGCTCATGCCTTGGGATATCGTTACATCAACAAAATTCCGTTATTGCCGGAGCGAATCGCCGCGGTTGTCTTGGAAGAAGAGGAGACGGCGGCGTGACGGAACCGCTCGATCGGATGACGTTGACTCTGACGGTCAACGGTCGCACGATAAAGGTGGCCGTTCATCCGATGGCCCGCCTGCTCGATATCCTTCGTGAGGAGATCGGTTTGACGGGAACGAAGGAGGGATGCGGCGAAGGGGAATGCGGGGCCTGCACCGTTTTGATGAATGGAGTGCCTGTCTTGGCCTGTCTCACTCCGGCTTGCCAAGTGGATGGGGCCGAAGTGGTTACCGTGGAGGGTTTGGCGAAAGAGACGCTTCATCCGATCCAACAGGCCTTTCTCGAGGAAGGCGGAGCCCAGTGCGGAATCTGCACTCCGGGGATGCTTATCAGCGCGTTCTATTATCTCGAGCACCCCGAATGCGCGGAGAATCTCCGGGAAGCCTTGGCGGGAAATCAGTGCCGGTGCACCGGATACACGAAAATCTTTTCCTCTGTCCGAAAGGCCGCGGAGCGTTTGGGAAAGACGATACCGGAGGTTTAGCCCGTGCCGGAAGCCTCATTGCTCGATTTCTCCGTTTTTAATCCGCGGCGGCTCGACGAAGCGCTGTCTCTGTTGGCCGAAGAGGAGAACGTCGTTCCTCTGGCCGGCGGAACGGATCTGATGGTGACGTTGGAGACCGGTAATTTATCTCCGTGTCGTTTTCTCAATCTGATGGGAATCGCGGAATTTCAGGAGCCTTTCTCGTGGTGCGATGGAAAATTACGGATGTCGCCGCTTTGTTCTTACCGCGATACCCGTATCGACAAGGATGTTGCGACTCGATACCCGTTGTTGGTTCGAGCGGCCCGCGAAGTGGGAGTCCTGGCGATCCAGTCCCGCGGAACTTGGGCTGGAAATATCGTGAATGCAAGTCCGGCTGCGGATGGTGTACCGGTTCTTATGGTCTATGATGCGGAGGTTGAGTTGCGAAGCACGAGCGGAACGCGAACGGTTCCCCTTTGTGATTTCTACCGTGGTTACAAGGAGATGGACCGTGCTTCCGACGAACTCGTGACCGGCATAATACTGCCCCCGCCACCGGAGGATCGAATCGAATACTTCCGAAAGGTCGCCCCACGCCGGTTGCAAGCGATCACGAAGGTTCTCCTTACCGGATATCTTCTCCGCTCGGACGACCGAATAGAAGACTGCCGGATCGTTCTTGGAAGCGTGGCGCCGTTTACGTTGCGCGCGCGTGAGACGGAATCGATTTTGCGCGGAAGTGTTCTTGATTCGGAAACGATCAAAGCGGCGCGAGCCGCGCTTCAAGGGGAGATTTCCCCCATTGATGACATTCGTTCCACGGCGATGTACCGTCGGAATGTCGCGGAACGTCTCCTGGACGAATTCCTCCTTTCTGCTTCGCCCGAATCCCATTGAAGGACACCTCGCTTTCGAACTCCTCCGCCGAAGAAGCCGTCGGCCCCTTTCTGAAGGCGGGAATCATCGGGCTCGGGGTCGGAGAACGGCACATCGCCGGGTACGAGGCCCATCCTCAATGTCGGGTTACGGTCCTTTGCGACCTCAATGAAGAGGCCCTCCGTTCCTGCGGGAAACGCCATCCGGGAAGACGTCTCACAACGCGGCCGGAAGACGTTCTCGACGATCCCTCCCTCGATATCATTTCCGTCGCGGGTTACGATGATTCCCATGCGGCGCAGGTTATTGCTGCATTGGAGAGGGGCAAACATGTCTTTGTGGAAAAGCCGCTTTGTCTGAGCCGCGAGGAAGCGGATTCCATCCGGAAGGCTTGGAAAAGATCCGGAAAACGATTTTCATCAAATCTGATTCTCAGGCTCTCCCCGCGATTCCAAGCGCTACGCGAGAGAATCGCATCAGGCCTCTTCGGAAATCTCTATTATGTGGAGGGAGATTACAACTACGGAAGAATCTGGAAGATCACGGAGGGGTGGAGGGGGAGGCTGCCCTTCTATTCCGTTGTTTACGGTGGCGGAGTTCATATCGTTGATCTTCTCGTCTTCCTTACGGGCCGGAAGATCCGATCGGTCGTTGCGCGTGGCAACAAGATCTGTACGGCAAACACGAGATTTCGATACAACGACTTCAATGTGGCTCTTTTGGATTTCGAAGATGGAATGATCGGAAAGGTCTCTTCCAATTTCGGTTGTGTTCTTCCGCACTTCCATCAGATTCAGATCTACGGAACGAAACGAACCTTTCTTCAGACCGCGGCGGGCACGCGAGAATACGATTCACGGGAGCCGAATGATTCCGGTCATGAAGTCTCGGAGGCGTATCCGGGAATCGAGAAGGGGGATTTGCTTTACAATTTCGTCGAGGCCGTGTTGAATAGAGCCCCTTTATTGATTTCCGAAGAGGAAGTCTTTGACGCAATGGCTGTCTGTTTTGCGATCGAGGAATCGGCCCGTGAGGGCAAGGCGGTTGAGATTTCCGCTATTCGTTGATTGAAAGGAATCGCGACGGGAAAATGGAAGAGTTCGAGAAAAAGAGGATCGCCCTGATCGGCGGTGCGGGATTCATAGGGCACCATTTGGCCTTGGCTCTGAAAGAAGAAGGGGCGGAGGTGTTTGTTTTGGACAGCCTCCAGGTCAATAATATTCTCGCCTTCACCGTCACCGATGATATTCCCAACAAGGACCTCTACCTTTCGATTCTGAATTCCCGGCTCGACCTCCTCAGGGAAGCGGGCATTCCTCTCTATATTCAGGACGCTCGGGACTATCACACACTTTCCAAACTTCTCGGTGCCATCGATCCTGATACCATCATTCATCTCGCGGCCGTCGCTCACGCAGGCAAATCAAACAAAGATCCTTACAGTACATTCGACCACAGCCTGAGAACGTTGGAAAATGCACTGGATTTCGCTCGAGGCGAAAACATGAATGTTTCGCATTTCATCTATTTCTCCTCGAGTATGGTTTATGGACATTTTCCGTCGGGCGAGGTTACGGAGGAAACACCGTGCAACCCCTTGGGCATTTACGGGGCCCTGAAATTCGCGGGAGAAAAGATCGTGATCGCATACAATCAGGTGTTCGGCTTGCCATACACAATCGTTCGTCCATCGGCTCTGTATGGGGAACGTTGCGTCAGCCGACGCGTGGGACAAATCTTCATCGAAAACGCGATGAGAGGACTCGATATCTCGGTAAACGGGGATGGAAATGACAGATTGGACTTCACGTATATCGGAGATCTCGTGGAAGGAATTAAATGCGTGCTCCGTTCCCCCGCCTCGCGGAACGAAATCTTCAATCTCACTTATGGCGAATCGCGGACGATCGGACAGATGGCGAACATCTTGCGGAAACACTTTCCGAATGTCGAGATCCGATACCTTCCGAAGGATGAACTGACGCCGGACAGGGGGACGCTGAGCGTCGAAAAAGCGCGAAAATTGATCGGTTACGAACCCAAGTATCCGTTGGAGCGGGGATTCCCGGAATACATTCGTTGGTACCGCTCGATTTGGCCTGAAAGAAAATAAGACCGGCGACTTTTTCACCAGAGGATGTGTTCCGACGGGAGATTTTTGTCACCTCCGAAGTTGCGAACGAAACCGCCGGCTTTTTCGAAAGGACAATGTTTTGTGGAAAAGAAAGAGTTTAGGGAGGAAAAAAAATGAGAGCGATTCTGGGTATTCAAGAGGCTCACGATGCTTCAGCCGCCTTGATGGTGGACGGCCGTATCGTGGCGGCGGCTCAGGAGGAACGTTTCTCGGGCTTAAAAGGCGACTATGGCTTTCCCCGCCAAGCCGTCGCGTATTGCTTGAGAGAAGCGGGGATCGATTCCTCGGACCTCGATGAGGTCGCGCTGGCTTCTCATTCTTGGAACCCCGTCCTCACGAAGATCAAGAGGAACGCGAACTTTTCGGTCGAGGATTGGGTCAAGGAACAACACGACTACTGGTATCCCACGAAATACGAAAAGAAAAATGTCGTCTACTACGATCTCTGGAAAGATCGGAAGGATTTTCGCTTCGACGATTTTTATCCGATGGAGGGCATCCTCCAGGGATATATGGACCCGGTGGAAATGGAGAAAATGAAGGAACTGAGACTTCAAACCGTGGCGGACTACCTTCGCCTGCCTCGGGAGCGTGTTCGTACGGTCACACACGAGGATTGCCATCGGTTCTACGCTTATTTTGGAAGCCCACTTCGTGGAGAAGTCCTTTCGTTGACCTCGGAGGGCATCGGAGATTATTCGAACGGCACGGTCGGTATCTTTTCCGAAAAGGGATTCCGCGAATTGGCCCACACGAAAGACAATCACATCGGACACATTTATCAATATGTAACGCTTCTTTTGGGAATGAAGCCCGCGCAACACGAGTACAAGGTTATGGGCTTGGCGCCGTACGCCAACGCGAGGGAACTCGAAAGGAGTTATCGCGTTTTCGAACGAGTGTTGAAGGTGGATGGATTGAAGATTGTCTTCGATCAGGAACCGCCCGACCTCTATTTTCACTTCCGAAAAGCGCTTGAAGGCCATCGTTTCGATGGAATCGCGGGAGCGGCGCAGAAGATGGTGGAGGAACTCCTTTGCGCTTGGGTGAGGAATTGTATTGCGGAAACCGGGTTGCACCGCGTAATCTTCTCCGGAGGGGTCGCCCAAAACATCAAGGCCGATATGAAGATCGCTCAGATGGATGAAGTGGAGGACATCTTTGTCTGTCCCGCCGCCGGCGATACCTCTCTTCCTCTCGGGGCGTGCTACTTGGCGATGTGGGAATTTTTAAAGAAGGAAGGGTTGAGCGCGGACCGGCTCCTCCCCCTCGACACGGCCTATCTCGGTCCCCAATTTACCGACGAAGAAACCCGAAGGGTCATCGAGGAGACGAAAGCGGCGGAACGGTACGATGTTCGGGAGCATGTCGCCCCGGCCGAAGTGGCCCGTTTGCTGGCGGAGGGGAAAATCATCGCGCGGTGCGCCGGTCGCATGGAATTCGGCCTGCGTGCCCTTGGAAATCGCTCGATTCTTGCCGACCCCCGCCATCCGCAAACCGTGCGAAAGATCAATGAAGCGATCAAGTTTCGGGATTTTTGGATGCCGTTTACTCCCTCGATTTTGGCGGAGCGGGAGAGCGAATACATCGTGAATCCGAAAGGTTTGAAGGCCCCTTTTATGACGATGGCCTTTGATTCCACCGCCCGAGCACGACGGGAGCTTCCGGCGGCGTTGCATCCCGCCGATGAAACCGCCCGACCGCAAAGCCTCGAAAAACGACACAATCCGATCTACCACGCGATTATTTCGGAATTCGAGAAGATAACCGGAGTCGGAGGGATCTTGAATACGAGTTTCAATTTGCACGGATATCCGATCGTGCTCGGCCCGAAGGAAGCCCTCTTCACCTTGGACAATTCCGAACTCGACGGCGTCCTTCTCGGAGACATCTTGGTCAGCCGGCGCGCTCCGATGTCCTGAAATTCGGTGCACGGAGCATTATCGGCTGAAGCGCGAAACAATTCCATTAGGCGGAATTGTTCGGGCCGGCTTCGGATTCCGCTCTTCGATGATGATTTTGCGGTCTAGAGAATCCACGATCGATTTTTCGGTCCAGGGGGGGCACGGTCGGCCGTGCGCTCTTACGGAGATTGGATCGAGGCGTGAATCGAAGGAAGTGAAATTTACCACTCGGTATTCCTCCGCTTCAAGGTCCGATGCGTGAAGCAAGAAACCGCCGGTAATCCTCGGGCGTGTCGATGTCACGGGGCTGGCGCCCCTCGATTCGAACCCTCTCAACCATTGCTGGTTTCTCCCGGATAATCGTTTTCAAGCCTTGCGGAAGGGAATCGTCGAGCAAAGTGTAGAGCGACCGGGTGATGAGAACGGGATGACCGTATCCGTCGTCGTATTCCGGGAGAAGTATTCCGACACCGTCGGCTGTTTCGTATTGCAACATCGTCTTGATCGCGTCCGGCCGGATGGTCGGCACATCAACCAGCGAAATCAGAAGACGCTCTCTGTCGGAGAACGCTTCCCGGGCCCGGCGGATTGATTCGATCATTTCCGCCTCAGGAACGGGATTGATAATGATCAACAGTCCAAGTCGCTTTTCCTCGTTCAACCTCGAAACCGTCACCTCGTCCGAAGGATTGACGACAACGCCGATCGTTTCGATACCGGCTTTGCGGAAGACGAGTGTGATTTTTTCCAGAAAGGTTCGCGAAGGTCCTTCCTCGGAAGAGGGGATCTCGAGCGAAAATTTCGGGCGTCCCATTCGGCGGGACCGTCCCGCGGCAAGTATAACTCCGGCTGTTATTCTGGAATCGGGCATTGGTGATAGCAATTCCTCCAACCGCGGGCATTATGTCCGAATAAGGAAACAACACAAGGCGGGGAAAGAGAGAAACCGAATTTTTGCAGGCCTCCGATCGGAAGCAGTGCAACCTCCGGACGAAGTGTCAAAAAGTCGCGGCGGTAAACAATGCTGTTGCGCGGAAGGTAAACAATGCTGTTGCGCGGAAGGAAGAAGTCTGGGTATGATATCATCTGGCGTCCGGAATGAGCACCGTTTCAAAAATCGATTTCGCGTCTTCGATACGCTGTCTCTCATGGAAAAGATCGGGTTCGGGGGTGGACGACGGCACTGCTTCGCGGCGGAATACGAATTCGCCAGTGAAACAGATTCTTTTCCTTTTTCTCGTGGTTCTCGCGTTGACGGGTTCGCCTCTGTTTCTTGGTTCGCCCGCCGCCGCTGCTGGAGCCGTGGTTCCGGCGGGCGCGCGCGCCGTGATCCCGCCGGATGCTCCCGGAGTGGTCGAGTTCCGGGTGGCCGGCGGTTCCATCGTCTGGGTAACGGCCGTCGGTGACGGTTTGGAAGGAATCGAGGCGAGTACGAAGGAGGCGAGGGTCTCTCGCAGCGGTACCAATCGCTGGCAGGAAGTTGTCTTACCCGTGGCGGAAGACGGGATCTTGCGCGTTCGACTCCATCGCTCTGATGACCGTGGGGTCGTGACGGTCTGGACGTCCTACGGCGTCGGGAAGGTCGTTTCGCCGGCGGATGTAGGGGCCTTCCGGCGAAAAGTGATTTCCTCCGTCGGCGAGGAGGGAGAAGGAAATTCGCAAGAGAAGCCCCCTTCGGAATACCGCCCGAAGGAGAACGCGAAGGTTCAAGAGAGAAAACCTTCCTCCTCGACCACGACCGGGAGCAAGGAAGAAGAACAGCCGCGAAAGGAAGCCGTGAAACGAAAGGAAACTTCTCAGAGATCGGAATCGAGCGAAAACGAAACGGTTCCTCTCCAAAAAAAGGAAAGGGAGAAAAGCGAGGACCGCAGGGCGGCCCGGGCTCGGGAGATGAACGCCGAAATACTCGAACTCGGCCCGGTAACGATGGAGGCTCCCTTCAACGCGGTGGTCCCCTTAACCGTGGGATCCGGAGGCGAAATAACGGTAAAATTCTATGTTCCGAACAGAGTCCCGTTTCGCATCACGATTTTGGGCGCGGATCTTTTCCGATTGAAATCGCTCCGAGGCTTTTTCGATAAGACAGTTTCCGTTTCCACCGAGGAAGGAACGGGAACACTTCTCGTAAATCCGCCGGACGATGAATATTACCTCCTTGCAGTGCGCGGCAGGGGTACGGTCCTGATGGCGACGGAGAGCCTGAAATGAAGCGCCGGCGATTCGTTTCTTCAGCCTTGTTGTGGTTGATGAGCGCCTTCCTGTTCACGTCGGGGGGCACCGTTCGAGCGGCGCGCCCGGGGTTGACTCCCGGTTCAGCGATTCCCCTCGGAGAGGAGACCGTGACGGGAACCGTTACACGGAATATCTACTACAAGTGGACGGCGTCCGAGAACGGTCTTTTGGAAGTACGCTTGACTCCCACGTCGGGGGAAGCGGACTTGGCTCTGATTCATTTTTCGGGCAATCCCACGATCGAATCGCGAAGAGAAGGTCTTTCTCCCGAAGAGGTTGCAATCCGGGTGCGGAAAGGAGACGAGTACCTTATCCGTGTCAGCACTCCTTTGGGCCGACGCGGAACCTATTCTCTGCGCGTTCGACGCATCGCGGCAGAAAGGGAAATTCGCGGGTCGGCGGTTGCCGTGCCGCACACGATCTCCTCGGGGAAAACGGCGCTCGAGGCCGTGGAGCTTCCCGTAGGAAAGATTGCACCCGTGTTGGCGCGTGGAAAACGGTATTTCAAGATCGCCGTGCCCTCGGGGGTCGTTCTGGACTGCCGCATCTATCCGATCAATGCGGATTTGACGGCGGAAGCCGAAATCCGCTCCGGGGGTCTCACTCTTTCTGCTCGTTCGGCGCGGTCCGGCTTACAGGCGGAAGAGATTCTGTTGCCGCCGAGCGAAGGAGGAATGGTCTATCTCGTTGTAACCCCGCCGGCCGATTTCACGGCCTTGGCGCGTTATGGAATCGTGGCGAGATTGCGAGAACCCGGAGTCACGCCAGGAAAGAGGGCGGATATTTTCGATGATGCGAACCGGCTTCAAGCCTTCTTTCAGAGGTTGGATGCGGGAAGCGGTGTTCCCGCGGACGTTCTTCCGGAAGGGGAAAAAGAGACTCCGAAGGTCTTGCGCCTGGAGTAAAAGGGCTGTATATTTCCGCTCCGCCTCGGAACTTGTTTCTCGAGATCGTTTTTCGGATTTGCGAAAAGAGAGACACGAAGAGACACGAGGTGAGAGTTTCAATGAAAGGGCGTGTGTCGCTTTGAAGAAGGATATCCATCCGCGGTACGACGAGTGTGTGGTTCGCTGTGCCTGCGGGAACTCGTTCCGAACCCGTTCCACGGTTCCCGAGATCCATATCGAGATCTGCTCGGTATGCCATCCTTTTTACACGGGAACGCAGAAGATCGTGGACACCGCCGGTCGCGTGGAGCGATTCCGGAGGAAGTACGCGGATCCCTACAAGACCCGCTAGCCCAGACGTTCTACTCTCCCAGGGGAATCTCCCGATGACTCTCTCTCTGAAGGACCCCGACTTCTTTTTTCCAGACGACACCGCGCCGGCCGAGAGGCCAGGTGGGGAAGAGGGGGAGAGTCGGCGGTGAAGATCGAGTCGAAACGGGAACGGGCGGAAAAGATCCTCGAGGAGTTCGCAGAGATCGAGGAACGGATCGCGGCCGCGGCGAGTGCGGGACATTCCGAAACCCTGACGGATCTCCTTCGGAGGCGGGCCGCGATGGAACTTCCCGCGAAGGCGGCGCAGCGTTTCTTGGATCTGCTCGAAGAAGCACGCGGGGTTTCGGAAATGACGGAACAAGCCCGTCGGGACGGCGATGGCGCCCTACTCGATCTTTCCCTCGAAGAGGCGAGGCGGTTGGAGAAGGAGATCGAGAAAGCGAAAGACGCTTTCAATAAAAGCCTTCTTCCGCCCGATCCGTATGATGAAAAGAACATCCTGATGGAGATCCGCGCGGGAACAGGGGGCGAGGAAGCCGCTCTTTTCGCGGCGGATCTCTTTAAGATGTACACCCGCTATGCCGAACGAAGCGGTTATACCTGTGAAGTCCTTTCTTCTCACGAAACGGAGATCGGTGGCTACAAGGAGATCGTCTTTTCCATATCAGGAAAAGGGGCTTATTCTCGGTTGAAGTATGAGGGCGGTGTTCATCGCGTGCAGAGGGTGCCGCGGACGGAATCTTCCGGGAGAATCCATACCTCCGCCGCCACGGTTGCGGTGCTTCCGGAGGCGGACGAAGTGGATGTAAAGATCGATTCTTCCGAACTCCGCATCGACGTCTTTCGCTCGCAGGGTCCAGGCGGGCAAAGCGTCAATACCACGGATTCCGCGGTGAGAGTCACTCATCTTCCCACCGGACTGATTGTCACCTGTCAGGACGAAAAGAGCCAACACAAGAACAAGGCGAAGGCCCTGCGTGTTTTGCGGTCCCGACTTTTGGAGCTGCGGGAGGAAGCAGAGAGAAGGGAACGTGATTCGGCACGGCGTTCGATGGTGGGAAGCGGTGATCGTTCGGAACGGATTCGCACATACAATTTTCCGCAGGGGCGCGTGACGGATCACCGCGTGGACTTGACGCTCTATGCTCTGGAGGATGTCCTCGACGGCGATCTCGAGAAGATCATCGATGCCTTGCGGGAGGCGGATGACCGAAAGAGACTGGAGGCGATGGAGAAGGCGGGAAATTGAAAGAAAACAATGCGCGGGGGAGAGGAGCGCGAGTTGAACGAGAACGCGGGTTCACGGACTTGCGTGTTCTCCGGGGGAAATAATGGAGCGCGGAAAGCAGGAACTGGAAGCGCCGTTCCGCACGGTTGCGGAAGCGGTCGAGTGGGGGGCACGCCATCTTCGAGAAGGAACGCGGTGCGAGGTCCGCGGGGAGCCCGTGCCGGGGACGGAAGACCTTTTTCGGCGAGAGGCGCGCTGGCTTCTGGAAGCAGCGGCCGTTTCCGCCGGGCGCGATCCAACCTTTCTCCGCCTTCCTGAACTGACCCAACGCGTCGCGGCCGTCTTTCGTTCTTCCATCGCCCGTCGGGCGCGAGGCGAACCTTTGGCTTACGTTCTCGGCACAGCGAATTTCCGCGGTTTGGATCTGGAGGTCACACCCGATGTCCTGATTCCGAGACCGGAAACCGAGGAACTCGTCTCAATAGCGCTGGAATTTCTCGAAAGTGTCCGCACTCCGAGAATCCTCGATCAGGGAACGGGGTGTGGGGCCATCGCGATTGCGTTGGCGGTCGAGAGGCCGGATGCGCGAATAACCGGAATCGACATTTCTCCTTCGGCGCTGGCGATTGCTGAACGCAATGCGCGGCGGCATGGCGTCACGAAACGGGTGAGATTTATCGAAGCCGACCTCTTTCCGCAAGAGGCGGAATCTTTCGATCTGATCGTGGGGAATCTTCCGTATGTTTCGGATACGGAGGAACTTCCATCCGAGGTAGAACTTTGGGAACCGCCGGGGGCTTTGCGGGGGGGGGCGAAGGGAACAGAGATCATTTGCCGTGCCTTGGCTCGGACCGGTGAATTCCTTACAAAAAACGGAAGGTTTCTCTATGAGATCGGGGAGGGGCAGCATAAGATTTTCGGACCTCGATACAGTTATCGGCGTGACGCGGCCGGTCGCATCCGTTTTCTTTGGGGCGGATGTGGTTGAAGCGACACGGCGTTTATTGGAGAAGGAAGCGGAGGACGAATGGACAGGATTCTTGTAAACGGTGGAAGAGTGCTGAAGGGCGAAATTCCGATCTCCGGCTCCAAGAACGCAGCGCTTCCGATTCTCGCGGCGACGATCCTTTGCCGTGGCGCGGTGACGTTGAAGAATGTTCCAATGATTCGAGACATCACCTCGATGGTGGCCGTTCTACGGACGTTGGGAGCCGAGGTGCGCGTCGAGCGGAAGGAGAACCGCGTAACCGTGAACACGGAGCGCATTGTTCGACCGGAGGCTCCCTACGAACTCGTGAAGACGATGCGCGCCTCGATTCTTGTCTTGGGCCCGCTCGTGGCCACGCTTGGCCGCGGCCGGGTCTCCTTGCCCGGCGGTTGCGCGATCGGCACACGTCCGATCGACATCCATCTCGCGGGTCTGGAGGCCTTGGGAGCGGAGATCACTCTTGAACACGGTTACGTGATCGCCGAATCACGCCGGCTCCGCGGCGGTTATTTCCGGCTTCCTTTTCCCAGCGTCGGCGCGACAGAAAACCTCGTGTGTGCGGCCGCGCTGGCCTCCGGAAGAACAATTCTCGAGAACGCGGCGCGCGAGCCGGAGATCGTGGATCTGGCCGATTTCATCAACGCCCAAGGGGGAGCAATCTCCGGAGCAGGAACAGAACGAATCGAAATTGAAGGTGTCGGTTCCTTGGCTCCCAGGGAATACTCTGTAATGCCGGATCGGATCGAAGCGGGAACGTTCCTCGTGGCCGGTGCCATCACCGGAGGCAGGATCGCCGTTCGACCAATGAGGCGCGTCTGGCTCGCCTCCTTCCTCGATACCCTCGACCAGGCCGGTGTTCCCGTCGCCGTCGAGGATGCGGAAGAACGGATAACGGTTTCTCCTCCTTACCGATTTCGGCCTGTTGAGGTGCGCACGGCCGTCTTTCCGGGGTTTCCTACGGACCTTCAGGCTCAAATGATGGTCCTGTCCGTTCTAACGGAAGGCGAATCTGTCTATCATGAGACGATCTTCGAGAACAGGTTTATGCACGTGGCGGAGTTGCGGAGGATGGGAGCCCATATTGAGATCGTGGGGAAATCGGCTCACGTCCGAGGTGTACCGTTCCTTTCCGGAGCGGAGGTTATGGCTTCGGACCTGCGTGCCTCCGCGGCCTTGGTTCTGGCCGGTTTGATCGCGCGCGGCCGAACCACGGTGACGCGCGTCTACCACATCGACCGCGGTTATGAGCGTTTCGAGGAAAAACTGGCTGCTGTCGGAGCGGATATCCTTCGTGATCGAGACGCCGCCAACGAAGCCCGGATGGGATCATGAAAATCTTCAACGCCTTAACCGGAGAGAAGGAAGTATTTACTCCGCACAGACCCGGCGAGGTACGAATGTACGTCTGTGGAATGACCGTTTCCGACGACATCCATCTCGGACACGCCCGTTCCGCGGCGGCTTTCGATCTTTTCAGGCGGGTCTTCGAGTTTCACGGATGGCGGGTCCTCTACGTCCGGAATATCACCGATATCGATGACAAGATCATCGAACGGGGGCGGAAGGAGGGACGCGATCCAGCCGAACTTGCAGAATATTATCGCCAGCGCCATGAAGAAGATCTCGAACGCCTGCGGGTTCCACGAGCCAATGTCGAACCGAAAGCCTCCGAGCATATTCCCGAAATGATCCGCTTTGCCGAGGAATTGGTGCGGGCCGGATTGGCGGTGGTCCGGGACGGTGGCGTCTATTTCAATCCGGAGAAAATCTCTTGTTACGGCTGTTTGGCCCGGCGCCGCAATCTGACACCCGAACGAACGGAAGTTCCGCTCTGGAAGCCGTCTCGAAAAGACGAGCCCGGGTGGGACTCCCCTTGGGGACGCGGGAGGCCGGGATGGCATATCGAGTGTTCAACGATGGCGCGCGTCTTTCTCGGCGACGTTTTCGATATTCACGGCGGTGGGGAGGATTTGTTGCATCCGCACCACGATACGGAGATCGCCCAGAGTGCGGGGTTGACGGGAAAGATTCCCGCTAATTTTTTTCTTCACAACGGCCTTGTCTATCTTCCTCAAGAAAGCCGCAAGATGTCGAAATCCCTCGGGAACGTCTTTACGCTTCGTGAAATCTTCGCACAGTTCGATCCCGCCGTCGTGAGGCATTATCTCTTTTCGCGGCACTACCGAGAACCGATGACGTTCCGGTTGGAAGATTTGGAACGTTCGCGAGTCGCTGTCGATCGGCTCGAAGGGTTCCTCCGACGTTCCGCCGCGGCCCCCCGGCCGGCGCGCCTTGTCCCGGAGGCCGGGGAACGGGTTCGGGACGTCCTCAAATCGGCCCGGGTCCGTTTTCTCGAGGCGTTGGAAGATGACCTTGATACCGTCAAGGCCTTGAATGTCGTGGAGGATGTACTGGCGGCCGGCGAGGAATATCTTGAAAGCGGCAGCGCTGAACCGCGGGAATTGGTGCGGATCGAGGAGTTGATCGAGGAATTCGACGAACTCCTCGATCTCCGACCGGAAGGGGCGCGAACCCACTCCCCCGAAGCCGTATTGATCGAGGAAATACTCAAGATTCGCGGGGAATTGCGCCGTTCCGAAAGTGAAGAAGCCCTTTCCTTGGCTCGAAGACTCGAGGAGGTTCTCGAAAACGCCGGGATCGAGTTCAGCGATACCGCTTGGGGAACCCGCTGGAAATGGCGGCAATATGAGTAGTGCCGCGATTGTGGGCCTTTTGGGCCTGGCCGCAATCATCCTCTTTATGACGGAACGCTTCCCGAACGAGATCGTTGCGTTGGGGCTCCTCGTGGCGCTCGCTTTGACGCGTGTTCTCGATCTCCGCGAAGCGTTCTCCGGATTTTCCCACGCCTCCGTAATCACGATCGGAGCGTTCCTCGTCCTTTCGGAAGCGCTGGTCAAGACCGGCGCCGTCTCACTTCTGGCGCGCCACCTCTTCCAAACAACCGCTCCGCGCCGCATCCTCGCCATCGTCCTGGCCGTCGTCGCCTTTTCCTCCGCTTGGATATCCAACACCGCCCTCGTGGCACTCTTTATCCCCATCCTTTACGAGGTTTCGCGCGAGAAGAACATTCCCGCCAGCCGCCTCTTTCTTCCTCTGGGGTTCGCCGCCCTGATCGGGGGAACCTTCACCGTTATCGGCAACTCCTCGATGATCTTCGGCGCGGCGCTCTACAAGGACATTACGGGTTCCACGATTCCTTTCTTCGCGCCTCTAAGGTTCTCGCTCTTCTTCTTCCTTCTTTATGCCACGTATCTCCTCTTCTTCGCCCACGCGCGCTTGCCTTTACGGCCGGAGCCGGAGGGCATCGAGATGCCGTTGGACGTCAGAGAGTTTCTCGCGCAGGCGCGAGTTCTTCCCGGCAGTCCTTTAATCGGGCAACCCGCAACCGGTTCCTATGTTCAGGAAACCTATGATTGGGAAATCGTCGCTCTCCGGAGGGGAAACCGGGCCTATTACCGTGTCCCCCCCGAACTCACGTTGCAGGCCGGAGACCTCGTGCTATTTCGCGCGGAACCCGAGTTGGTCGCGACACTGGCCAACGTGTTGCATTTGGAAGTCGAGCCGGAAGTAACGCTTCAAAAGGAGGGGTATGCCGCGGGCGAGATGGAATTTGCGGAGGTGATGGTGGGACCGCAATACCTCAACCATCCGGTGTCCGAAACACGATTGCGGGAGAAATTCGGTGCCAGCGTCCTGGCTGTCTGGCGCCGCGGACGGCTTCGCCGCCGGCGCGTAAACGACATCCTGCTGCTCCCTGGTGACGTCTTGGTTCTTCTCGGCGGCCGCGGTGTCGTGAATCTGCTCGAAAAAAATCGTGACTTCATTCTTCGACGGGAACATATCCTTCCCATGGAACGCCTCTCGCGCCTGCCCATCGCCGTCTTGACAATGCTGGCTGTATTGGTCACCGGTGTCTGGGGAGTCATTCCGCTGCCTCTGGCCGCACTTACCGGCGCGGTTTGCGTCGTTTTGACCGGCTGCTTGACACCGCGCGAGATGCGCACCGCCGTGAACTGGAATATGCTTCTGCTCATTGCGGGACTGATCCCCTTCTCGATTGCTTTTCGAGAATCCGGACTTGCCGATCGCCTCGCCGAAACGGTCGCCGCTTCCGCGAGCCTCTTCGGTCCCCGCATTTCCCTCGCTGTCATTCTTGTCGTTGCTTCGCTTCTGGGCCAATTTGTCCAGCCCAACGGAGCGGTTGCGATCGTTCTCCCTCTGGCCTGCTCCACCGCTCAGGCTCTCGGAGTCGATCCGATGCCCTTCGTGATGGCGGTCCTTTACGCCGCAATCTATACCTTCATCACGCCCTACAGTTACACCGTCAACATTATGATCGCCTCCGCGGGAAATTATCGAGCCCGCGATTTCGTTCGTCACGGAATCGGTTTGCTTCTTCTCTTCTACATCCTCGGCCCCCTTTTTCTCCCTATTCTCTTTCCATTTTAGCAATGAAAAGAACGGGGGCGTATGGCTCTTTTTCGCCCGGGAACCGGGCAGAACAAAGGAAGCGAAGACAGTTGGGTCGGGTCTCTTTATTTTTCCGATTTCAAATTGATTACGGGGGCGTCGAGAAGTCGTTCCATAATGGCCTCATTGATCAAATCCACATCTCGTGTCTCGATATGACTGAAGTGCAAGCCGTGTCCGAAAAGGCCGTTGCCCTTCTCCTCACTCCAAACGACCATTGCAAAAGCCGAGATCGACTCCGGAATCGTCGGAAGTTCAAACTGAATTTCCAAAAGCGTCGATATCGGATACCGACTTCCCGTCACGATGTAAAGCCCGCCGGCCGAAAGGTTTTTGATATGCCCGGTTTCTGTTAAGGGCGCCGATTCCCGATACGGTTGTTCGGGGACCCATAGCACACGATAAAACGCTGATATCTCGATCGGAATTCTACGAAAACGTCTTCGTTCGGCGCCGCGCGGCTCCTCCTTTTCGGATTCGAGCGCGGATTCTCGGTCTTGCGAGGGCAACCCGAGATATTTCTCGAGCCATTTTTCGTAATAGCGATCGAGCCACAGAACCGTTGCTTCCCGCAGGGAAAGGTTCTTCCCTTGGTTATTCTTCCGCTTCCGATACGCTTCGATCTCCTCGCGCATCTTCGGAATAATCACCGTAAAATCCATCGCTTTTCTACCCGAGGAATCCATGTTGTCGAGCATAATTGAATATCCCGCCCGCGTCGAGTACCGGAAGCGCTTCTCCCAAGGGCATCAAGGAAACAATCGTTCCATCCTTCTCGTAGATCATCTTGTTCTCATCGAGATCGATCGTCACTTCGTCGCCCGTCTGGATCCTCGGGAGTTCTCCCGAGGGTTCCACGGGGATGATCTCTCCCGTCGCAATGCAGTTGCGATAAAAGATCCGCGCGAAACTCCTCGCCACCACAACCGAACACCCCGCCGCTCCCAAGGCAATCGGAGCGTGCTCCCGTGAGGACCCGCAACCGAAGTTCTTTCCCGCCACGATGACGGAATACGGCGTCTTGTCCGCTCCCTCCGGAACAAAGCATTCTTCGCCCGGAAGACCGGCCAGAGCATAGCGGCCGAGTTCTTCATATTCTTTTGGAATCGTCGGCACCAAATTGAGATACTTCGCCGGAATAATTTGGTCCGTATCGATATTGTCTCCGACCACGAAGGCCGGCCCTTTTATCCGATGCGTTCTCTTCATCCTTCCGACTCCTTCCCGCTACAATTCCGTCAATCCCGCGGATCCGCTATATGACCGGCCAGTGCCGAAGCCGCAACCGTCGCCGGAGATGCCAGAATAACCCGGGAATCGCGGTGCCCCATCCTCCCTGGAAAGTTCCGGTTCGTGGCGCTGATGCACGTCATCGGTGAGTTGAGCCGACCGAAGGAATCTTCCGGACCCCCGAGGCAAGCGGCGCAAGAAGCGTTTTCCGTCATTCTCACGCCGGATTCCTCGAGAATCTCCCACACCGTCTTCTCCCCGAGTTGCGCTCTCTGAAGTTCTTCGACAACGCGCGGAGTTGCAGGAACTCCAAAGGTCGGAACCTTCACCTCCTTGCCCTTCACGATCCGGGCGAAGGCGAGAAAGTCACTCGTCTTTCCCCCCGTACAAGAACCTATGTATGCCCGGTCGATCTTGATGTCGGTTACTTCCCGCGCTTTCCGGCGGTTTCCTGGATTCGGGTGCAACGCCACCAAGGGTTCGAGCTCGGAAAGATCAATCCGATACTCCGCCTCCACCGGCGCTCCCAAATCCTGCTCCACCGGCTCGAACTCGCTCACCGTTCCCTCCGCCTCTGTTCTCTCCCTCACAAACGCCACCGTCGCTTCATCACACGGAAAGATTCCGTTCTTTCCCCCCGCTTCAATCGCCATATTCGCGATGGTCATCCGATCATCCATCGTCAAGCCGCCCACTCCCTCCCCGCCGTATTCCATTGCTTTGTAAGTGGCTCCGTCGAAACCGATCATACCGATAATATGGAGGATGACGTCTTTCGCCATCACGCCGGAAGGAAGTTCTCCATCGAGAAGAAAGCGCAACGTGGGTGGAATCCGAAGAAGAATTCGACCGGTTCCGAGCACGAATCCCGCATCCGTATTGCCGATTCCCGTCGCGAACTCGTTGAAGGCCCCTGCCGTGCATGTGTGGGAATCCGTCCCCAACAGAACCTCGCCCGGACGTGTGTGCCCGTGTTCGGGCAACGCAGAATGGCAGACACCCGCGTATCGCGAACCATATTGTCGCTTGAACGGCCCCTTTTCGGCTTTGTATCGCCACCGCCCCTCGGAATCGTCGATCACGTCGTAGAAATACCGTATTCCCTGTTCCTTCGCAAATTCCCGAAGAATATCCACATTTCGATTCGCCAGAGAATCCGTGGTAAAAATGTAATGGTCCGGAATCAGTACCACTCGGTTCGGATCCCATACCCTCGCTTCCTTTCCGAATTCTCTCCGGAAAACCCCGATCGTCCCCGGCCCGCAAACGTCGTGCGTCATCAAAACATCCACATTCACCCAGACATTCTCCCCCGGCCGCACCTCCGCACGTCCGGATTTCCGGCAAAGAATCTTCTCCGTTAGTGTCATCTTAGGCATAAAATCTCCAACCGGCCTTTCCAGAGATTTCTCCTCTCGAGAAGAAACGCACCTCCCGTGAGAAGAAAAACATATTAGCAGAAGAAACGAAGGACTTCTTCCTTTTTTTGGCTCTTCGGAGGTATTTTTGGGTGAGGGATCGGTAAAATTCGAACTCCGAAAGGAAACCTCGGATATTATGCATTCGCCTTTTTCTCTTTCCTACTTTCGCCCAGGGAAAGCCTTTTCTTCGGGGCTTACACTTCCTCTTCCTCTGTGACTTCTCGGTGTCCTCTGGGTTCTCAGTGGCTTCCTAATGCGAGTTGCAGAAGTTCCGCTGGGATTTATTTCGAATTTCGAAATTCGGATTTCTTGATTTGCTTTCTCATACATCCCATTCATTGCCAAAGAGAGACAACCATCTCCCACCCGCCAATTTTACTGATGAATCCATTTTTCTTTTTCGTGGCCGAAATCGTCGATCGCCGAGAAAACGGGTTTGAGGAAGAAAATTCCCCCTTTTGTCAACTGTTATCCGCGGCGTAACGCACCGTTCCAGGCTTTCAGAGGATTCAACCGTCTTCCGCCGCGGATAACCTCCAAGTGCAGGTGCGGGCCGGTCGAAAGCCCTGTCGAACCAACGCGTGCAATCGGCTGCCCCCCCGCAACCCTCTGTCCCCGCTTCACCAGAATCTTCGAATTATGGGCGTAGCGGGTGATCGTTCCGTCCGCGTGGTGGATATCCACGAGATAACCATAACCGCGAACATAGCCGGCACGAATGACGCGGCCACCGCGGACCGCGTGGACGACTGTCCCCTTCGGCGCGGCGATATCGATTCCGGCGTGGAACCGCACCTTGTGTGTGATGGGATGACGACGGTATCCGAACCGCGAACTCAACCTGCCGCCGCGAATCGGCCAATAGTACTTCACCGAGCCCTCCCGACCATGACCGGAGCGCGCCTTTGCCCCGGGAAGAAAGAGATACTGTCCCGCACGGACGTTTCCCGCATCCTTCAATCCGTTCGCCTCAACGACATCTCCGATCTTCACATGATAGTAACGAGCCAAAGTCCAAAGATTCTCTCCCCGCCGGAGGCGAATTCGGATTCCCTTTCGGTTCGGTACCTTCAATCTCTTTCCCGGCCTCAGCACCGTTGATCGGAGTCCATTGACATTCATTATCGTGGCCACATCCACTCCATATTTCCGCGCGATTCGCCCCAACGACTCGCCTCTCTTCACCTTGTGAATCACCATTCGAACACGACGGGAGGTAGGTTGGTGGGCAGAAGAGGATTTCGTCTTTTTGGCTTTCTGTACGGGGGTCTTTTCCGCGTACCCCCCGCCCCAGTCTTCCTCCGGCTCCTCGGATTCCCGTCCTTCGATCAAATGGAATTCGACCTTCTTGAGAGCGTTGATCTCGAGTCCATCGCCCGCGGGATAGTCCAGATCCATTCCCGTCAACGCCAACGCCGGTTCGAGCGGTGCCGGCTCCTCCCGCTTCGCAAACGATGACGCTCCCCGCGAAAAACTCAAAAGAACAGCGGCGACTCCCGCGAGAAAAAAGGCTTGCTTGAGAAGTGTATTCTGGTTCAAATCAGCGGCTCCACGCTCTCTTTTCTCGGGAACGTTCCGTTCTTGCCGTGCCGCTCCCTCTCTCCATTATGTCGGCACGGAAGAAGGTTGTCTTGAATGCGCGTCTTTTCTTTTCTTTTCAAAATTCGACTTTTGGATCGAGAAGTTCGGCGTTATTTTCTTCTCGGGCCGAAGAGCGCTGTACCGATCCTCACCATCGTCGCCCCCTCCTCGATCGCCACCTCGAAGTCGTTCGACATTCCCATTGAAAGCCCCTCGATCTCCCACTCGCGAGCCAAATCCCGCAAAAGAGCGAAATATTTTCGGCTCTCTTCCGCCTCCTCGGCAAACGGCGGAATCGTCATCAATCCGCACAAACGTATCTTCGTCGCTTCGCGCGCCGCACGGACGAGCGCCCCCAAACGGTCGGGAGGAACCCCCCCCTTCGTCTCTTCCCCGCCAACGTTAACCTCAAGGTAACATTCAACCGGCTCGGAAGCCCGCTTCTCAATCTCCCGAATCTCTTCCTCCCGACTGACAGATAATAAAGAACGACTATAGTTGAGAATTGTCCGTATCTTTCTTCGTTGAAGTCGGCCCTGGAAATGCCACCGCGCCGGTATAACGGAAGCCTTCTCTTCGAGTTCCGAGAGATAATTCTCACCGAAATCCTCGACCCCGGCATCTTTGAGGACATGCACGGCCTCGACTCCATGCCCCTTGCTCACTGCGATCAACCGTACCGCATCCGGCGACCTGCCGGAACGTTCCGCCGCACGCCGAATCCGCTCCCGCACCATTTTCAAACGTTCCAACAACGCCGCGGTATCAATCTTTTCCTCAGTAGGGCTCATCTTCGTTACACAAGGGAGCGGGATTTTGGAATCCGAGCCGGCGGCGTGTGTCCCTCAATTTTGCGACCTGTTCCGGGTTCAAGGCGTGCGGACCTCCCAGCGGCATTGAAGCGAGAAGAATTCGGGCGGCATGATCGAGCGATTCCATCTTGTAAAGCGCTTCGAAAAGGTCCGCGCCGACGGTGAGCGCGCCATGATTCTCGAGCAAAACGGCGTCGGCACCGCGAATGTATGGTTCGATCGATTCCGGAACCTCTTCCGTCGAGGGTGTGGCGTAAGGCGCAAGCGGAATCGCTCCCAACGCAACAATGATCTCGGGTATGACACAACCGGTAATCCCGCGACCCGCCACGGCGAACGCCGTCGCATACGGCGGATGCGCGTGACAAATCGCCGCGACATCGGGACGAAGCCGGTACGTTGTCAGATGCATTCGGATCTCGGAAGAAGGCCGCTTTTTTCGTTCCCCGATTATTGTCCCGTCGAGGCGCATTTCCACGATGTCGCCGTCCTTCAAGAAGCCCTTTGCCACCCCGGACACCGTGGCCAGGATTCTTCCGTTCTTCATTCGGATCGAAAGGTTGCCGTCGGTTCCGGAAACGAGTCCCCGTTGCCAAAGGCGTCTTCCCACTTCGATGATGTCGCGGCGTGTCATAACCATTTTTCTTCTCCCCTCTCGCGCAACTTCTCCAGCACTTCCTTCACCCTCTGTTCCTCACCGCGCTTCATCACAAGGAGAATCTCCTCGCGCCGAACGATGACGAGGTCCTCCACACCGATCGTGGCGACAAGCCCCTCGTCGGAATCCAGAACGAGATTTCGCGAATCGATCAGAAGCGTCGAGAAACCGGAGGAAGCCGTGACGTTGCCGTCCGCGTCCGGATCTCGCACGCGCCTCACCGCTTCCCAATCACCAAGGTCATCCCAGGGAAACATCCCCCGTACAACGCCCGTCCTTTCGCTCTTCTCCATAATGCCGCGATCCACGGAGATACTCGGGCATTCGGAAAAGCCGTCCAGCGAACCCGTAGTCCGATAACGGCGACAAAATTCCGCCCACACGGGAAGATGTTCCTCGAGAAGCCCCTCGTACACCCCCGCACGCACGATGAAGATACCCGCGTTCCACAGAGCACCCTTGGCAAGGAGCTTCCTAGCCACTTCCTTCGCCGGTTTCTCCACGAACCGTTCGATTCTCCGAACCCGGTCCCTTCCCCCCAAGGGCTCACCGGGAATAATGTAGCCATATCCGGTCGCGGGTCGGTCGGGTTCCACTCCCAAAGCAAGAATAATTTCCTCGTTGCGGGCCGTTTCAACGGCTTCCGAGACGGCTTCACGAAAACGTTCCCCGTCCGGAATATGGTGGTCCGCCGGTAGGGCGATGAGGACATCTTCACTCGAAACACCCCGCATTCCAAGAACGATCGCCGGGGCCGTGGAACGACCGCAGGGCTCCTCAATAACCTTCAACGTATTTGCCCAACCTGCCGCCGTAATGATCTCCCCGGCTCGGGGGGCGAGATCCGTTCCCGTAATGAGAACACCCTTCCCGGCGATCTTCGAAATCCGCTTCCAGGTCTCCTCGAGAAAGGTCTTTCCATCCGGAGCCGAGAGAAACTGTTTCGGTCGCCTTCGCCGGGACCATGGCCACAGCCGTTCTCCGCGCCCGCCTGCCAGGATGACCGCTACGATCTCACTCATCGTTCCCACTCTTCCGATCGTGAAAGAATTTCAATGGAAAGAGACCCTCTCTCTCCTGTCCGCCTTTTTATCTTAGGCATTATTGACTCCTCCCGAAACAATAACCTTTTCTTCGCTCCAAAAAAAGGACGGAACAGGACGTCCAGCCAAAAATCGCTCCCATTGTTCCGGAGTAGGGTTCGACTCGAATTGTGGCGTTATGGCGCCCTCTAACTCAAGAAGGCATTGTCCTCCACAAAATGTTTTTCAGAAGGACCTCGATGACGGGCTGTCAAAACGGAAGGATAAAAAACCGAAGATTTTCCGAGGCGCTTTCCCGTGTCCTCTTCCTTTCTTCCCACGTTCTGAGCGGCTGTTTTAAGCTAACCCAATAGTAATCAGCCGTTTTACCCCAAACCCGTAGAGAGGAGAGATCACACTCTCGTTCAAGAGGGAGAAAACTGAAAGCCGCCACGCTCTTCCCACGAAACGTTTAACGTCACCGCATAAAATTTCCTGCAATGATGTCAGTCCAATCTTCTCAACAATCACGCGATATTTGCCGGCCGGTTTGTTCCTCCTCGAGACGCCGACGGACTTGCTCCACTTCGCGATAGTATTCGTTGTCCAAGTCGACGCCCTTCTGCGCCATAAGTGCATAGAGAATCCTATCAAATCCCCAGCCGACGCACCCGGAACAGCGCCGAACATCGTTCGGAGCGGAAAGTTCGAACTCGAACCGCGAATAGAATACTTGTCCATGGTTGTTAACGGAAACCGCCGCGATGCGTTTTCCGAGATGTGGTATGGTTAATCGAAACTCCATTTTCGATTCTTCCAGTAATTGGGCCGATTGCTTGATCTTGGAATCCTCACCAAAAAACGGGTCGGCCGCGGTATAGATCCCAAAATCGAGATCGAGGATATCCCGAAACCACAACCGAGTTTTCTCCAGAATTTCTTCCAGTCGTTCCTTGCAGAAAGCGGCATCACCGACGACAACGATTTCCCGCATCCAGAAATTGCGAAGCCGATCGAGAATATCACCCTCGCTCTGTTCATTTCGAAAACAATTCGAAGCCGAAGTAAAAATCAAACCATTATGAGGAACCCTTTTTTTCGCCAAAGAGCTAAATATGTGGTAGCATACTGTTGGACTCGCTAGACCTCTGAAATGGCTTTCGGGAAGCACGGATTGCACCGTAAGGGCTTGGTGTTTAAAGGAATTGAGATACTGGCTTCGTGCGGCATTGGTTTGGTCGAGAATCGCCGGAACCTTTACCTCTTTCGCTCCAAGTTCTTTTGCCATCTGAAGAATAAAAAAATCGAGAGTAGAGAAGAGTCGCGTCACCTTCGAGCCATAGACCACCAACCCATCTCCCACCGGCCGGATTTCATCGTATTCCCGGAGAAGCCGTGGAAAATCCGATGTCTTCTTGACGGTCCCGACGTTTTCGTATTTGACACGCGAACGCGCCGTTCGAAGCCATTTTCTCTGCTCCCTCGGCCGCGATAAAAAGGAGATCAGATAAAAGCGATCTTCTTTCAGTTTCTCGCCTATGACGCGATCTATATCTCGCGCTCGGAAGAGCACCAATGGCGCTCCATGAAACGTCGTTCTGCGGGCCAAATCGCGGCGGACGAGTTCCTCTTCCAAATCCTGCCAGCTGTCATCTATGTCCAGTTCCCGATATCGAACGTAGTAACGGCTTTTGACTCGAAATTCCTCCGTACCGTCCTTGATCGGTCCCCAGAAATCCTTGTAATAACGATAGGGCACGCCATATTTTTCTTCCGAAGCATAGACGCACGTGGCCCCTTTTTGGATGGGTATCCCAAACATCAAGTAGAGAAAGTCGTGTTCGAACATCTTAGCGAAAAAGGACTTCGGTCCAAAACACTCGTAACTATCGATTCGCAACAATTCATCCGCGGCCGGACCCAAGCCCGCATAGGAGAAGATCGGATGGCGCGACCGCTTTACTCCCGGATAGCGACGAAAATAGTCGGTAAGCGCTCCGACCGTGGAGGGGGTCTCCGCGACATCATAAAGTTCGCCGGAACACGCCGAATATGTGAAGGTCGGCATCAATAACGTTCCGGCTCTTCCCACCGCAGCGATGAGCGTCTCAGTATAGACCCTGAACAGCGCCTCAACCCCCTCTTTCGCGACCAAAGGGCGTAAATCCTTGGGCACTCCGAAAGCGGAAGCATCGCTGTGCACCGCAACGACGTCTCCTTCTTTCAACCCCAAGCTTCTTAAAACGTCCAGAAGTTCTTCATATACCGTCATATTCTCGATTCAGCCCGTTGCTCTCTCCACATAATCGACGAGGTCTGAAAATGTTCCTATCTCCCTGAACTCCTCCGGTCCGATTTCAATATCAAAACGCTCCTCAATCGCCATTAAATAGGTTAAATGCTTGAAAGAATCCCACCCTGGTAAATTTCTGATCTCCGTCGAAAGCGAATATTTCTCGATATCCGAAAGGTGGAATGGTAAAGTCGCCAAAACGTTTTTCAACTCCGCGAATATGTCGCTCGAATTCTGTTTCGTCATTGTCCCTCCCTCTTCCGACCCGTGATCTCTATTAAACCAACATGCGGATGGAAAAAGTGAGCCGCCCAGAAACCCGGCGTCACTTGCGACGCAAATGGTTCCGTTACGAGAAAGAACCCCTGCTTCTGAAGCCGCTCCTTATCTCGCGAAAAATCCGTTACCGCGAAGCAAATATGATACAGTTGGCTCTCTCGTGTTTCAATAAGATTCTCGACCGGATTCCCTTTCTCCGCCGGTTCGACAAGTTCAATCTTGTGGTCAGTCCAGGGTGCTCCAAGATATGTGATGAAAACCTTTTGTTCTGGCTCAAGCTTCTTGTAAGTCCTTATTTCAGGATAAAAAATCGAAAAAAACCTTATCGCGGCGTCGGTAGAACGCACCGCATAAGCAATATGATCGAGTTGGCCCCCGGGAAAAATATTTGAAACATCACCCATGGAAGTTTCGCCCCCAAAGGGAGTCCGCGGTGCCTTCGCCGGTCGTCTCCTTTTTCTCCATCGCTTCCGAACCACTCACACGATCCTGGCCCAAGAAAACCATCGCCTTCTCCTTCAATTCCTTCCGCCAGCGCGAAAAACGGCATAAACCACGTTGGTGAACTTACAGAAACCGATTCGTCTTGTCCACTGCGAAGATTTCGCACGGGACTGTTTCATCGAAAATTCCTCTTGAAGGAAGACAATAGCAGGTCTAGAGTCCGACCTTATGGTTCGAAGGCACACCATATCGGTATTGGTGGAAAACCAGCATGGGGTCTTGGCGCGGATCGCGGGGCTCTTCGCCGCCCGCGGATTCAACATTGATTCTCTCACCGTCGGAAGAACCAAGGACGATACGCTTTCGCGGATGACAATCGTGGTTCTGGCCGATGACGAGACGCTCGAACAGATCGTCAAACAACTCGATCGGCTCGTGACAACCGTCCGCGTCGAGGACTACGTGGGACAGGACATCGTCGAACGGGAACTGATTCTTTTAAAGGTGCAGCCGGAGCCGGAGAAACGGAACGAGGTCTTCCAGATCGTCGAAATATTCCGCGGAAAGGTCGTCGACCTCAACCCGCGTAATCTCGTGATCGAGATCACCGGTTCCGAGGGAAAACTTGCGGCGATCATCGAAGCCCTGAAGCCGTACAATGTTCAAGAACTGGCGCGTTCCGGAAAGATCGCGATGGCGCGGGGAAAGACGCTGAGAGATCCTCTTTGAACAGGGGCGGAGAAACGCGCGCGAGAGGCGGCATGGAGGGGAGAAGGAAGAGAACATAAGGAAGCCAAGTTTTTAGGATGCGGAAAGTCGCATCCGATGAATTTGAAAGATTATTGAGGAGGCGAAGGAATGGCCAGGATTTATTACGAAAAGGATGCGGATTTGCGTCTGATTCGCAAGCGGACGGTTGCGGTTTTGGGGTACGGCTCGCAGGGGCACGCGCACGCGCTCAACCTGCGCGACTCCGGCGTCGATGTGATCGTGGCGCAGAGAAAGGGTTCGGAGAATTACCGCCGAGCGGTGAAGGACGGCTTCAAGCCGGTCAGTGTCGCGGAAGCCTCGGAAAGGGCCGATGTGATCATGGTCCTCCTTCCGGACGAGGTACAAGCCGCGGTGTATCGCGAGGACATTTTGCCGCATCTCTCTCCGGGGAAAACGTTGGGATTCGGCCATGGATTCAACATTCGGTTCGGTCTGATCGACCCTCCGAAGGGCGTCAACGTTTTTCTGATGGCTCCAAAAGCGCCGGGACACCTGGTCCGGAGAACGTTTGCTGACGGCAAAGGCGTCCCGATGCTCGTCGCGGTCGAACGGGATCCGTCACGGACGACTTTGCGGCTGGCTCTCTCCTACGCCAAGGCGATCGGCGGGACACGGGCCGGCGTCATCAAGACGACCTTCGCCGAGGAAACGGAGACGGATCTTTTCGGCGAACAAGTGGTTCTGTGCGGCGGAATCACGGCCCTGATAAAGAGCTCCTTTGATACGCTCGTGGAAGCCGGGTATCAACCGGAGGTGGCCTATTTCGAATGCTGCCACGAGATGAAATTGATCGTGGACATGATCAACGAGGGGGGACTCCAATGGATGCGCTACTCGATCTCGGATACCGCGGAATATGGCGATTATACGCGAGGTCCTCGGATCATCACGGACCGCACGCGCCGGGAGATGAAGAAAATTCTCCGGGACGTTCAGTCAGGAAAGTTTGCAAAGGAGTGGGTCAGGGAAGCCACTGTCAACAAGAAACGCAACTTTCACAAGATGCGAAAGGCCGCCGAGAAGGAATTGATCGAACGCGTGGGAGCGAAGCTGCGCAAGATGATGGCGTGGTTGAAGAAGGGATAGAAGCCCGTCGTTACTCCACGGTCGTGTCGCGAAGTCCTCGAACGTAGTTCTTCTGCTCCTTCGAAAGCGGCATCAGAGGGGGACGAACCGTTCCGAGCGGGATTCCTTCGAGTGTAAGCCAGTATTTCATCGCGGCGGCGGTCGGAAGAATTTTAAGGCGTTCTTTTACAAGCGCCACTCTCTTTTGAAGTACCGCGGCGGCTGATTCGTCCTCCTCGTATTTCTCGATGATCTCCCGAATACGCGTTCCCTGGATGTTTGCTCCCGCCGAGATGATCCCCTGAACCCCCAACTTCAGACCGCTCAGAATCATCGTATCCGAACCGAGAAGAACGCGTCCCGGAGGCGCGGCAAGATAACGGGCGGTTTGGCGGAGATTCCCTCCGGTATCCTTGATCCCCCACAGGCTTTCGAAGCGTGTCAAGCGCTCCAACAACGGTCGCGAGAGGGGAATCGCCGTATACATCGGCACGTGGTAGAGAATGACCGGGAGCCCGGCCTCCTCGAGGAAGGACGCGAAGAAACGTTCCAATCCGTCATCCTTGATGGTGCGGAAATAATACGGCGGAGGAAGAAGAAGGGCATCGGCACCTTTTCTTCGCGCGTATTCCGCCAGAGCAAGGGACTCCCACAGTGCCGTAGAACCGCATCCGGCTATCACCTTCAATCCTGCTCGACACATCATCACTTCATCCAAAATCGAACACTTCTCATCGAAGGTGAGAGAAGGAAATTCTCCCGTGCTGCCCAAGACCAAAACGCCATCGATTCCCCTCTCCTCGAGAAACGAAAGGTAAGGCCCCAACGCACCTTGGATCACGTTTCCGTCTTCGTCGAAAGGCGTCAGAAGCGCCGTGATCAGCGGTTTCGACCCCTCGCGGCTCCATTCTTCCAGCATTTCACGTCCTCATTCATCGAAACGATTTTCTCTTTCGGAAGAAGAAGCATACACGAAATCGAAAGAACCTTGTGGAAAAAAGGGGGCTTGGCGTCCGGCGGCCCGTAGAATTGTCTCCTCTCACTTCGACAAGACCGTATTCTACAAAGCCGTCATCCAAAGACGACCCAGCGCCAAAGGTGCGGCACCGAGAGGAAAATCCAGTCCCACAGAAGTTGGACGCCGAGAAGAAGTGAAAAGATTCGTTCTCCACGCCTCGTTCCGCAAAACACCTTCACTTTCACGGCCCAAAAAGGAATCCACAAGGGAAGAACGGGAATGAGGTATCTCAGATGCGGCCAGGAATCGAAGGTGTGGGGATAGGTGATAATCACCGCAAGGTAGAGCAGGGATATCCAGAGGAAGGAGCGCACCAGGCGCCGCTCCTCATTCCGGCATCGTGATTCCCCCGCTATCCTCCGGCGTCGCCAGGGAAACAAGAGAACGAGCCAGGGGGGAAGATGGACGAAGAGCCCGATCTCGACGGAAAAGAGGTGGGCGTAGATCGCGCGGACCCATCGAGTCGGCTCCCAGAAATGCACTCCCTTGAGGCCGTAGGCGTGCGGGAGATGGTGGGGAAAGGAAAAACCAAATATCGCCGCCAAGCCCAAGAACGACGGAACCGCCCCGAGACCGAGTCCGGCCAGAACCCGGCGGCGCTTCCGAGAGAACCAGAAGAACGCAATCAGAAACGGCAATCCCACGAGCCCGAGGCGTTCGTGAAAGATTGGTGTGACCGTTGCCAGAAAGCTGCCTGGAAAGGGATCGGCATTGGTCCGAATAATTCGTTCGAGTGCGAACATCAAGGCGGGGACAATCGCGAAAAAAAGGCCTTCCGGTTGGGTATTCGTCGTGTAATAGAGAAAGGGGGTCATGGAACCGACCGCGATGAATACGGGGAGCGAAAAAAGATCCAATTCAACAAGCATTTTCGTCAGGAAGAAGATTCCGATTGCGTAGGAAAACAGCGTGGGAAGATAGGCGATCCACCATCGGACCATCGGCACGGGAACGTGGGAGGCAACCGCGACGAAGGGAGCCAACAGCAGGGGGTATCCGAAGGGACGTTTCGACCAAAGATAAATCGGCGTGCCTCTTTCGAGGTTGAAGGTGTACCACGTGAACGAAGACGGGATCTTGCCGAAGTAGAATTCTGTCATTTTTCCTTCCCTTGTCACTCCATCGACACGCGGAACGCCGTGGTCGGCGATTCCCAGCGCTGCCGCCACATAATCTCCCTCGTCGGATTCGTTCGGCGGCTGCGTCGAGACCGCGAACGAAAGGAGAAAGACACCGAAAAAGAGGGCGGAGATAAGGCGCTTGGCGTCAGGCCTTGTTGTTTCTCGAAGGGTATGCTTCATAAGAAGCGCGGTGGCTGTTCCCGTTCCGAAAATCCACGCGGCGGAGAGGAAATGCTTGGCTGGTCCCAGCGGCGTCCCCGTCATCCCGTACCGTCCCTCGGGAAAAAGAAAAATCCCCCAAGGAAGAAGCACCGCCCCCCACGGCAGCCATGCTTCGATCATATTTTCCGTCTCCGCCTTGAAAAGCCACGCGAGCAAGGCGGTCCAAAGGATTGAGAGGCAGAAGCCGCCGGACGCGAGAATGGTTCCGGCGCGGATCATTATCTTCGTGGGAACCGCCGTGGGATGAGAACAGACGTGGCCCGCGGCAAGGGGAAGATAGAGAGCAAGCAAGAGTCCGGCCGTCAACCCCGGCAGGCCGCGATTAAGAAGGCGTTTCAAACTATTCTTTCCTGTCTCGCTGTTATCGAGAAACATCTTTGTATCCGGAGTGTGGGCTGCCGGACTTCGAAACTCGATGGAGTCTGCCGAAATCTCTCGAAAAATTTTTTCCCCCCGAACCTCTTTGCTTGATCCCGGTTTTCGTTTCTCCCCTTCGGAATCTTTCCCTTTGGAAATTTTTTTTGGCAAAATAGGGATTCTGAAATGGAACAGAGGACTCCAAAAGAGGGGCGCGTTCCCGTGGCCGTTTACGATGGCCGCTGCGGGCTCTGCAGGAACTTCGCGGCATTGTTGCGGAAGCAGATTCCACTCGAGGATCTCGATGTTGTCCCCTGTGGGTCGCCTCTCCAAAAGAAGCTGGCGCCCGAGGCGAACGAAGCCTGCCGAACATCATTCGTGATTGTTGAGCCCGACGGTCGCGTTCTCTCGGGAGGAGACGCGGCGGCGCGCGCCGTGGCGATGGCACCCCGCCTGAAGCCGTTCCGTTGGATGATCGACAGCCGCGCGGGACGAAGCGTCGCCCGGCGCGTCTATCGGGGAACGCAATGGTTGCGCCGCCGACGGCGCTGTTGTGAATAACATCGGGAAAGAACACCTGGAGTTCGGGAGATAAAACCGAAAAACTCACTCCCCATTTCGGCCGCTCTCCGCGCCCGAAATCGCCCCCGCAAGCCCCCATAGTCCGCAGAAAAGGACGACGGTTGCGGCCGCCGGGGTGACGTCGAGACGGAGGCTCGACAAGAACGGTGTTCCTCGGGAATAGATTTTGAAAAGCAGATAGGCCAGAAGTAAACCGAATTCGGAGCCGAGAATTCCGATCAAGGCACCCTCGCCGATCAGCGGACCCCGAACGGCGAGCTCGCTTCCCCCGAGAGAGCGGATCACGGCGATCACCGAACTCCGTAACGCGAAACGGAGTCTTCCGGCTATCAAGATCACCACGAGAAGTCCGGCGACCCACACAATGCGTACGATGCCCAAAACGGAGGAAAAGCGCCGACGGTCCCGCTCGGCCCGAAGATAACCGCGCCGAGCATAGATCACTTCACGAACTCCCGGTCCGGATTGCAACAGGGAAGCAATGCGCTCGGGGGAACATGCGCCAGCATCGATCGCCATCTCGATGAACGGCGGAACGGCGGGAGCATCAACGGCGTTTTCGATCCCCTGCGCGACGCTGTCACCCGCCACTTCCCGGAAGAAGGCAAACGTCTGGGCGCTCGAAAAATATTCGATCGACTCGACACAAGGGAGGCTGGAGACACGGGACGAAACGGGGACGGCGTCCTCTTCTCCCTCGAGAACGATTTCCAACTCGAATCCCTTCATTCGTTCGGTGAGTCGGCGGTCGACTTCCGCGGAGACGATGAGCAACGTCACGGTTGCGAGGGAAAGAACGGCGGTCAGAAGAACAACCCCGACGAAGGCCGCGGGATTTTCCTTCACGGACTGGAAAATCTCGCGAGCCGTAAAGCGAAGCAAGCGCATCACGGTATTTCTCCTCGGCCGTCTCCCGCCTCGGTTACGCTTCTATAAACCTCGCCGTTCTCGATATATAACCGTATTCCCTCCAGAGCCTCGACCTTTTCCGGATCGCTCAAGGCCACCACGATCTCCCTTCCTGCTTCCCGCAGAGCGAGAATTCGCTGAAGGATGAGGCGGCCTTCCGCGGGAGCGAGTCCCAGGAAAGGCTCGTCGAGAACGAGCATAGGGTAGGGCAACGCGGTCACGAGAAAGACGGCCGCCAACCTCTGCTCGCGATAGGAGAAGGCGCCAAGCGGCCTTCGAGAGCCGAGATCGAGCCCGAAGGTTTCCGCTGCTTCCTTCACACCATCGTCTTTCAGTCTTTTTTCGCCGAGACCGAGGAGTCGGCCGCGAAAGAGAAGATTTTCCCTCAGCGTTCGTTCCGGGAGGAAGCCTCCCGTTTGCGGCAGATACCCCACGACTTTCCGAAGCCGTCTGTTTCGAAAAATCCCCCTGCCCGGTCCGATGCGGAATTGCATAACCTTGACATCTCCCGATAAATGGGGCCACCTCCCGGAAAGCGTACGGAGAAAGAGGCTCTTTCCGGACCCTCGAGGACCGTGAAGAAGCACCACACGGCCGACCTCGATTCCCAGGACAATCCGTTGAAGAACAGGAACGCGATGGCGGCGATCGGAATAGATCGTCACGCCGGAGAAAGAAAAAAGCCTGATCTGAATCCGCGGCGGCACCACGCAAACCCTTTCCACCTGTTCGTACCTCATCGGGGATCCCCGGCGCGGCTCGTCCGAAATTTCTCGACGAGGCTCTTTACCTCGCCGAATCGCCGGACATGGCGGAGAAAAGCGCCACCGATCAGAACGGCGTCGGCCCGCTGCGGCAGATCCTCCGGGCTTTCATAGCCTGACTCGGCGACAAGAAGGTAGCCGGCAGGAACATCCCGCGCCAGTTCCCGCGCTCGATTTGCATCGGTTTCGTACGAAGGACTCGAAAGATCGCGATTGTTGATCCCGACGATCTCGGTGTTTCGTGGAAGGCGTTTCAGGTCCTCGGCCGAATGGATCTCGACGAGAACATCGAGTTGCGCGTCGCGTGCCTCGTCCAAGAGGGCTTCTAGGACCGCGTCCTCGAGAAAAGCGACGATGACGAGAACGGCGTCGGCTCCGAGCACTACGGATTCGCGGATCTGTTCGGGCGCGAGGAGAAAATCCTTGCGGAGAACGGGCAGCGACGTCTTCGCCGCCAGGTCTTCGAATTCCTCCGGGCTCATTCCAAAATGTCGATCCGAGAGGATCGAAAGGGCGTCGACTCCGGCCGCCTCGTATGCCTCCAACACCGGCCTCGGCTCGACCTCAAAGGAACCGGTGGACGGAGAGGAACGTTTGATCTCGGCGATGATGGAAAGACCGTCACGTGCCAACGCCTTCCGAAAGGAATATCGCCCCCGCCTCCGAGAACGCTTTTCCCACGGGCGCTCCTTCCGAAGACGTTCCACCTCCGCCTGTTTGGCCTCGAGGATTGTCTCGACGGAAATCATCTTTCCTCCATCTGTACCAGCGTTTTTGTCACGCCGCGGATGAGAACATCAGAGTATTTCCAAAGGCAGCCAAATGCCAGCGCAACAAGACTCGTTCCCGCAAAGGATACGACGTAATGAAGAGACGGCGGGGTTATCGCCGGCAGAAAATCCGGATAACCTTCGAGGAGAATTCCGAAGGAAAAGAGGGCCCACGTCACTTTCATAGTGCCAAGTCCGTAGTTGAAGAGCACCGGTGGCAGCGACAGGAAGACGATGCTGTCGAGGAGAAGAATCGCCGTTGTTGCCATTGAAGAAAAACGGGGAAAGGGGAGAAAGGGAGCCGGTTGCAGGAGAAAAAGCACGAGCAGGACAAAGGTCGCCGAAGCAACAGCCACAACGAACATCACCATCACCTGAATAACGGGAAATCCCCATCGCAGATATTGTCGCAGGATGAAGAGGGAGGCGAGGACGAGCGTGCCGCGGGAGAAGAGACGAAGAGTGGGGATAATCGTGGGATTCGCGAAGACCGGACCGAAGACTTGGTTTACGGAACCGGCCAGAAAAGAGGCCAGCAAAAGCACGAGGAACATCCGCATACTTCGGGAGTCGAAGTGATTCAGGAGAAGAATAAGGAGAAAGACGGTAAGAAGAGAGACTCCGGAGAGGGCAATCCGAGCCAAGGTCAAGAAATACGGTATCGGAAGAAACGGAGGCACCGCGCTGAAGAGCACAACGAGAAAGAGGCCCCGCCGGACGAAGACCCGCACCTCCGAATAGGTAAATTCGTGCTCGGGATCCGACCGAAGGTGAAGCCCCGCCAGAAAGAAGAGTTCGAAGGCGGAAAGAGCCAAGGTGGGAAGCGCGAGGGAGAGCGCGGTTTTTTGTTCGAGAAAGGCAAAAAGGAGAAGGAAAAAGAGGCTTGGCGCGGTTCCTAGAACGATGACCCGCGTTCGGACGATGACGTCGATATCGCGTGACCGTCCCGGCGCGCCTGCAAGTATGAGCGGAACGAGGAACCCGAAGAATCCGGCAAGAAAGAGTCCGTAACGAGGAAAGAGGGCGAAGACGGAAAGGAGATACCACGAATTCCTCCACCGGCCCGTTCGGAAATAAGAGGCCAGAGCGACACAGAAAGAGAGCCCCAAACCCAAGGGAAGAGCGATAACCGGTGAAAACCAGGAGGGAAGCAATGATTCCGTAAATCGTGAAAAAGCGGCGGAAAAAAGAAGGAGGATTTTGAAGAGAAGGAAGGTCCAGGTTTGAGCCAGAAGGACGGCGCGAGTCCGGCGGGCGGTCGTTCCGTGATGGCGCAGAATTCCGAAAAGGTAGATCGTGACGGCGAGATTGACGATGAGAAGAAGAACGAGATCCATCACACCGCCTCCTTCCGCCGTCTTTCGGTCTTCCCCACGAACGGGACCAACACTGCAAGAAGAGTTCCCGCTGCAAGGAGCTGTGCGCCTTTTTCGCTTTGCGTCCACATTTCCAAACCCGCAAGCGGAAAAGAAAAGAGAAAGATTTGTCTTATTAGGGAGCGGGGAACCCGTCCGAGGAAGAGCCCCAGACTGACAAACGTAAGAGGCAGCGTCCACCAGGGCGAAAGAGGGATGAGGTCCAGAAAGAGGAAGAGAAGAAGGGGGAGAAGGAGACGAAGGTCCTTCTTGTCAGGCAATTCCGTCGAGAAGAAGAAAGCGAGAGAGAGAGCCGAGGCGGCCGCAAAGGAGTAGGAGGGTTGACCTGCTCCACGCGCGAGGAAAAGACCGGAAACGACGGCCGGTAGAAGCGTCAAAGCGGCCGCGTACCGGACCTTTTCATACGTCATTGCCAAGGCTGCGGGGGGAAAGGAGGCCGTGAGAAGAAGAAGACCTTCCCGCTCCCGTTCCGGCTGAAAGAAGAAAATGAGAAAGAGCAGAGCGGCGAGGGCGACACCGTTGCGCGCCCCTCCGCGGAAGCCCGACACCGCGAGGGAAAAGACGAGGCACCAAAGCAGAACGATCCAGGAGTAGATCCATCGGGCCGAAGAAGTCTGCCTTGGCACGGGTGCACCAGCAACCTGCTGTATCTCGCGAATCGGCAAAACGCGGATTCCCGCGTTTCGAATCCTCTTCCAGACCTCTGGAAGGTCACGCTCCTCCGCCACGACGACCGAAACGCTATCTTCCTTTCTCCATGAGGCCGCGTCGCGTCCAACCAGTGAGTTGTCTTGCGAAAGAAAAAGCCTGTAGGAACGGACGGTCTTACCGCCGGGACCCCGCGAAATTACAAAGGAGTAGGAGGACGTTCCCCCCGGTGGAAAATCGGGATGGAAGACCTCCAGCCCGTAGTCTCTTAGGAGCCTTTCCGGAAGGGGCCCGCCGGTTCGGAGAATTTTGCGGACGGCGGAGACCGGTGCGTCGATTTCGAGGATATAATTTCCCGGGAGATCGCCTCCAAAATTCCAGTTTCCATCGGAATAGGGGCGGACAGCTGAGGAACCGAGCGATTCGGAAAGGTCCTTGCGAAAGGTCTTGAAGAGAAGTGGATTTCCGGTAAAGAAGTATGCGGCTTCCGGGCGGATCGGTTTATCTCGAATCTGTTCCCACATATAGACATTCACGATTCCTTCCATACGGAAAAGCCGCAGGATCTCCGCACCGGACGCGACAGCGTAATCTCGTCCCGTTCCCTTGTTCGAGGAGGCGGCGATTAAAACGGCCGAAACGGGGATCTTCTCGATCATCGAAAGGGATCCCGTATCCTCGAGGATCGCGGTCGCCGAGGGCAGCCGTAGTGCCAAGGCCACCGCCTTCGGATGACGCGCGCTCGGGGCGGAAGGGAGGAGTGCATACTCGATCACTCCGAAAGCCAAGAGCAGACAGCCGAGAAGCGAGAGAATACGGGGAGAAGACGTCACGCTATCCTTCTCCTCCTCGCAACCGCCATTGGACGGTTGCGTTGATGAATGCATCGAGATCGCCGTCCAGAACTCGCTGAACATCACCCCTTTCGACGTTGGTTCGATGATCTTTCACAAGCGTGTACGGTTGCAAGACGTACGAGCGGATCTGGCTTCCCCAGGCTATCTCCTTCTTTTCTCCCTGAATTTCTTGCAGCGTTTCCGCGCGTTCCCGAATCATGCGTTCATAGATTCTGGAACGGAGAATCTTCATTGCGGTGGCGCGGTTCTTGATTTGAGAGCGTTCTTTCTGGCAGGTCACGACGATGCCGGTAGGGAGGTGCGTGATCCGCACGGCCGAATCGGTGACGTTAACGTGTTGACCACCGGCTCCCGACGAACGGTAGGTATCGATCTTGAGGTCTTCGTCGCGAATCTCGACCGTGACTTCGTCCTCGACTTCCGGCATCACCTCGACCGAAGCGAAGGAGGTGTGGCGGCGGGCCGAGGCGTCGAAGGGCGAGATTCTCACGAGCCGGTGCACTCCGGCCTCGCCCCGGAGCTTTCCATAGCCGTACGGTCCCTTGACCAGAAAGGTGACCGACTTAATACCGGCTTCCTCACCGGGGAGCCGATCGAGTTCTTCCGTCACGTACCCGGAAGCCTCCGCCCATCGGAGGTACATCCGGTAGAGCATCGCCGCCCAATCGCAGGACTCCGTTCCGCCGGCGCCGGGGTGGATCGAGAGAATAGCATTGTTTTGGTCGTAGTCCTCGTGAAACGAGGCTTCCACGAGAGATTTCTCGATGGCTTCACTCAGTGAGCGGATCTCCGCCTCGCACTCACTCAGTATTCCCTGCTCTCCTTCCTCGATCGCCATCCGCGACAACTCCGAAAGGTCATCGAGCCTGCGCGAGTATTCCTCGAAGACGTCAACCTTCGACCGAACAGCGTTCAATTCCTTCATCGTTTTCGCCGCGGCGGCCGGATCATTCCAAAGAGCCGGTTCCTCCGAAGCCTTTTTCAGTTCGGCGAGGCGTCTCTTCAAACGATCGACGTCAAAGACGGTCTCCGAGTTCCGAAAGGGTCTTCCGCAAGGATGAAATTTGAGAATTGATCTCCACGGATCTCCTCCACGTAGAATTGACGCCGGAGTCTAGCGGTTTCCCGTTTCAAGAACAAGTCCCGGCTTTTGGGAGACGTTTCCGCCTCTCGAAACGAATGCTGGAGAACGGCAAGTCGGAAACCGGCGACCGCCAAAACCAGGAGATCCCTGCCACCTGTGATTTTTTTCCCTTTACAGCCTTCGAGTTTTCTTTAGAATCCGCCCGTTATGGGAAACACGATCACGGTCACGGTTACCGGAGCCGCCGGACAGATCGGATACAGTATCCTACCCCGGATCGCTTCCGGCGAGGTCTTCGGTCCGGAGACGCGAATTCGGTTGCGCCTTCTGGAGATCACGCCGGCGATGCCGGCACTGGAAGGCGTGGTAATGGAACTGGATGATTGCGCCTTTCCTCTCCTCGAATCGATCACGCCCACCGACGACCCGGAGACGGCCTTCGACGGCGTGAACTGGGCCCTGTTGATCGGCTCCCGGCCTCGGACGAAGGGAATGGAACGGAACGATCTCATCCGCGTCAACGGTCCGATCTTCGTGGGACAGGGGCAGGCGCTTCAGTCGAAGGCGGCTTCCGACGTTCGCGTCGTCGTCGTCGGCAATCCCTGCAACACGAATTGTCTCATTGCGATGCGGAACGCGCCCGAAATTCCCTCGAATCGCTTCAGCGCAATGACTTTTCTCGACCAGAATCGCGCCCAGGCACAGCTGGCCAAAAAAGCCGGAGTCCCCGTCTCCGACGTCACCAATGTCACCATCTGGGGCAACCACTCCGCCACGCAATATCCCGACGCCTACAACGCCCGAATCCGGGGGAAACCGGCCGCGGAAGTGATCGGAGACGAAGGATGGATCCGATCGACCTTTCTCGAGACGGTACAGAAGCGGGGAGCGGCCATTATCGCCGCACGAGGACTCTCTTCGGCAATGTCCGCGGCCAACGCCGCGATCGATCATGTCCGCGCTTTTCTGAACCCTACCCGCAACGGGACGTGGTTCTCCGCCGCCGTTCCCAGCGACGGCTCTTATGGCGTGGACGAAGGTCTTGTTTTCTCCTTCCCTCTCACAAGCGACGGTCAAGGAGGTTACCGGATCGTTCCCGAAATCCCGTGGAACGATTTCGCCCGCGAGAAAATCAGTGCGACCCTGGAAGAACTCCGAAAGGAAAAGTCCGTCGTAACCGATCTTCTTCCGACCTGATCGTTCTTCCTTTCCGGCGTACTCTCTCCTTCTCACCGTCGCGGTCGAGCAAGACAGGCCGGATTTTCGGACCGGCCGGTTCCGTCAAGCGAAAAATGCCCCCCTTTTCATGCCCCCGGAATGGAGGCCTCTGAAAGACACTGATTATTGCTTGAACATTTGTTCAATTGATGCTATATTGTCGATGATGCCGGAATGGCGATACCGCACCACACGAAAAGAAGCCCCCGCTTTTTGCTCCATTTTTCTACTCCCGGCCTCCGCCCTCTCCCTTTCACCGTCTTCTTTGCCGAACTGAGGCTCTCTCCAAGCCCGTTCCTTTCTTTTTTTCAAAAAATTCCATCTGCTCCTCGATTCTTTCACTCCCCCCAAGTCCCGTTGGGAATTCCTATGCCCCCCTGCATAAACCCCCGTGACAGAAAGGAGATGTAGTTTATGCCGCAAAGACGAAAGAACGCTCGTGAAAGAAAAACAAAACGGAAGCGAAATGTTTCAAGAAGCAACAAAGCGCACGGAATAGGAATGGTGGCAACCGAGATCTGCGAGGAATTCCTCCTCCATCCCAGGAACCTCGCGCACGTACGAAAGCGCCGGCTTTCCTCCGAGGACGCCCGGCATTTAGCGGAACTCTTCAAGATCCTCGGGGATCCGACGCGGGTGCGGATTCTTCAAGCGTTGCTCTGGAAGAAACTGTGTGTCTGCGATATATCCGCGCTCTTGGAGATCTCCGTCTCCGCTGTCTCTCACCAACTACGCCTTCTTCGCTCCGCCCGCTTGGTTCGTTCGGAGCGGAGAGGAAAGTATATCTTCTACGCTCTCGACGATTCGCACGTCGCGACGTTGTTCGAAGAAGGAAGAAGACATGTCGAACACGGCTAGAAAGTATCTGCTCGAAGGTTTGGACTGCCCGAACTGCGCCGGAAGGATCGAGAAGAAGATTTCCGCGATTACAGGAGGAGTCTCCGGGGCGGTGAACTTCCTGGAAAAATCCGTCGTCTTCGATCCCCGCTATGAAAAGGAGGTGCGGAAGGCGGTGGACGAAATCGAGCCCGGCGTCACGGTTCTTCCTTTTGAAGAACGCCGGAGCGAAGAACGGGAGCAATCGCGGTGGTTTTTCCGTACCGGTTTTAGGATAACAGCGTCTTTCCTCCTCTTTCTTGGAGGATTGTACTTTCGTCAAAAAATTCATCAGCGCCTGGAATGGCTGGAATGGGGCGTTTTTCTTTCCGCCTATCTCCTCGTTGGAGCGCCGGTTCTTTTCAACGCGGTGAAGAATCTCGTCAACCGCAAGCCCTTCAGCGAACACTTTCTGATGACGATCGCGACATTGGGGGCGATCGCCATCCATCAATTGCCCGAGGCGGTCGGGGTGATGCTCTTCTATACCGTGGGGGAGTTCTTCCAGAAGATGGCCGTGGGACGTTCGCGGCGCTCCATCAAGGCGTTGCTCGATGTTCGACCGGACGAGGCGCGCGTGCTTCTTCCCGAAGGAAGCCGGATTGTTCCTCCGTCCGATGTGGCCGTGGGCGCGGAGATCGAGGTCCGACCGGGCGAGAGAATTCCCTTGGACGGAACCGTCTTGGAGGGAACGGCGCGCCTGGACACCTCGGCCTTGACCGGTGAGTCGGTGCCGCGGGGGACGCATCCGGGAGACGCGGTCTTGGCGGGAATGATCAATCTCAACGGGAACCTTCGGATTCGTGTCGCGCGCCCCTTCGCGGAATCCTCCGTGGCGAAGATTTTGCGGCTGGTTCAGGAAGCGGCGGGAAGAAAAGCGCCGACGGAGCGTTTCATCAGGAGTTTCGCGGCGATCTATACCCCCATCGTTGTTCTTTTGGCCGGGTTGATCGCCGTTATTCCTCCGCTACTCTTCAGCGCGGATTGGTCCGTCTGGCTCTACCGCTCCTTGGTGCTTCTGGTGATCTCTTGTCCCTGCGCCTTGGTTGTCTCCGTCCCGTTGAGTTATTTTTCCGGATTGGGCGCCGCTTCGCGCGCCGGCATCCTGATCAAAGGTGGCCAATTCCTCGACGCTCTTACGGCTTTGACGACCGTCGTTCTCGACAAGACCGGAACGCTGACCAAGGGGGTCTTCGAACTGATCGAGGTTTTCCCCGAGCAGGGTTACACCGCCGAAGAGGTACTGAAGTTCGCGGCTCTGGCCGAGTCGTGTTCGAATCATCCGGTGGCGGAGGCGATCCTCGCCGCCGCGCCGTCGGCTCCGCGCGACGACGTGGAAGAGTTCGAGGAAATTTCGGGGCACGGAATCAAGGTAAAAATGTCGGATGGACGAACGCTCATAACCGGAAACGACCGGATCCTTCACAGGGAGAATATCCCTCATTCCGACTGTCTTTCAGAAGGAACGGTTGTTTACGTGGCCTTGGAAAAGCGTTTGATAGGGAAGATCATCCTCGGTGATCGGATTAAGGACGACTCCGTCGAGGCCGTGGCGGAACTGCGCCGAACCGGAGTCGAGCAGGTGGTGATGTTGACCGGTGACAATGCCTCATCGGCCAAGGGAATCGCTCGTGCTTGTTCCCTCGATGCCTTTTACTCGGATCTTCTTCCCGAAGACAAGGTGAGGAAAGTGGAAGAGTTGAAGGCGGCGTCGCGAGATGAAAACGGCAAACTGGCCTTTGTCGGCGACGGGATCAACGACGCCCCCGTCTTGGCCTTGGCGGACGTTGGCGTGGCCATGGGGGCGTTGGGTTCCGACGCGGCAGTTGAATCCGCGGATGTCGTTCTGATGAACGACCGGGTTTCCCAACTCGTGGACGCCGTTCGAATCGCTCGAAGAATCCGCGCCATCGTTCGTCAGAATATCGGAATGATCATGGCTGTGAAGATTTTTTTCATCGGAGCCGGCGCGCTCGGCACAGCGGGAATGTGGGAGGCCGTCTTCGCCGACGTCGGTATCACCGTCATCGCCGTCTTCAATTCAATCAGAGGCCTGAGGATTTCGATGTTTGGAGAAGAGAGGAAAGATCCGAAATAGGCAAAGCCCCCGTGTTTCTTGAGGTTGCTTTTCCGAGCCGGGCCATCTATTCTACGGCGGAATTTTATGTTATCCGTGCAAAAATTCGGCGGTTCCAGCGTGGCGAACGTGGACCGCATTCAGAAGGTCGCCGAACGTGTATCCCGTACGGTCGAAAGAGGCCATCGTGTCGTCGCCGTCGTCTCGGCGATGGGAGATACGACGGACGAGTTGATCGATCTGCTCGCGCAAGTCACCGATCGGCCTCCGGACCGTGAATACGACGTTCTTGTCTCGACCGGAGAAATCGTTTCGGCGGCGCTGCTCGCCTGCGCTCTGCGTACCCGCGGTCATAACGCCGTCTCGATGACAGGGCCGCAGATCGGAATCCACACGGATGGGGTGTACCGCAAGGCGAAGATCGTCAAGATCCGAGCGGACCGCATCCGCGAGGCACTCGATGCCGGCTGTGTGGTAACGGTCGCCGGATTCCAGGGAATCAACGAAGCGGGCGAGATCACCACATTGGGGCGGGGAGGCTCGGACACGACGGCGGTGGCGTTGGCGGTGGCGCTTGAGGCGGACGTGTGCGAGATTTTCACGGACGTAGAGGGCGTCTTCAGCGCGGATCCGCGTCTCGTACCGCGTGCGCGGAAGATTCCGCGGATCGCCTACGACGAAATGCTGGAGTTGGCGACGGCGGGAGCGCGCGTGATGCAGTCCCGCGCGGTCGAATTTGGAGCGAAATTCGGTGTCCGCATTCACGTGCGGTCATCGTTCAGCGAGGGAGAAGGAACTATGATCGAAAACGTCGAGACGAACGGATGGGGCGAAGCCGGAATGGAACGTGTTTTCATTCGCGGTGTCGCCCACGACGCGAATCAGGCCAAGATCACGGTTGCGGGGGTACCGGACAAGCCGGGGGTTGCGGCCACGCTCTTCGGCGCGCTGGCCGACGAACGCATCAATGTCGATGTCATCGTTCAATCGGCCACAGCCGTGGACAAGAACGATATTTCCTTCACCGTGAACCGAGACGATCTCGATCGCGCGATCGAGATCTCCAAATCCGCCTCCGAAGAACTCGGGGGCGGGGAAGTGACAGCCGACGAGAACATCGCAAAGGTCTCGATCGTGGGAATCGCGATGGCGCAGCACGCCGGTGTCGCGGCGACGATGTTTCGAACGCTTGCTTCCCACGGTATCAATATCCAGATGATCTCGACCTCCGAGATTCGAATCTCCGTCATCGTCGAGCGTTCTCAGATGGAGGAAGCCGTGCGCGCGCTTCACTCCGCGTTCGGACTCGACGCGCCGGAAGGAGCGTGATGCCGTTATGGGAGTGAAAATCTACGACACCACCTTGCGGGACGGAACGCAGGCGGAAGGAATCGCCTTCAATGTGGAGGCGAAGGTCCGGGTTGCAAAAATGCTCGATGATCTCGGTATCCATTATCTCGAAGGCGGCTGGCCCGGATCGAATCCAAACTCCATCGAATTTTTCGAACGGATCCGCTCCGTACCGCTCAAGCATATCCGCGTCGCCGCCTTCGGATCGACCCGGCATAAGCGCAATACCCCGGCGCGCGATCCGAACATCCGCGCTCTGCTCGAAACGCAAATGCCGGTCGTGACTATCTTCGGAAAGTCCTGGGATCTCCACGTGCGGGATGCCCTGCGGGTCTCCCTCCAAGACAACCTCGCTATGATCTCGTCCACCGTGGCGTATCTGAAGAAGAAGGGGCGTGAAGTAATTTACGATGCCGAACATTTCTTCGACGGATTCAAGGCAAACCCGGAGTATGCCCTCTCCACCCTCGACGCCGCGGCGAAGGCCGGCGCTGATTGCCTCGTGCTCTGCGAGACGAACGGCGGAGCGATTCCGAGTGAGGTCGCCGCGATCGTCCGCGAGGTTCGAAAACGATTCCCGGAAGCCGAACTCGGAATCCATACTCACAATGACAGCGGCTGCGGGGTGGCGAATGCGTTGGCCGCCGTGGAAGAGGGCGCCAACCATGTCCAGGGAACGATCAATGGTTACGGGGAGCGCTGTGGCAACGCCAACCTGATCCCGATCATCGCAAACCTCGAACTGAAAATGAATCGGAACGTGATCGGCAAACGCCGCCTGCGTTTGCTCACCCCTGTCTCCCGCGGAGTCGATGAACTGGCGAACCAGATTCCCGATGTCCGAGCCCCGTTCGTCGGCAGCACCGCCTTCGCTCACAAGGGCGGCATCCATGTCTCGGCTGTGTTGCGCAACGCGCGATGTTACGAACACGTTGAGCCGGAAGCGGTCGGGAACCGGCGGCGCGTCCTCATCTCCGACCAATCGGGGCGAGCCAATCTCGCCTACAAGATTGGCGAACTCGGTCTCGATGCCGACCCGAGCGATCCTGAAGTCGCAGCCGTCCTCCGCGAAGTCAAGGAACTGGAGAACCGCGGTTATGAATTCGAAAGTGCCGAGGCGAGCTTCATTCTGATGCTGGAGAAGGCCAAACGTCGCCTTCCCCTCTTCTTTGAAAACGCGACATGGCGGATTCTCAACGAATCGATCGATGGGGAGAACTTCGTACTTGGGATCGTCAAGGTCACGGTCGATGGTAAGGAAGAACATGCGGTTGCGGAAGGAGACGGACCGGTGAACGCTCTCGATCTCGCTTTGCGGCGCGCCCTCTCCCCCTTCTTCCCCGAACTCTCCTCCGTCCATCTCGTCGATTACAACGTCCGCGTCCTCAATGCGCAAGAAGCCACCGCCGCCGCCGTGCGTGTGCTTATCCTCTCGTCGGACGGGCACGAAACGTGGGGAACCGTCGGCGTCTCTCCCAATATCATCGACGCCTCCTGGCGCGCCCTCACCGACTCCCTCGTCTATTTTCTCTGGAAGCGGTCCCGCAAAAAAACCCGGCCCCGGGGAGGGAACAACCGGACCCGCGGAGGAAATAACCGACCCCGCAAAAAGAGCCGCCGCTCCTGGGAAAAGGAGACCCGTGGAAAAAGGTCGGGAGGCGAACGCTGAAGGAACGAGTCTCTCCGGTTCCGCTTCGGAACCGCGCCCGCTGATCCGCGAATTCCGATGATGCGAAGCAAGGCGGAACAGTTGAAGGCGCCGCGCGGGACCCGTGACCTCGTCGGTCCTCTCCAGGATCTCTTCGAAAAGATCGAGGCAAGTGGACGGCGGGCGGCGGAAGCCGCCGGCTATCGAAGAATTTCGACTCCGATCTTTGAAAACGCCGCTCTCTTTGTGCGAAGCGTCGGGGAAGAAACCGACGTCGTTGGGAAAGAGATGTACCTTCTTCAGGATCGAAAGGGACGGCGGCTTGCTCTGCGGCCCGAGGGAACGGCTCCGGTCGTTCGCGCCTTCATCGAGCGCAACCTCGCTTCCGCGGGGCTCCCCGTCCGGCTTTACTACCTCGGCCCGATGTTCCGCTACGAACGTCCTCAAGGGGGACGCTACCGCCAGTTTCACCAATTCGGATGCGAACTCTTCGGTTCCTCCTCGCCGGCTGCGGACTTCGAGGTGGTGGGAGTCGCGCGGAGGTTCCTCGAAGACCTCGGCGTCGCTTCCCACCTCGTGCTCAATCATCTCGGTTGTCCGCGCTGTAAGGAAGCTTTCGCGCGCTCACTCGCTGATTTCGCCAAGACCATCTCCGACCGGCTCTGCCCCGATTGCCGCCGGCGCGCGGAGCGCAACCCGTTACGTCTTCTCGATTGTAAGGTTCCCGATTGTCGCGATCTCCACAGTCTGGCGCCGGAAATGGAACTGTGCGAGGCCTGCTCCGCCAACGCCGCCTCGATCAAGAACGCCCTGCGGGAAGCCGGGATCGAATTTTCCTGGGATTCCCGCCTCGTGCGGGGGCTGGATTATTACACGGGAGTTGTCTTCGAATTCCGTTCAGCGGATCTCGGTGCGCAGGATGCCGTCTTGGGCGGCGGGCGATACGACGAACTCGTCGAGGCGCTTGGTGGGCCGTCCACTCCCGCCGTGGGATTCGCCGCCGGCATCGACCGCCTCGCTCTTCTTCTCGAAAGAACCTCTTCCTCCCCCCTTCGCCCTTTCGTGGTGATTCTTCCGATGGAAGAGAGGCAGACCCTTGCGGCGGCGGAATTAGCGGACGGATTGCGGGCGGCCGCAAGAAAAGAACTCCCGAAGCATTGCTCCGACCGGGAACCGGTGATACTGTCCGCTCTTCGCGCCCGAAGGCTCAAAACCGCGCTGGCCGAAGCAGCCGAAGCGGGAGCCCGATTCGTCGTGATTCTCGGCGAAAACGAAATGGCACGCGGGAGTGTCACTGTCAAGAACCTCGACACGCGGGAACAATGGAGCGTTTCCGTCGAGGATTATTCGAGGGCGGGCGGTACGAATCTGGCTCACTTTCTTCGTGAGCACAGTGTTCCTCGAAAGAAGGCTGAACAGGAAACGATAAGTGGAGGGAAAGATTGAGATGAGCACGGATACGCAAGCGGTGTGGAAACCCGCGGGTTCCCTTTCGAAGGACATGATCGATCAACGCGTCTCCGTCCGAGGATGGGCGGCGACACAAAGAGACCACGGAGGTCTCGTCTTCGTGGATCTGCGGGATCGCTCGGGCATCGTCCAGTTGGTCTTCGATCCCGAGCGTTCGGGGAAGGAGGTTCATTCCGCGGCACATCGGATTCGCTCGGAAACGGTCTTGCGCGCGGAAGGAACGGTGCGCAAGAGAAGTGAAGAGACGATTAATCCCAAGATCCCCACGGGTGAAGTAGAGATTGTCGTGGAGAAGTTGGAGATTCTGGCGACCTCGAAACCATTGCCGTTCGAGATAGAGGATGAAGTCTCGGCGGGGGAAGAGGTACGACTGCGCTTCCGTTATCTCGATCTCCGCCGCCCGGTCATGTTCCGCCGTCTGGCCCAGCGCCATCAAATCTGCCGCGCCGTACGCTCCGCCCTCGATGACGCCGGCTTTATCGAGGTCGAGACGCCGATGCTGATGCGCTCGACTCCCGAAGGCGCACGCGATTATCTCGTTCCCTCCCGGGTTCAACCGGGCCGTTTCTTCGCCCTCCCTCAATCTCCGCAGCTGATCAAACAGATTCTGATGGTGGGTGGAATCGAGCGATACTATCAAATCGTAAAATGCTTTCGGGACGAGGACCTGCGGGCGGACCGGCAGCCTGAGTTCACGCAGATCGACATCGAGATGTCGTTCATCGAGGAGGAGGACCTTTTTGCGGTCTGCGAACGGATGTTGCGCGCGGCCTTTGCGGCAGGCGGCATCGAAATCACGGTCCCGTTTCCTCGGATTCCCTATGCCGAAGCGATCGAAAAATACGGAACGGACAAACCCGATCTTCGCTTCGCCCTCGAGATCGTTCCGATCACCAGACTGGCCGCGGAAAGCGGATTCAAGGTGTTCCGCGAGGTCGTGGACGCAGGGGGCCTCGTCGCCGGCTTGCGGATTCCCGGCGGCTCGCAGGCAATGTCTCGCAAAGATATCGATGACCTAACGGCGTTCGCGAATCGCCACGGCGCGAAGGGAATGGCGTATTTTCACGCGAAGGAAGGCCGTTTGACTTCGAATATCGCCAAGTACTTCGAAGACGGTTTGCTGGAAAGGATCCGCGAAGCCTTCGGGGCGGAGGAGGGGGATCTCGTCGTTTTCGTCGCCGATCGGCCCAAGATCGCTTATCCTGCTCTCGCGGCCTTGCGGAACAGGATCGCAAAGGATCGTGGTCTCGTCCGAGACGAACAGGCGTTCTGCTGGATCGTGGACTTTCCGTTGTTGGAATGGGATGAAGAATCCGGGCGGTTCGCGGCGATGCATCATCCCTTCACCTCTCCCCACCCCGACGATCTGGAACGGCTCGAATCCGACCCGGGCTCGATAAGAGCCCGCGCCTACGATTGCGTTCTGAATGGAAATGAAATCGGCGGCGGGTCGATCCGTATTCATACTCCCGATCTTCAATGCCGAATGTTTCGAATTCTGGGAATCGATGACGAAGAAGCACGAGAGAAGTTCGGTTTTCTTCTCGATGCGCTTTCCTACGGCGCACCGCCGCATGGCGGGATCGCCTTTGGACTCGATCGAATCGTAATGCTGATTACCGGGGGCAACTCTCTCCGCGATGTCATCGCCTTTCCGAAGACTCAAAACGCCTCCTGTCCGCTCACCCGTGCTCCGGGGAGAGTCTCGCGCGAACAGTTGGAGGAATTGCATTTGATAAGCACGGCCCTTGACGATGACGCCCCGGAAGCGACAGAATAAGAGACGTGAGGGAGAATGAATAGGAACGAGCCGGGAACGGTGCCGGAGTCGGGTTAGACTTCCGATGGCAAAACCGAATTCCCGAAAGCGCGGGGGCCTGATGCCTTCTCGATTCCTCGGCCGGCCCCCCTTGCGGCGGAACTGGTTGCGGTTCCGGCAGGACCGACTGGGGGTCTTCGTCTTCCTGCTGGTTTGTTCCACCCTGATCCTCTGGCCCGCGATGCCGTCGGCTCAGAACGTCCCGCGCACCGGCGACATTGCGATAGCCGATGTCTTCGCGCCGCGGGGATTCGTCTTCGTGGACAATGCTTCCGCGCGTCGGCGCTGGGAAAGCCTCTATCGCTCCGTTCCGGCGCCGTATCGCTTACGCACCGAGGGGTTCGAAGCGGCCGCGCGAAGATTGCGCGGCGCTTTGACCGCTTCTCTTCCGGACACACATCCTCTTTCCTCTCCCCGTCGGCGGCAAGTTGCGATCCTCCAGGTGAACCGTCTCTTGAGGAAAATGCGGTCCCGAGGATACTCCGATTCGGACATCCACGCGGACCGTCTCTCGATTCTTCTTCCGAATGGAAAACGACGGATTGTCGAAGCCTCGTCCGTCGTTCAAAAAAAGAGGCTCATCGAGGAACTTCCGGATCTGACGCGGCGCGAGGCGGAGGCGGTGGCGCGGCTGATCTCCGAATACATCCCACCGACACTCGTCTTCGACTCCGCCGAGGCGAACCGGATTCTCGAGAAGATCCGCCAAGAGAACCCGCCGGCCCGCACACGCTTCGCGCCGGAAAAGGCCGTCATCGTCGCGGGGCAGCGTCTGGCTGAACGCGATGTCGAACTGATTCGCCAGTTGAACGAGTACAACCGCAAACGAAACCTCCAAGCCATCGGACTTCTCCTCCTCTTTCAGATTCTTTTGCTCTCCTTCGCCGCTTTGTATATGAAGCGGTATCTCTTCGAGCAGTATGAAAACACGCGGGATATCTGGGGCATCGCCTTCACCTTTCTCGCTTCCCTCTTCCTTTGCCTTGTCGTTCTCGTAATCGTCGAACGTGCCTCCTGGGGGAGATGGCGTTTGACCCCCGCCGTTCTTCCCGTGCCCGCGCTGGCGATGACTCTGACTCTCCTTTACGGCGTCCGCCTGGCCTTCATCGCCACAATGTTTTTGAGCCTTTTGGCATCCACGGTGATGGCTCCCCGTGTCTCGATTCTGGCAATGTTTCTGTTGGGGGCCATGACCGCTTCCTTCGCTGCGGTCCATGCGAGAAAACGAAGCGATCTCGCCCGAGCCGGACTCTGGACCGGACTCGTGCAGGCCTTCGTCATCGTCAGCCTCGGGATCATCTATTCTCAACCATGGTCGGCCTTGCGCGCCGAGATTATCTCCGGGTTCGGCTCGGGCATCCTCTCCTCCCTCCTCGTCTCCGTGCTTCTCCTGCCGCTCGAGGTTCTCTCGCACCGCCCCTCTTCCTTCCGCCTCCTCGAGTTGACGGATCCGCAACATCCCGTGCTTCAACAGCTGCTCCGAACCGCTCCCGGAACCTTCCAGCATTCGCAACACGTTGCTTTGCTGGCGCAGACGGCGGCGGAAACGATCGGTGCCAACGCCCTGCTGACGCGCGTCGGCGCTTATTTTCACGATATCGGGAAGATGAAGAAGCCCGAATACTTTACCGAAAACCAACAAAAGGGAGCCAATCCCCACGATTCCCTCTCACCGACGATGTCTGCGACCATCCTGAAAGCTCACGTGACCGATGGAGCACAGATGGCGCGGGTCGCCAAATTGCCCGACGCCGTCATCGACTTCATCTGGGAACATCACGGAACGACATTAATGAGCGTCTTTTACGCTCGCGCCCTGGAGCAAGCGGGGGACGAGGACGTGGACAAGAGCAAATACCGCTATCCCGGGCCGCGCCCGCAAAGTGTTGAAACGGCCCTGGTGATGTTGGCGGACTCCGTCGAGGCCGCTTCCCGTTCCCTCGAACGCCCCACACCCAACCGCCTCGAACGCCTCGTCAAAAAGATCATCACGGACAAATTTGAGGAGGAACAGCTCGACGACTGCGGGCTGACGCTGCGCGAACTCAACCTCATCGCTGATGAGTTCACGCGCGTTCTCTCCGGACTCTACCACTCCCGAAACGTCGTCTATCCCGAAAAAAGCGGAGGTGAAAGGAAAAAAAGTTGAGCGGGGGCTCGCAAGATCAATCCGAACGTTCGGCTTCTCGGCTCAGAAAGCGAAAGGGAGGAGTCGTCTTTCAGAATGCCGCCGGCCGGGCCGCCCCGGCGCATACCGAATATTGGATTCGGCGGGTCCTGCAATGCGAGATTCGCGCTCGTGGGCTTCCTCCGGACTGCGAGGACGGGATCACCGTCCGACTCGTCGATGACGCCACGATGCGTTCCTTCAACTCTCGTTACAAACAGAGACGCACGACAACCGACGTGCTCGCTTTTTCCACCGGTGACATTCTGATCTCGCTCGATCGAGCGTCGGTCCAGGCCCGGGACGAAAACCATTCCGTCAGGCGCGAGGTGCTTCATCTCGCCCTCCACGGCTGGCTTCACCTCAACGGATTCCGTGACGCGCGCCCGGACGAGGCCGCACGAATGGAAAGGGAAATAGAAGAGATTCTAAATCGTTTTCCGAAACTGCGGAAGGCGCAAAGCAGACGTCGAGCGTTGAAACGAACCGGTGCTTGATTCTTACCTCTTGACCGCAATCTTTTTGGCGCTTCTCTATGCTCTCTCCGCTCTCATCTCCGGTTCTGAAACGGCTCTCTTTTCCCTCAAACCTCATCATCGAGAGAACCTTGGGAACCGCCGCGCCCGGATTGATCACCTCCTCCGACAACCCAAGCGCCTCCTCATCACGATTCTCCTTGCCAATCTCCTTGTCAACACCGCGGCCGCCTCCCTGATGGAAACGACACTGCATCGACTTTTGGGAGGTTACAGCGTAGCCGCCGCGGTCGCCGTCGGCTCGATTTTCATCCTCGTCTTCGGGGAGGTGTTGCCGAAGACGGCCGCGATCCGTCATAACGTTCGTTTCGCTCTTCTCACCTTTCCACTTGTTGATTTTCTCAGGATTCTCTCTCGCCCCTTGACGGCTCCCCTCGTGGCTTTGGCGCGCGCGGTCGAACACGGGATCGGCGCGGAAAAAGAAACTGCCGTGACGGAAGAGGATATTCGCAGCCTCGTCTCCCACGGCGAGGATATGGGCGTGCTCGACCGTGAAGAGGAACGTTGGATTCATTCGATCTTCGAACTGGACAAGATGCGTGCGAATGACCTGATGCGTCCGCGAGACAAGATCGTGGCTCTCCCACGCTCCGCCGACTTCGAAACCGCATTGAAAACCATCCGGGAATCCGGTTTTTCCCGCATCCCCATCTATTCCGATTCCATCGACAGAATCATCGGCATTCTCCACGCCAAGGACCTCGTCCTCGCCCATCTCCAAGGTCGCAAGATTCCCCCGGCAAAGTGTCTTCGGAACGCCGTCTTCGTGCCTCGCTGGCGGCGTTGCGACGATCTCCTTCGCGATCTCCAAACCCGCAGGACGCATATCGCCATCGTCGTCAACGAATTCGGTAACACCGCGGGACTGGTCACCTTGGAAGATCTTCTCGAAGCCATCGTGGGTGACATCCGCGATATGCGTCAGGAGGAAGCGCAAACCAACTCGCTGGAAAACTCCTCTTCCCCTTCCGAAGACAGCGTTGTCGAAAGAAAGAAGTCACCTTCATGATCCCCGCCTTCCTCGTCGCCATCCTGACTCTCATCCTCTTCAGCGCCTTCTTCTCCGGCATCGAGACCGGGTTTCTCTCCGCCTCGCCCGGTCGTATGCGCACTCTTCAAGAAAAAGGCGATCCCCGTGCCGACATCGTTCTCCATTACCTTAATTTCCCTGACGAGTACATCGGAACCGTGCTCGTCGGAGTCAATCTTTGCAACGTCGCGATCTCCGTTCTCGTTACGTGGGGATTCCAAACCCTCTTCGGCGATCCCAAACGAGCGGTTCTCTTGACAATGACCACCGTCACCCCTGTGTTGCTCGTCTTCGCCGAGGTCCTGCCGAAATCGATCTTTCGAAGCCGCCCCAATTCCCTCTGCCTCGCCTTTGCGCGTCTCTTCCGGGCAACACACATCCTGCTGCTGCCTGTCAGCAGCACCGTCGTTCGGCTCAGCCGAGCTCTGCTCCCGCTCGCCGTCACCGAGGCAAAGCGGGATTATCTGGCCAGGCGCGCCGAAATTCAGGCGCTCGTCCGCGAAGGAGAACGGATCGGCGCCGTCGAGGACGACGAACTGGAGATGATCGAGTCGGTCTTCGAACTGTCGGAAACGACCGTGAAGGAGGTGATGGTTCCCCGCGTCTCGATGGCCGCCATCGCCGACGATGATTCGCTTGAGAATATCCGCAACTTTGTCGTGAACCGCCGTTTTACCCGGTATCCCGTCTACCACGAAACCCCCGATTCAATCCGCGGGATCCTTCACGTCCTGGATCTTCTGGAGGAACAAGAGATCTTTTCCCGTTTGATGCCTCCGATCTATCTCGCCGAAACGATGACCGTCGATGATGCACTCGAGTACCTCAGAAAAGCCGGTCATCCGATGGCCATCGTCGTCGATGAATACGGCGGGACGGCCGGGCTCGTCACGATCGAGGACCTTCTCGAGGAACTGGTGGGCGAGATCGAAGATGAATTCGACACCGTGGAAGAGAAGATCGTCGAACTGGACCGCGGACGCTGGCTCGTCCACGGCACCACCGACCTCGATGAACTCGTCGAGCGGATCGGAATCGCCATCCCTCTGGAAGAGTTCGAGTCGGAGACGGTGGGAGGCCTCGTCATGGAAAACCTCGGGCGCATTCCGAAGGTCGGAGAGACGATCTTCTTCGGGAAACATTATTTACGCGTCACAGCCTCCGACGAACGCCACGTCATCCGCGTCGAAATCGGCCTGCGGTGACACCGCAGGTTATCCCTTCATCCTCCGTTTTCGTTCACCGTTCTTCGTTTTTCGCTACGGTATATGGAACGGCAGAAATCGAGGTTCAAACGTTAAACGGTGGATGAAAAACGGTGAACGAAATTTCCTTTTTCCTTTTGCCTTCTGCCTTTTGACTTTTGCCTTTTTCCTTTCTTTTTCCAAATCCTTCCGCCGCCCGTGCGGCCAAGATGGCCCCGCTCCCAGACTCCCCTCTTTTTCTCCTTCTCTCCGGGCCCTTGCGCTTGGCCTTCTCCTTGCCCTCCCTTTTTCCGTGTCATTCGGTGTGCTCCGTGGTCCCCCTTCTTCCGTGTTGTTCCGTGTCTTCCGTGGTTCACCTCTCTTCGGCGGCCGTCCGCGTCTTCCGCGGTCTCGGCAATTGGAATGGGGTTCCGGAAAAATATTTGCGATCGCTTCCTTCCCCGGTTTTAATTAACGTTGTGGAAACGGCCTGCTCGGCGTTTTGTCCGGCCGGCGGAATCTTCGCCGTCTCCCGACGAGGAACCAAAATGTACGAACGCAGACTCTTCACCTTCGAGGAAGCCAATCGCTTGGTCGAACCGATCAGCCTTCTTACGGCACGGGCGCGCGAGGAAATGGAACACATCTGGGAAAGCCTCAACCTCGATGTCACCGAGCGCGAACTTTCCGAAGGCTATCAGCGAATCAATGCCGCTAAACGACGCTGGTATGCGCGAATCCGCGAGCATGGGGCCGTGCCCCGTCGGCTCTGGGAAGTTGATTTCGAGACGGAATACGGCCTTGCGTTTTCCTGGCGCTTCGGGGAAAAGGAAATCCGTTATTGCCACTCCCTCCACGACTTCGGCCCCTTTCCGTTCCGCATTCCCATTCCGGCGCGACTCCTTGCCGGTAATCTCGGCGAGGTGTGAGGGCCGAGACGTACTCCGACGAAGGATCGTCCCCGCCGCCGCGAACATCCGCGATTTCCGGAACAATTCTCTTCTTCGCCGTCATCGCGCTGGTTCTCTATGCCTACCTTCCTTCTCTCCGGCACATTCCCCGCGCCGACCAAATCTACTACTTCTGCGAGGCTTCCCGCTTCACCAATCCTCTTCATCCTGACATCCTCTCTCTCTCACTTGGTACACTCTCCTTCAATCGAACGAGAATTTTCGCGCCCGGGGATTATCTCCTCTTCCGCCCCCTCTTCTTTCTCTTCCTGGCGTTGGAATACACATTTTTCCGCGGAAACGCATTTCCGTACCAACTCACCGGCCTTCTTCTTCATCTCATTCTTCTCTGGCGCTTCGCCGTTTTGCTCCGCCGCCTCTTTCCGGACCCGCTCCATGGCGTTTTCGTCATCTTCTTCTCGGTTCTTTCCGTATCCGCGGAGGCCGTCATCTGGCAGCACGTCAACGGATATATCCTCTTCGAGATTCTTCTCCTTCTCTTCTTCGACCGTTTCTTCCTCTGGCTTCGAACCGCCCGCCTCTGGTATCTTCGCGTCGCCACCGCCTGGCTGATCCTGGCCGGATTCACTTACGAACTTGGAGTCGTCGTCGCGGCGTTGGGATTCGCGCTCTCCTTCTCCCTCCCGTGTCCTCGAGATGGTGCCGCCGCGAGAAGACACTTTTCCTTCGCCTTTTTCCTGCTTGCCGGACTCAATCTTCTCGATCTCATCGTCCGCTGGCCGCATATTCCGATGGCTCCTTCCGGTTTTCAAACGCTCCCTTCATCGTTTTCCAAGATTCTCCTACCGTTCCTCTTCCTTCCCGGCTACTGGATTCGCGCGGCCTTGCTTCCCGCGACGAATTATCGCTTTCTCACGCTTCCTCGACTGACAATCCTCCCGCGGCACGTTGTCGGCTCTTCGACGTCGTCTTTTCTTTCCGCGGCGTTTCTGGCGCTTGCTCTCTTTGCTCTCATCCTCCTTGCGCTTCGAGAGGTTCTCCTTTCGCGAAACAAAACTTCCCGAGCAGATCGTTCTTTTCTCTCCTTCGCTGGTTGCTTTCTCTTTCTCCTAAATGGCGCCTATCTGCTTCTCATCTCCGCAGGAAGAATCCTGCCTCGGGAAATCACCTACGTCTTCTGGAATCCCAATTGGAGCTCCCCCTTCTGGCTCTATCTCCTTCTCTTCCTGGCGGTTGTTATGAACCTGGCCCGGGTGGGTTTGGCGCGCACCTTCCCTCCCGAGCGCCGCGCTCTGGCCGCGGTCCTTTTCACTCTCTTCCTCTTGCTCACCGCCGACAACGCCGCTCTCACCCGCCAAATCAATCTCCGTTACGCGGATGAAATGGCTCCGCAACGAAGGTTTCTCGCGGCGCTCTCCCGTTTCGTCGAACGTCACCGGAACGAACCGGATTTCTCCTTCGCCTGGACGCGCATTCCGCGCATGGATTCGACGGGATACACACCGAACGTTGTTCGACCGGACGGGAGTTACGCGCCGCAGCCCCTCTTCTACGCCCAATCTCTTTATGGTTCCCTGATCTCCACCGACCCGAAATACCGCGTCCGCTACGATCCAAAGAAAGGGGAAATCGACGAAGAGGTCGTCGTCAACGAGACCTCTCTTCCACCGGCACGACCGTGACGCGGACCGAGTTGCGCGCTCGCCCTCCGGCTCCCTCCGCCTCGATGGAGAACGACCGTGTTTTCTTCGGCGTCAGAAGCATCGTTCCGTAGGAGGACAGCGTCTTTCCTTCGAACGTCACCGTGTCCGCTCCACTCGTACGCCACTGCAACAACACCGCCTCACCCGGCCGGATTTCACGCGGGCGGAGTCTCAAGAGGATCTTCGGAGGAGAAGGCCGCGGCGGGACGGGGCGCGGTGGAAGGACCGAGAGAACAAGCGTTCGCGAGGTAATGAAATCCGCCGACTGGCAACTTAATTCGTAAGCCGCGTCCGCAACGGGATGAACGACTGTTTCGCCCTCCGGAGAAACGCCCAGGCCGTTGAGGTGTACGGTCGATTTTCCGGGAACACGCCAGCGCAAAACAGCCGTCTCCCCGCGCGCAATGCGCTCCGGAGCGACCGAAAAGAATATCTCCCGTTCCTCTTCAGGGGCGGGAACCGACTCGAGGAATTCCCGGCTCTTCGCGAGATAACGGTCAACCAGTCGCAGAAGAGGGGAATCGGTTTCGAGCTCGTAGGAGACGAGATGAAGGGCGACGGCGGCGCGCCGGGCCGGTATCACCTGCTCCCAATCCTTCCGCAGAAACGCCTTCAAAAGCCGCTCCCGGGATTCTTCATATTCTCGATAACGTCTCGGATAGCGCCGTTCCACCCCTCGGGAAAGCATTCGCGGAAGAATCAATTTTTCGGACCGCCCGACCGTTGCAATCCATTCCGCACCGCGTTGATGGCCTTCCTTTTCGAGATCGTGAACCGCCTTTTTGGTGAATGCATCTTGAATCACCCTTCCGGAATTCCGCGTTTCGCGGCAAGAGAAGAGGGGTACGAGAAGGCACAGAACGAGGAGAACTCCGGTTCTTCGAAGACGAGTGCTTCTCCAACGGAGCCTCAACCGACGTAAAATCATCGCGTATCCCGCGGAACCTCGAGCCAAAGGGTTGCCAAGGGGGGCAGAGTCAATGTCGCCGAACAGGGAAGTCCGTGGGACGGTGATTCCACGGCTTGGATGCCTCCTCCGTTCCCGACGTTGCTTCCGCCGTAGTACAAAGAATCGGTATTGAGAATTTCACGATAGAATCCCTTCCGCGGAAGCCCGATCCGGTAATGGTGTCTCACGACCGGGGAAAAATTTCCGATCACGACCATTTCCCGTCCTGTGGACGGCGAAATTCTTCGAAAGGCGATCGTGTTCGTGTCCGCGCCGTGGGTATCGATCCATTGAAATCCGGCCGGATCATTGTCCCGCTCCCAAAGTTCCGGCGACGCCAGATAATGCCGATTGAGATCCCGAACGAGGTTGAAGACGCCCCGGTGCGGCGCCCAGTCCAGCAGGCTCCAATCCAGCGCTTGGTAATACCGCCACTCCCTCCTTTGCGCAAACTCGTTCCCCATAAAAAGCAACTTCTTCCCCGGATGACTCCACATGTACGCATAAAGCGCTCTCAAATTCGCAAATTTCTGCCACTCGTCGCCCGGCATCTTGCCCAAAAGCGACCCCTTTCCGTGGACGACCTCGTCGTGGGAGAACGGGAGGATGAAATTCTCGTTCCAAGCATAGACCAACCCGAAGGTAAGGTTGTCATGGTGATAACGCCTGAAGATCGGATCGAGGTGAAAGTAATGGAGAGTGTCGTGCATCCATCCCATATTCCATTTGAAGGTAAACCCGAGTCCCCCCAAATAGGTCGGGCGGCTCACACCCGGCCATGCCGTCGATTCCTCCGCGATCATCATCGCGCCGGGAAACCGTTCGTGCGCGATCTCATTGAGGCGTTTGAGGAATTCGACGGCATCGAGGTTCTCTCGTCCCCCGTACCGGTTCGGTACCCACTCACCGGGTTTTCTCGAATAGTCGAGGTAGAGCATCGAGGCGACGGCATCGATTCGCAAACCGTCCGCGTGAAACTCCTTGAGCCAATAGAGCGCATTGGCGAAGAGAAAATTTTGAACCTCCTTCCGCCCATAATTGAATATGAATGTATTCCAGTCCGGATGCTCGCCTTGCCGCGGATCGAGGTGTTCATAAAGCGCCGTGCCGTCGAAGCGACCGAGCGCAAAGCCGTCCTTCGGAAAATGAGCCGGCACCCAATCCAGAATCACTCCGATCCCGCGCGAATGAAGATGATCGATGAAAAAGCGGAAATCGTCCGGGTCCCCATACCGGCTCGTCGGAGCGAAATAGCCGGTGACCTGATAGCCCCACGATCCGTCGAACGGGTACTCCATCACCGGCAGCAGTTCGACGTGGGTGAAACCGAGATGGGAGAGGTAATCGCCCAACTCCGGCGCCAGTTCCCGGTAACTCAGCGGACGGCCGCCTTCTTCCTCACGTCGCCGCCAGGAACCGAGATGCATCTCGTAAATCGTCATCGGCGTTCCCAACGGGTCCCGCTTTCGTCTCGCCGCCATCCAGTCGTCGTCGGTGAATCGATACCGCGAATGAAAAACGCATGAAGCACGCTTCGGAGGATGTTCGGCGTATCGCGCATAGGGGTCCGCCTTCTGAAACACATCCCCCTCCCGCGTCCGAATTTCGTATTTGTAAAGCACGCCGGGTTTCAAATCCGGAATAAAAATTTCCCGAATACCCGAGGCCCCCAACGGCCGCATTACGTGGTAACGAGCGTCCCAGTCGTTCCACTCGCCCACCACGCTCACCCCGGCCGCGTTCGGTGCCCAAACGGCGAAAGACACTCCTCGCACGTTATCGACACGGCGGTAATGCGCTCCCAACTTCTCGTAGATCCGCTCATGCCTTCCTTCCGCGAGAAAATAGAGATCGAGTTCCCCTACTGTCGGAAGAAAGGCATAGGGATCGCGGATCGAAAAGCGCGTTCCGTCCGCGCGCTCGATCTCGAGACGGTACCGAAAGAGTGTTTTCCGGCGCGGCAAGGCCGCCTCGAAAAAGCCCCACTCATGGCATTTCAACATCGGAACACGCCGTACCCGCGACTTCTCCTCGATCAGCAACTTCATCGAGACGGCATCCGGCCGATAGGCGCGTACGATGACCCCGGCCGAGGTGGGGTGGATGCCGAGAACGGAATGAGGATCGGGGTGGTTGAGCGAAAGAATCCGCCCGATTTCGTGCACCGACACGGTGGCTTCGACAAGGAGGCGCAGAGGTGGCCGCCGCCGAAGACGCCGCTTTTTTCCGGCCTTCCGCGCGGTCCTGGATCCGACGTAAACCCGCGTCGTCCGCCGCAGCGGTCGCTGCGGATCATTCCTCCCCCGCCGCGCCTTTCCCTCTCTCTTCACGCGATCTCTCCTTCGCCGGAATTCCGCTGTATATAGATAACCGCCGTCCGCGGTGCAAGCGAAACTTCCTTCTCACGCTCCGCCGTCTCTGGAAATCGGATTCGGAACGGCCCCTCGGGAATCCACCCGCTTCCCCCGTAACGTTCTTCCTCCGAACAGAGCACCGGCTCCCACCGCCCCGGCAATCGGGGCCACGGTAGGATCCCTTCCTTCTCCGAAAAATTGGCGGCGGTCACGGCAAACCCCGTTTCTCGATCCCCCAACAGAACCAAGCACCACGATTCATCCTCATCTCCGATCACCGTACATCTCCGCCGGTCGCAGGAAGCCAAGACCGGAATCCGCCGGCGCAACCGCAACAGGTCGCGCACGAGATTCCGGTGATGCGCGCCGGGGGGACGCAACGACGCGGAACGATCCAAGCGACAGAGAGCAAACGTCTCCGGATCGCTTGGATCCGGAGGGGCCTCCCGAAAGAGTCCGGCGTATTCTCTCGCCCGACCGATTCGAATCCTCTCGAGAAGCGCCGCGTCCGGATAATCGACGAAATAATGAAACGGCGCCCGCTCCCCATACTCCTGCCCCATAAAAAGCATTGGAAGGTACGGCGCCGTCAGTAAGATCACCGTGGAGCAACGAAGAAGCGCCGGCTCCAGCAACTCCACCTCCCGCCTCCCCCCCGATGCGTTCGCCACTTGATCATGATTCTGTGTGAAGATCACGAAACGCTTCCCCGAACAATCACCGGGAGACCGACCGTGCCGTCGCCCTCGATACCTGGAATACTGCCCCGTAAAGACATACCCCTCCGAAAGCGCCTGCGCCAGTTCCTGCAACGACCCGAAATCCTGGAAGTACCCGGAACGATCTCCCGTCAGGTAGGTCCTCAGCGAATGGTGGAAATCGTCGTTCCACTGTGCATCCAGACCGTACCCTCCCTTGGAAGAAGGGCGTATCACGCGGGGATCGTTCCGGTCCGACTCAGCGATCAAATACGCCTTTCTCCCCAGTCGGTCCGCCTCCGAATGAAAGCGTTCCGCCAATTCCTCGAGAAACGGATACGCACTCCGGTCGAAGATCGCGTGGACGGCGTCGAGCCGAAGAGCGTCCACGTGATAATCGCGCAACCACATCAGCGCATTCTCGATGAAGTACGCCCTGACCGCGTCTGAACCGGGGCCGTCGAAATTAATCGCGTGCCCCCAGGGCGTACGATAGCGATCCGTAAAGTAGGGGGCACAGAGCGGAAGAACATTTCCCATCGGGCCCAGATGGTTGTAAACGACGTCGAGGACGAGGCAGAGACCGTGAGCGTGACAGGCGTCCGCCAGCGCCGCAAATCCACGCGGTCCGCCGTAGGAAGCCTGCACCGCATAGGGAAACACCCCGTCGTAACCCCAATTCCTCTCTCCCGGAAACGCCGCGATCGGCATCACTTCGACGGCCGTCACGCCAATGTCCGCCAGCGACGGCAGAGCCTCGATGATCCCCTCGAATCTTCCGGAAGGCGAAAAGAGCCCGGTGTGAACCTCGTAGAAGACGTATTCCTCCAGCGGTCGTCCGCTCCATTCCCCGTCCGTCCACGAAAAATTTTCCGGGGCTACGACCTCCGAATCCCCCTCCACACCCTCCGGTTGAAACCGCGAAGCAGGATCGGGCAGGAGGATCTTCTCGTCGCCGAGAAACTTGTAACGAAACCCCTCTTCCACCCCGGAAAGCGTAACTCCGTGCCAGCCGTCCCCGAGCGGTTCGAGCGGAATCGGAGATCTCTGCTTCAGAGCCGGCACGAGGCTGACCGAAGAGAAGGAGGGCGCCCAAATTTGAAACCGCGTTCCTTCTCCAACCCGCACCGCGCCGTGCAACGGAAGCGGAGGTGTATCGAACGGCTCGTTCATCCTTCGTGATACCACAACGCAACGGGCAGATCCGAGAAAAGCCGCGCGGCCTCGAGACTAGCGACGCCTGGAGGGACGTCCTTCTTCCATCCACTCAAGACATCCGTCCAACCGCCCGCGGGAAGATCCTCGGAAAACGTCAACCGTGTGTCTCCCCAGAACCTCTCTCCGATGGGAAGTGTCTCCGCCGCGCCCGCGCGTAACGGATGGCGCAAAACCGCGCAGAGAACCGTTTCCCGCACCGCGGAACGAATGAAACCAACGATGTGCGTCTCTTTCTCTCCGGATGAATCCGCGGGGCGGTAACCGCCCTCTTGAAAAGGAAGCGGATGTTCCCTTCGAAATCGTAGTCCGGATCGCATCAGAAACAATTTTATCCGCCCATCGAATCGCGACGCCAATAATTCCGAGAGGGACTCCTTCCGGAGAGGCAAAGTGGGAAGATCGCGCAACAGTGCTTTCCGAAGCTTAAAATCGACGGGACGGCGGTTGTCCGGATCGACAAGAGAAAAGTCCCAGAGTTCCGTTCCGCGATAGAAATCGGGAATTCCGGGAGCCGCAATCTTGAGAAGGAGTCCGGACAACGAATTCCAGATTCCGGATTCTTGGAGTGGGCGCGCAAAACGCACGATCGATGTACGGAACCCCTCCTCTCCATCGTCGGAAAGCGTTTTGTCCACAAAACGCTCCAAGGCCGCTTCGTATTCCACGTTCGGATGAATCCAACTCGACCGAATCTTCGCCTCGCGAACCGCCTTGCGGAGGTATTCCTTGATCCGACCGCGGAAAGCATCATTGATTTCGGTTTCCGAGAAAGGAAGCGTTCCGATCAGGGTCTGATAATAAAGATATTCATCGTTTCGGCTCGGATATTCCTCTCCTTCGACGAGCACCTTCCAGCGCCGGTTCCGTTCCATCCACGCCGCGCAAGCCCTATGCCACTCCGAAGGAATCTCAGAAAGCGCATTGATCCTGGCGCGGACATCCTCCGATCGTTTCGTGTCATGCGTAGAGGCGGCATTCAAGGTGAACGGTGTTTCCCGGGCCCGCTTCGCGAGAAACTCGTGAAACTCGTCCAACCCCACGCCGAAGGAGCGCGGTTCACCTCCAACCTCGTTGAGCGATGCGAGCGGAAACGCGCGGTAGAAGGCCGTGTCCTCGACCCCCTTCGCCATCACGGGAGCCGTCAATTGCTGGAACCGCATCACGAATCGCCGAACCTCCTCCCGAAATCCCTCTTCCGCCTCTTCCCCTTCCAACAACAACAGCCGTTCGATGAAGGCGTAAATACTCGGATCGACCGCGGGGTTGAGCATTCGAGCCGTACGGACGGCCGTCCGTATGGCCGCTCGATCTTCTTCCCGAACCACCCGACACCGGGCGTCGATGTAACTCCGATAGACAGGAAAAGAAACGATGATCTCCGTCAAGGCCTCCCGGAGCCCCCGCGGAGTGAAATCCCGCGAGGCCCGGCCCCGCTTTGCGATTCGCAGGAGCAGATTGGCCAGGACCTGAAGTTCACTGCTCAATGTCACGTCCAGGATCAGGGTTCGAGATTCCCTCGAGATCCGCGGAAAGTTCGAGGAACCTCCGGTCAAGCGGTAGTAAAGATCACGAAAGGCTCCCTGGGCGTCGCGGACAACCTGTATCCCGTCCGCGTGATACAGGAAATCATAGCCCGTCGTTCCGTGCACCGGCCACGAGTCGCACAGTCTCTCCCGCGGCGACAAGATCTTCTCCACCACGACGAAAAGAGCGTCTTCCGCCCTCTTGCTCGATCCGCTCCCCGCCAAGAGCCGCTCCCGCTCCCCCTGAATCCGCTCCAGGTACCCCTTGGGATCGTTGAGGCCGTCGATATGATCGATCCGAAGTCCCGTCACCAACCCCCTCGCAATCCACTCCAGAATCTTCGCGTGGGTTGCGTGGAACACTTCCGGGTCCTCCACGCGAATCGCCGCCAGATCGTTGACATCGAAAAATCGGCGGTAATTGATCTCCTCCGCCGCCACGTGCCAAAAACTCAAGCGGTACGCCTGATCCGATAACAAGCGTTCAAGGCGATTGAAACTCCGCGGCCGTCCCGGCACCCCGTTCAGTTCAGCCAATGCGGATTCGAGCACCGATGACAGGGTCGGGTTCCCTTGGAAAATCTCCCGAAGCCGCGCGACGCACTCCTCCTTCAATTCCCCTCGCGCTCCAACGAGCTCCCGATCCGTCTCCCAAGGCCGCGCCGTCCGCCGGATTCTCTCGTGGAGAGAAGAAATATCTCGGAACACGGCGTCTTCAGGCGATAGGACTCGCCTCGCCCGTCGCAGAAGGATCGAAAGCGGAATCGCCCAGGAACGAAGCGCAAGCGGCAGGATACGTTCGTCACAGCGAAGACGAAAAGCCCCGTCGTCCCACACCACCCGGATCCGTCCCGACTCCAGAACCCTTCCAAACTGATCGTCGAGGATCGGAAGAAGCACGCGCCCTCGCATGTCCGGGAGGTCCGACTCCCAATCGATATCGAAATAATGCGCATATCGACTTCCCGGACCGTTCTCCAGAACGTCTTCCCACCAAGGATTCGCTCCTCCACCGATCCCCATATGATTGGGAACGACATCGAGAAGCAATCCCATTCCGCGCCGGCGAAGATCCTCCGTCAGATGAAGGAAGGATGCGTCGCCGCCGAGTTCCGGATTGATGCGATCGTGGCGGACAATGTCGTAGCCATGCCGACTTCCGGGAACCGGTTCGAGAAGCGGCGAAGCGTAAAGGTCCGTGATTCCGAGTTCCTGAAGATAATCGAGAAGGTTCCGAGCGTCGTTCAGCGTGAACTCCGGAGAAAACTGGAGCCGGTACGTCGCTCCGGGGATTCTCGACGGCCGCCTCAATTTATCTCCCTTGCCTTCCCCTTCGCCTCCAAGAAATGGCCGCGGATTTTGGAAATCGAGTCGGCGCGAACGTCTTCGCCCTCCTCCTCACGTTCGTTCACTCCGCTTCTTCGAAGATCGCACGCCCATTCGGCATCTGGAAAGCGCCACTCCCCCTATCTTCGCCGGAAAATCTTTGATAGTAATCCTCGATCGTCTTGCGGAGCCCTTCGCGAAAATCGGTCTTTGCCGTCCAGCCAAACCGTTGCCGGGCACTGGTGGCATCCACGCAACGCCTTGGTTGACCGTCCGGCTTGGTCTCGTCCCAAACGATCTTCCCTTCGTACTTGATCAAATAAGCAATCTCCTCGGCCAATTCTCGAATCGAGATTTCCCGATTGCAGCCGAGATTCACCGGATCCGGACTGTCGTATCTCTCGAGAGCCGTCACCAGCCCCTCGGCGCAATCCTCCACGTAAAGAAACTCCCGCGTAGGCCGTCCCGAGCCCCACGCCACAACCTCCCTCGCTCCGTTTCGTTTCGCCTCCGCGATCTTTCGGATCAAGGCCGGAATCACGTGGCTCCGCTCCGGCTCGAAATGGTCCCCCGGTCCGTAGAGATTCACCGGCATCAGGAAGATGGACCTCAGGCCGTACTGACTCCGATAGGCATTGGCGAGGACGTGAAGCGTCTTCTTGGCGATCCCGTAGGGCGCGTTCGTCTCCTCAGGATATCCGTTCCAGAGATCATCCTCCCGAAACGGAAGAGGAACGATCTTGGGATAACAACAAATCGTTCCCGTAATGAGAAGTTTACGGACACTGAAACGGCGGGACTCCTCGATCACGTGCGCTCCCATCATCAGGTTTTCGTAACAGAAACGCCCGGGTTCCGCGCGGTTGGCGCCGATCCCGCCCACGACCGCGGCCAAATGAATCACGAGATCCGGGCGCGTTCGGTCGAAAAGTTCGGAACACCGCCGCGCCTTGGTCAGATCGTACTCAGAGCGGCGCGGAACAACTATCTCGGCCGTCCCCCGCCGCTTCAATTCCGCCACCACGTGGCGCCCGAGAAACCCCGAGCCCCCCGTCACCAACACCCGCGACCGGCGGAGATCGATTTCTTCCGTTGCGCTTCGCGTCATACCGACTTTATACACTCTTCTTCCCGGTCCGCAAAGAGCAACGCGTACTCCACCGGAACGTCGTGCCCTCTTCCGGCCCTTCAGCGAATCTCTACGATCTTTCCGTCTTTTCTTTTCGGGACGCCGACAATGATTCCCTGTCTTTGAAAGAAGCGCCCGAAATACTCCCGCTCCATCGGTAACAACTGACTCGTCCAGATTTCGGGATCGAGAAATTTTCTTTTGAAGGAAGGGGGGGCGTACCGGACCGCGGCCATCGCCGCGGGAAAAGTACGAAAATACCATTGCGCCTCGGAACCGTTGGTCTCCGCCAGTTTCGAAAATTCCACCGCGTAACGCCGGGTCCGTGGCGTGTTCCAGTTATAGGGGAAAGCGGGCTGAAAATAGAGCGACAGGATCCACAGATACGAAAGAAGCATTCCTCCGAGAACAATCCACCGCAAAAACCTTACTTTGATCTTCGCTAGACCCAAGCCGCTCAAAAGAACCAATAAGAGCGACGAGGGAAAGAACGCACGATAGGTAAAGCCGCTGTCGATAAAGAACTGGACGGGATAGTAGAAGGCAAGCGGTGAAAGCGCGCCCACAAAAAGCCTTCGTTCCCACGAACGCTTCTTCTCCCGCAATCCACCGAGAAGAAAGAGCAATCCCGCGCTTCCCAGTGCTGTAGCGGTAAGTATGGCGAGGCGAATTCGCGGCCGCGTCGTCAGGGCGTTACCGGCCAGGCTCTGTTTCAAAAAGACGATTGCCGTGTGAGGCGTCAAGCGATCGAAGGTATGTGCGCCGGGATGGGAACGGGAATAATACAGTGCGGGAAGAAGCCAAAGAAGAACGATACCGAAGCCGCACAACAGCGGAACGGCTCTCTCCTTCCACCGCCGACGAAGCGCTTCCCACAGCAGCCACGGAAAATAGAAGATCGCGTAGGGAAAGGTATAAAAGGCGGCCGCCGGCAGAAGCATCCACCCCCAAAAACTCAACCGCTCCGAAAGAACCAAGAGAATCATAAGCGTTACGAGCAAGCCATAAAGGGCGTACATCCGAACCTCGCGACTCCAATAGACGGCCAGAGGATTTAAGGCCAGAAGAAGCCCCACGAGCCCTCCCTCTCGAATTCCACGCCGCCGGATCACGAAATGCGTGAGAATCCCGACTGTTGTAATCCCAAAGAGAACAGAAGGAAGTCGAAAAGCGATATCCGAGGCATCGGCTGGAAGAAACGAAATGAGGAGAAAATACAGCGGCGCGTGCGGTAATGTCGTGGAAGGCCAAAAGATCTCACTTCTCGGCGTTATCGCAAAGGCATAGGAGAAGAGTTCGTCGAGCCAAAGTTCGCGCTGGCCGAGAAACAGCAACCGCGCCACGGCCGCCACCCCCAGAACGATCAGGAAAACCGTTCCGGCTGAACGATGAGGGCCTCCCGCTTCCCTACTCAAAACGCCAAATCCCCAAGAGATCCCTCCCTAAATTCCGAACCTCCGTCACCCCGTGCCGTTCCCACAATTCTCTCAGTTCCCTTTCCGTGAACCGCGTCTCCACCGGCCCTTCTCCGTAGTCGGTCAATTCGGCCGCCAGCCATCGCACTATCTTCCAACGATGTGATGCAACGTTTCTTACCGGTTCGAGAATCGAAAGAATCTTTGCCTTCCGACGAGCCTGGTCAACCAAAGATTCTAAAAACGCAGGAAATTGATAGAGCGAGTCGAGCAGCAGCACGACGTCGCACAGCGGGAACGCGTATTCGCGGACATCGGCCTTCTCCGCTGAGAGTCCCCGCCTTCGAGCATACCGCACGAAAGTTTCGTTTATGTCAACAGCATGATAGGAAACCTCTTTCCGCACCAAGGCTTCTTCGTAAACCGCACAGTCGCCCGCGCAGAGATCGATCACGGACGCCCCTTCCTCGACCATTTCCGCAAGCACCTCGAATCGTTTCCCGTAATCCCGCCCGTACAGAATCCTCATCACCATTCGATAAAGCCACGGTGAACGATAAATGGGAGACGTCATCCGGAAAACCGCTCCTTTCCTTTCCCGGCCCCCCGCGAATCGTCCGCATCACGGTTACTCGTTTTCGGCCCCCGCTTCCAGCGTATCCCTCGAAAGTGCTGAGTCTTTACCATTCTCACTCTTGCTTCTTTCTCTCCCCCTTTTTTCGTTCCGTTTCTCCCCGTACTCGTTTAAATTCTAACTGGAAAAATGTACAGCGCACATCCAAAACGTCGGAATTCGCGGAGAGCGCGGAAGAAATGAAGAACCACGACATTCCACGGAATACGCGAACGGGTAAGACCCGCGAAACAGACAGAGAATTTGGGAAAGTCGCAAAGAGAGGATGGAAGAGAAACTCTTCTCTCCGTCCTGGTTGTGAGCGATGAAGCCTGACCTCTCCCTCGTGATCGCCTGTTATCGCGACGCAAACCATCTCGAACGCAATGTCATTCAGATTCGCGATCTTCTCGCCGCAACCCGATGGAAGGTCGAGTGGATTTTCGTCGAGGATGCTGGAGAAGATGGTTCGCTCGAGATCATCCGCCGACTGGCAAAGGAGACCGTTCCGGGGGCCAAGATGATTTTTCACGAGAAAAACTCCGGCCGCGGAAAGGCCGTGCGCGATGGATTCGCCGTCGCAAACGGCCGGGTTCTGGGCTTCATCGACATCGATCTGGCCGTCGGTCCCGTTTATATTCCTTTGATGGTTCACCGAATCCTTCACGATGGATACGATGTCGCCGTCGCCTGGCGCATCTATCGAACATCCTTTCATCCCTCCAACCTCGTCCGGGATTTCCTCTCCTACGGCTACCGGCTTCTCACAAGAATCGTTCTTTCCCTCCCCTTTCACGATACGGAAGCCGGCTACAAGTTCTTTCGAGCCGAATGCCTTCCCGACCTCCTCCGACACGCCACCAATCCCGGTTGGTTCTGGGATACCGAATTGATGCTCTATTCCCATCTGCTTGGACTGAAGGTGATCGAGGAACCCTGCCTCTATCGTCGCGACAAGGATAAAGCCTCCACCGTCCATATCTTCGCTGACACCTTTCACTACCTAAAAAACCTCCACCACCTCCGGAAAAGGGGTCATTCTTCCAATTTGTCAATTTCGCGATCTCCAGAGCCCCGGCATAAAGATTGATTCCCTTCTCCTACGGGCTCCCAGTAGTGACACTCGAGGACTTCTCCGCCGCAATTCTCCTTTCTTCAACCCGACCGCTTCACGTGCTGTTTCCCAATCTTCAAAATCTCTTAGAAGCGGTTTCATAAGTACCGTTATGACCTCGGAAATACTGAAATTCCAAAAAGGCAGAAAACCTTATAAAACGATTTCTAGAACGATCTGAAATAATTTGAAATTTTTTGAAACATCTTGTTGACAACGTCGGAAAAAGGACGGTAACTTCTTTCTGCGTGGAACATTTCCGCATTTCTCGCGCGAAGAATCGGCTCCTTGCCTTTAAAAGCCGGAATCAGAAAAGAAATGAGCGGTGAATGCGGGTGGACCATGTGGCATTAGATTTCGAAAAGAATGTATTTGAGTTCGCTGCTTTTTTACGCCGCAGACTTCGTTTCGAAGGCCGCGCAATGAACTTCAGGGTCCTGTTCGGGTCCGGACGGAACCTTACTCCCGCCCGCATTCCCGTTTGATTTGCGAGCGGCCCGTGGAAAAAGAACAAAGACACCGTGGTGGAGAAGAATAGTAAAAAAAGAAAGGGCCTGCTCCCGCAAGCCCTCGTCTTCTCTTCCCTCCAGTTTGATACCTTTGGGAAGAATCCGCACGACGGATTTTCTCGACGAAAATCCGCCGTGTCATTCCGAATTACCGACGCCTCTTCTTCGAGGTCTTCTTCTTGGCCGTCTTCTTTTTGGCGGTCTTCTTCTTGGCCGTCTTCTTTTTGGCGGTCTTCTTCTTGGCCGTCTTCTTCTTCGCCGCCTTCTTGGCCGTCTTCTTCTTCGCCATTTCGCATTTCACCCCTTTCCTTGGAAGTTTCCCATACCCCGTAGGGTCCCACGCTCTTTACTGACCAAAGCGTGGTCTATATTTTCATTCCAACCTTTCCGGGCCCTGCGATCACCTCCGGCAGGACAGTTTCTTTCCCGCTGTCCCCATCCTTCAGACTAAAGAATAATTTTTTTTTCTATGCCGACAACCTAATTTCTCTTTTTTCTACGCCTTTTCTTCCACAGCCTCCGTTTCACTTTCAAAAGCCTTTTTTCCCGCATCGACCGCCGACGCGAACCGATCCTTCACTTCCTCCACTTCTTGTTTGACCCGCGCCAGCCGTTCCGACGCATTTTCCCGAACCGCGCTCACCCTGTCCACTGCGCGGTCCGCCGCTTCCTCGGCGTAAAACCGCAATCTCCGACGCATCTCCTCTCCCGAACTCGGCGCATAAAGGATACCAAACAGCGCTCCGACAACGCCTCCCAGCAGGAAAGCCAACAACGCATTCATTCCCCCGTCATCACAGCTCCGACTCATCTCCGTTTTGCCTCCTTCTCTCGCTCTCTATGAAGATTTCTTCTTCCCAAAGAAAACATTTGCCGCCGTCCGCACCCCGCTGCCCAAACCGGCAAGCAGAACCGCAGGACGAGCGACGGCCCGATTATAGAGTTCCACCGTCTTTCCCACACTGGCGACCATTTCCTTTGTTTGGGCGGTAATGTTATCGACCCGAGCGGTTTGCACGGTCACTTGCCGGGTGATCTCCTCCACGTTCGCCGCGACTCTCCGTAACGTGGGTTCCATCTCACGGTAGGTCCGAAGCGTCGCCTCCAATTCATTTAATGTTGAACGAACCTTGAGAACCAGCGCCGCCCCCAGGATTCCGAAGACCACGACCGCCGTCCAGGCCACCGTTTCCATGCTTTCACTCTCCTTTTCCCTATCGGCCGCATTTACCACCGCGCCTTCATTAACCGAAACTAAACACGCAACCGCTTTTCTTGTCAACCCTCTAACAAGAACTTCTTCTTCCTTTCGTGGAAAACTTCCTTCTTTACCGACCACGCCCTTTTTGTTGTTCCTTCGTCCTTTCTCCGATTATTCTTCTGTTTAGGCAACGATCCTGTGCAGGGCGTTATCCCTTCTTCCCACCCCGCCTGGTTCGTTGGCCGACAACACAAACAACTCGGAAAAGGAGGAGACCATGAACCCCGGACTCACCATCGAAGCCGTCCGGAAAGAAACAGGCATCTCGTTCCGCAATATCAAATACTGGACGGCCCTCTATGAACTTCCGTTCCAAAAAAAAGGCCGGCGGAATTACTACCCGCCGGATACGGTGGAACTCCTTCGCGCCATCGCGCTTCTCTCCCGCTTCCATGTCTTCTCCTCCCGTTATATTCGCTGGCTCATCGACCTCAAACTCGAACGTCCCCTCAAGGAAGAGTCATCCTACATCGCTTTCCTCGCCGAGGAACCGTTTCTCGTTTCACTCTTCGGTATCCACGCGCCCCGTTCCCCGTCAACCACGGTACCCCAGCACTCTTCTTCTTCCTCTTCCTCCTTCTCACCCTCCTTCTCCGCGAAGGGGGATCACGTTCACAACAACCCCTCCGATTCCTCCTTTCCTACCGCTTTTTCACGTACCGTATCCCCCGACGATGACGTTATCCTCTGAAGTACGAAGAAACCCCCGCGTTACAATAAGTTTGTTCCACCGCTGAAGATCGTCTCGTCTCGCCCCGTTAGACCCGCGAAGAAGGCAGAGTCGGCGTCGTCCGGTTCGCTCCCGAACAGCAGCGAAAAAAGGAACGGCTGGAACGAAACAGGCTCGAAATTCCCACTGCCTTTTCTCTTCTCATTCTTCCCGTTTCCCCTCTCCCTTTTCCCATCTCCCTTTAACCATATGATTTACCGACCCGTTTCCGGGTCTTCCCTCTCTTCCTGCCGGAGAAGAAAATTGATTTCAATCGATCTCGGAAACGACTCCGGAATCAGCGGCATCCCGCAGGCGTGCTCCGCTCAAAAACCCCCACCCTTCCAATTCCGCCAGTTCGACCACCAACTTCCCATCTCGGCAAGGCACTTCCGGTCCTTCTCCCCCTTCCTTGACACCAAAGATTTTCATTCTCAACCCGCCTAACCGGGCCAGCATTCCATAAAAAGGATTCCCGGCTCGCACCCGATTTTTCGTTTCCTCCCGCGTCCATCTCTTCGAGAATTTCGTTTCCTCGATTCCCACTCGCGGCGCACGAGGAAAATCCCCTCTTTCCTGAGGTGTCTCCTCGATTTTCCCACAAGCGATCTTCTCCAGGGCCTCAAGCACGGCCTCACCCCCCAATAACGCCAACCGGTTCCAGAGTCGGCCGATCGTTTCCTCTTTTTCAATCGGAATCCGCTTTCTCAACAGAATCGGACCGGCGTCGAATTCTTCCGTGAGGTGATGGATGGTTACTCCGGTCTCCTGCTCCCCTCTGGCCAAAACCCAAAAATAGGGATTGTGTCCGCGGTATCGAGGAAGCAGCGACGGATGGACATTCCAACCTCCGAGGAGCGGAACCGAATACCAGGACTCCGGTATTTTCCACTCCCACCCCGCCACAAAAAACGTCTCGATTCTTTCCTGGATCAACCGCCTCCGCACCACGTCCTCCTTTTCCTTTGCTTCGCCGACAACGATCGAAGGACAGGGGACGGAAAAACGATCCGCATCCCGAGCAAAAATTACAAGGGAAGGAGGTTTCCCGGCCGAAAGCACCGCATTCAAGACACCGTTCAGAGGGCCCGGCAAACCAAGGAGTGCGTAGCGCGGCGGCTTCTTCAACGCTTTTCGAATACCACCATCACGTTTCGGAAGACGAATCAAGGATTGTTATCCGATCCGCGTCGGCGGGAACCACGCAAAGGAAAACGAATGGCTCCTCACCCAATGTCTCATAGGAGTGTTCCACTCCACCAGGGATGAAAACCACGTCTCCCTCCTCAACCATGAAATCCTCGCCACCAATCACAACCCGAGCTCTGCCGGAAAGAACATATTGTCCATGCTCGACCGAATTCGTGTGAAGAGGCATACTTCCCCCAGGCCCAATCGTAAAACAGCGAAGAATAAAATTCCTCGCCCCATCCGAGGGCCCGATCAGGATTTGTCGCTCAATTCCGGCCCCGGTGCCGACCTCTTCCTTCTTGATATCCTTCGCTTTTCGAACAATGATCATAAACGTAACATATCCTCCCTTCCCGTCTTTGCAACCCGCTTTCTTCGCCGGAAAAGTTTCCGTGGCGGGAGAGAGAAAAACGAGATAGGTTTCTCGAAATGAGTCCCAGAATCAAAACAATCGTATTTGATTTCGACGACACGCTGGTTGAAACCGGAGTTCTTTTTCACGAAGTTCTTGATTCCCTCGTCTCCACGATTACAAGCGCTCTCCCCGGAACACCACCTCCGGCAGCGGACATCCTTAAGACTCAGAGCCGTTTCGATATCGAACTCGTCGAACAAATGGGGGTGGTTCCCGAACGTTTCGCTCAGTCTCTCATTCGGACCTATCGGTTCTATCTTGAAAAATACGGTCTTTCATCGGAGCCTGAACGGGAAGCATTTCTCGAGCGCGAGGGAGCCCGCGCTTTTCACGACCTTCCCGCGCTCTCCGAGGATACTCTGATGGTCCTCAAGACACTGAAGGACCGTGAAAAGATTCTCTACACGTGGGGACTTCCCGAAATTCAGATGCGACGCCTCGGTCGGTTGCATCTCACATCGTATTTTTCCGAAATTCACTGCGTCCCGGCGAAGACCACAACGGCGATGAAACGCGTGATTGGAACGCGAGACCCGGATTCCGTTCTCATCTGCGGTGATTCGCTTCGATCGGAAATCGCCCCCGCCCTGGAACTCGGCTGCCACGCAGCCCATCTCCGCCGACCGGACGGCTGGGACTACCACAACGTTCCCGTCAGCGGAAATTATCACCTTCTCTCGCGCCTCGGCGATCTCCTCGGCGTCATAGGCGACCTCGACGCGAAACCGGATTCTCGTTGAGCCGAAGCTCGCGATGCAACGGGCCCTTTCCTGGAACCGATTAAAGAGTCGAAAATTCCATGGAATATCTTTTTGATTCGGCGACGAGCCGGCGTTCCTATGATTTAATCAAGATATTGACCTCCCGATAAAGACCCTCGACGAAAGGAGAACAATCCTTATGTGGATTTTTGCGAACGAAATTCGGAAGACAGGCGGGATCTGTTTTCTCGACATCGGCAGCGGCTGGCAATTGTCGGAACGTTGGAAGGCGATTGAGCCTCTTATCAGTCTTTGGGGCTTCGATCCCAACCCGGAGGAATGCAAGCGGTTGGAACAAAATAAAAATTCCTTTCTCAGCGCCCGTTACCTTCCCTATGCCCTTTCCGATCAGAACGGTCGGGCGCGACTCTTTGTGACGAAAAGCGGTTACTGTGATTCCCTTCTGGAACCGAACACACCGTGGTTAAGTCGCTTTTCCTACAAAAGGCTTTTTGATGTGGTCGGCAGGAGAGAGATTGAAACTGTTCGGCTGGATCACGTTCCGGAACTTCAGGAAGTGGATGTTGATATCATCAAATCGGATACTCAGGGAATGGAACTTCCCATTCTCTCAAAAGCGACCCGTTTCCTCAATCAAGCCTTTTACGTTGAGACGGAAACGGGGTTTCTCGAAAATTATTATGGAGAGACGACTTATTCCCAAATTGACGAATTTATGAGAAGCAGGGGGTTTCTTCTCTTCGATATGCGGATTCATAGAATGACCCGGGATAACCCTTTCAAAGATTTGAAAACGACACGCGGACAAATCCTTTGGTGTGAGGCTGTTTGGCTCAAGGACTATCTCGCGTTGGAGACAAAAGGAAGTCTGGACACTGCATCGTTGACACGGCGTAAAGCAATTCGTGCGCTGACTCTTTGCGCCCTCCAAAAGACTTTTGATTTCGGTTTGGAACTGGCGCGCTTTTTCCATAAAAAATGCTTGCTCGATGACAGCGAAATGGAACGACTTGAAAGACCGGAGACGTGGATGTTACCAGAGGACTCTGTCGCCCGTTGGTAGTCGTAGTTCCTCCCACCACGCCGTTTCTTGTATTCAAGAAACCCGCGCTCCCAGGTCTCACCGCGGACGGGAGCGACCGTGCTCCACCGTTGGCAGGACGCTGGCGCACCCAGGAAGGCTTATCTCACCGCGATTTGAATCCGCCCATAATCTGACATCTCCCCCCAGAATGAAGTGGATTCGATCGTAAGAGTGCGATAACATTTTTAAACGGACGGAGATCGACTGCCTGATCTCCAACCGAAAATGGGATACGTTGCCGAGGCGGATTCGGCTAGGGGGGCCTGGCAGAGTTGGTTCAGGTTGATTGAGGGCGTGGCGCTCCTTATGGATGATAATGCATTTTTGAAGAAGTGTCGGGAAAAGAGTCTGCTTTCGGAAGGGAAACTGCGGAATCTGGCTCGACTGGCCCGCCTGGTTAATCGGAATGAAGTGCCCGGAGACTTTGTCGAATGCGGTGTCTTCCGGGGTGGAAGCGCGGCGATTTTGAGCAGGGAACTGGGCTCTCGACATCTTTGGCTTTATGACAGTTTCGAGGGGATGCCTCCAACGGAGGAAATCGACGGCCCCGGTGCCAAAGAGTGCGTCGGACTTTGTGTGGGAAGTGAAGAAGATGTCCACGAGATCCTTCGCTGCGCCGGTGTTACACAGGATCAATACGATCTTTGCGTTGGTCTTTTCGAGGAGACTTTCAAGAAGTATCTTCCGAACAAGGTTGCTCTTCTTCATTGTGACGCGGATTGGTACCGTTCGGTTTCGGCGGTCTTGGACACATTTTATCCGCTGATGCCTCCCGGCTCCGTTGTCATTCTGGATGATTTCGGATGTTGGGAAGGGTGCCGGGAAGCGTTTTACGACTTCTGCTTTCGAAATAACGAGAAGCCTCTCTTGGAACGGCTGGAATATGATCAGGCGTACTGGATAAAAGGGCGCAAACACAACCGCACGCCGGAGGGGATCTGAAAAGGTGAAACGGCGTCTCAGAATCGCCCTCGTTAACACGTTTGACGGAATCGGGGGAGCATCGCGTGCCGCGTTTCGTCTTCACCAGGGGTTGCTCGCCGCGGGCCACAAGAGTCGCGTGTTTGTCAAGCAGAAGCGACGCAGGGATGAATCCGTGGTGGAGGTGTCTGAAAAAGAAAGCGCCGTCCGGGCGGCTGCTCTTCGGCGCCGCAAAGAGAAGGCGTTTCGGAACCGTCCTTCCGGATACGAAGGATTCAACGAAGATTCCACCCCCTACGGGCGAAGCGCTTTCGATTTTGTCACGGAGGTTGACATCGTCAATCTCCATTGGGTCGCTCAATTTCTCGATTATGAATCCTTTTTTTCTCGTGGTCCGGATATGCCGCCCGTGGTTTGGACGCTTCACGATATGAACCCTTTTACGGGAGGATGTCACTACGATGACGGCTGTATGCGGTGGAGGCAAGGATGCGGTGCCTGCCCGCAGTTGGGATCGCGAAATGTTCGCGATTTATCCCGGCGGGTCTGGCGGAGAAAGAAGAGCATTCTCGACCGCCTTCCCGACCAAACATTGTACATCGTGGCTCTCAATCGGTGGATGAAAGATCTGATTGAGAAAAGTCCGATTCTTGGTCGGTTCCCGGTCTCCATCATTCCCAACGGCCTGGATACCGATCTCTTCCGCCCCCGAGACAGAAAGGCCGCGCGGGGCATCTTGGGGATTCCCCAAACGGCCCGCGTGGTTCTCTTTGTCGCGGACTCTTTGGAAGTGCGCCGAAAGGGTATGCGTTTCCTTCTCGAGGCCCTTCGCGGAATCAGAATCCCGAATTTGTATCTGCTGACGATGGGCCGGGGTGACCCCGCGCCAATCGAAAATTGTCTGGGGCGAAATCTTGGTGTCATCGAAGACGAACGCCTTATGTCCCATGTTTATAGTGCCGCGGATATCTTTGTCCTTCCGTCCTTGCAGGACAATCTCCCCAATACGGCGATTGAATCTCTATCTTGTGGCACGCCTGTCCTTGGATTTGACGTCGGCGGACTTCCCGACATAGTCCGGAATGAGGCGGTGGGCCGGCTGGTTCCCGCCGGGGACATCAATCTCCTCCGAGAAGGAATTAAAAAATCTCTGAACGGCCGTTTCTCCCGAGAAAAAGTTTCCGCCGCCTGCAGGAGATTGGCTTTGAAGGAATTTTCCTCGGCGGTTCAGGCGGATCGATATATCCGCCTTTTTCGTCGGGCCTTGCCGTCACGAGCGAAAAAATACCGGGGGAGGATTCATGGCTGAATCGATTGACGAATCTTCCTGCATTCTTTGCGGACGTCCATCCGCCCCGCCTCGTGAAACATTTTCGGTCGATGAACTCACTGAAGATTGGCGCCGTTCCTTTGCCGTCGATGTACGTCCCGAATTCGCGAATATTACGATGGTTTCCCTTTACCACTGTTCTTTCTGTGATCTGGATTTCTTCATCCCCGCCGTAACGGGTTCCTCGGAATTTTACGGAGAGTTGGCGAAGTTCCCCTGGTATTATATGTCCGACAAGTGGGAATTTTCGATGGCGGAGAAAGACGTCCCGCATCGAGCCAGTCTCGTTGAGTTTGGATGCGGAAAGGGGGATTTCCTCAAGCGAGTCCGCTCGCGGAAAAAAGCCGATGTTCTCGGAGTTGAACTCGGTACCCCGGTGGTGCCCGAAAGTGGAGAGCGGGACATTCCGATGATGCGGGCCGGCGAAGGACTGACCCGGCGGATAAGAGGGGTATTCCCCAAAGGAGTGGACGTTGTCTGCGCTTTTCAATTCCTCGAGCACGCAGCGAATCCGAGAGCGTTTATCGAAGACGTTCTCAGCGTGCTTCGTCCGGGGGGAAGACTTTTGATTTCCGTTCCCAATGACGCCGGTTTTCTTAAAGACATCAGACCCACGCTGCACACTCCTCCCCACCATGTAACGCGCTGGAGCCCGCGGACGCTTGAAGCGGTTGCGGAACAATTTGCTCTCACATTGGATCACTTGGCGTATGAACCCTTGGCGCGCTACCATCGAGAGTTGTGGCTGGCCGCTTATGTGGCAAGAGCGCGGTCACTGGGAGTATCCCCCTTAGAACAAAAATTCCGTATGACAATGTTAAGTTTCTTCTTGAAGTCACACCTCATAAGACGCTGGATTCGCGGGCACACAATTTATGCACGCTACACGGTCTGACGGAATCAAATTGGAGACGATCTTCGAATTTATGACACCGGAGGGGATATTGGTCAGCGATAACACGCACTGCTGTTCGGCGCTGAGCGATTTCTGTCAGGAGAAGGGGTGGAGGTATTATTACGTTCCCGAACGTTCACGAGGCCATTTTTACCCGGGGGCCGGCATCGGAATGGCGCGGCGGGATTCATGAAAATTTTGATGTTGTGGGAGTACTATCCCGATTTTCTGGCCCACACGTACCGGTCCCATCCGGAATTAAAAACCTATCCCTACAAAGAACAGAGGGAGGTGCTTCTCAACAGTCACTTTGGTTGGCCGGGCGAGGTATGTTCCTCTTTACGCCGCTTGGGGATGGATGTGGAGTTTGTCATCGCCAATGCCGTGAGTTTGCAAACAAGGTGGTTCGAAGAACATAGGCCGAGAAATACTCTGGAGTCTTCGAGTGCCCAAGAAGTGGTTGCCCATCAGATCAAGGCTTTCCGCCCCGATATCGTTTTCTGCCCCGCGCTTCCCCGGTATTCCGGACGATTCTTTGATGAATTACGGCCGTATTACCGCCACGTCGTGCTTTGGATCGGCTATGAAATCCCCCCTCGTTATGAATTCCGAAACTGTTCCGCGGTGTGCACTTCGTGGCCTTTTCTCGCCAAGCGATTTGATCCCGAACTTCGCGACGTCTTTCACGTCAAGGCCGGATTTGATCCAAACGTGTTGAATGAAATCGGGATCATTGAGAAAACGCGATCGATCACCTTTGTCGGCAGTCTATCTGAATCCCATAAGAGGCGAGCGGAGTACCTCTCCACCCTCATTGAAGAAGGAGTGGAGGTCGAGTGTTTCGGGAAGATTGATTGGCATTCATCGGATGTTCGTTTACGGAAATCTTTTGAAGTGATCCAACCATGTCATCGCGGCGCTGTTTATGGTTTGGAGATGTACCGTATTCTTGCGTCGTCTTTTGTAACGATAAATGTTCATTCGGAGGCCGCCGGGGCGTTGGCTGGAAATATGCGTCTCTTCGAGGCGACCGGTGTCGGAGCCTGTCTCGTAACCGAAGATGCGATCAACATCGCGGACTTCTATGTTCCGAACCAGGAGGTGGTTACATACACGTCCTTGGAGAATTTCGTCGAGGTTGTTCGGGAATTGGCGGCGGACAAGGAAAAGGCGTTGGCCGTCGGCCGGCGCGGTCAGAAGAGAACGTTACGAGAGCATACTACAGAGAGAATGGCTCGACGAATCTCGTCCGTGTTTGAGCGGGTCATGAAGGAAGGGCCGAAGAAGTGAGGTGCTCTTTTTCTTGAACCCGCAGTTCTTCCTCCAAAGTTCGAGAAAGTTCATTGGCCGGAAAATCCAAACACGATCTGGACTCTCCCGACGCAAGCCGTACGAGGTCACTATTGCAGCCACGGCGCCCGCGCTTCCAGGAATGCGCGCTTCGGGCAGTAACCCTCGGGCAAGGTCCTGCGCTCCCAGAAATACACGCTTCGGGCAATAAACCTCGGGCACGGTCCTGTACTCCCAGGAAGCCTTCCTTACCGGAATCTTTCTCTGCCCATAATCTGTTATGACCCCGGACCTCCCCCGGTTCTCGGCCGCGTCATTTCCAGATTATCGAGGAGAAAATCGACGTTCGTCATCCCGGCGTCTTCGCTCATATTTTGCTCCAATTCGTGGCATCTCTCCAAAGAAGCACTCCGGCTCCGCACATCCCGAGCACCAGGATAAGGAAGAAAGGAAGAATTCCCCAAAGCGGAACGCCCAGTTTCCAGGCATAAACCCACCAATAATCGAGACTTTTTCGGAGTCTTTGGTTCGGAGGCGTCGCTCCGACAGGAACCCTCGTTCTGCCGAAACGGTATTTCGCGGGAAGACGCTCAAATTCGAGTCGTTTCCAGAGTTGGAAATGTCCGTACCACGGATTGTATCGGAATGTGCTCCAGGAAGCCTCGTATGGGATCCCGTGATCCCAAAGAAGATCGTTCCAGGAATCCGTCGAGACGGTGGAAGCAAAAAGTTGAAGCATAATCGCCGAAGAAACGCCCAGAACTTTCGCCCAATGTTTCGAATCTTTCCATAACGGCCACAGCCCCAGGCTCAGGAGCGGCACAACGGCCCCGAGGTGTCGCGGCCCCCAGGCGGCCCCTCCGTTCCAAACGGAAAGAGAAGACGCAAAGAGAAGTTGAACTATGAAGCAGAGGAGGGCCGGAACGGCGATTTCCGGATGTTTCCGTTTCAGGTACGCCAATCCGAACAAACCGGCGACGGAAAGAGGAGAATACCAGATCAACCCGCGATTGGGGCCGAAGGTCAACCCCCAAAACCCCTCGAAGAAATCTCCTCGGAAGAGATTCGCCGTATCCGGGGAACCGGTCACCCACCACTCTCCAAAGCGGATGCCGTTATGAACCCCCACCACCACGACCGCCGGAATGAGGCCTGCAACGACACCGGCTCCCGCGCGTCCCCCGCCGCGCCGAGCGCAGGCCAGAACGAAGATCGGGAGAAAAAGCAACGCGTCATAGCGATAAAGGAAGGCTCCTCCCAGGCAGAGCCCGGCGAGAAACGCGCTCCGCGTTCGTACTTCGCCCGTCGAACAATAGAGCGCTGAAAGCAGAAACGTCCCGACGGGAAAATTGGTTGTAACCGTCCGGAACCCCATAAAGGAATACGTGCCGAAGTTGTGGAGCAACACGAGAAGAACCGCCTCGGTTTGAGTCGCCCCCAACCGCCGGAGGAGAACAAAAAGAAGGCCGGCTGTCAGGAGACTCCAGAAGACTCCCTGCAGCGAAAAACACGCCCGCGTCAGAAAGCGCTCCGGGAGTCTCAACAAACGAGCCGCCGAGCGCCCGACGAGATAAAACGGGATTCCGACGATACTCGTCGCGGGAGCATAATAGGCGTAAAACCGCCCGTCGCGTCCCCGAACGAGATTGAGATGCTTTTCCTTCACCGGTTCCACGCTCCATGATCCTCGCTCGACAAGGGAGCGGATCACCCGAAAATGAGTTTCATCGTCGACGGAATAGAGGTGGCCGCCATGAAAAAGAAGGTTGCCGCAGAAGATAAAGATCAGAAGCGCGGCGGGAGGCCCGCCCGGCGAAGAACGCCGGTCCCCCCCCCGCCCACTATCTCCATC
>RFFU01000079.1 GCA_003697085.1 Candidatus Hydrogenedentota bacterium
CCCACCCCTCCTCCTCTCGGACCCCCTTTCCGCCCGGGACCCGCGCCCTTCTCCCTCCTTCTTCCCTTCCTTCTCACCTTCCTGTTCCCCGCGTTCCATCCCGTTCAATCTCTCCTCGAGATAAGCAAACTCCCGAGCAAGCCGAACGATCGTCTCCCGCTGCCGGTTGACCTGAACGGATTGATGGAGAATGTACGCGATCAGAAGCGTCATTCCGAGGAAGGTGATCCAAGAGACCGGTAGGAGATTCCCCCAGATTCGCCCGAGCAGATCGACAAGCGCGGGGAAGAGACCGAGCACGAAGCCGCCGAACAGCACCGTGCACCAGAAGAGGGTCTGTCCCGACCCGAGCGACTTCTTGAAGAAGAGACGCAGTATCTCCGCGAAGAGCAAAATGAGAACAAGACCGACGAGCAACCGCGCCTGAAGACTCACGAGGCCGCCCTTTCTCCGGGCGCCACAAGCGCCTTGGCCGCAAGAAGACAGAGGATTGTCTTGAGAGGATAGAGCAACGCCTTGGTCAAGTGGTACATTGATTCTCCTTCTTCGCGTTCCGCCACCTCGATCGGCACCTCGCGGAATTCCGCACCGGCGCGGACAAGGGCATAGACGAGTTCGCCGTGCATATCCTCGAGAGGAAGATTCATGGCCGGATCAAAGAAGCGCCGTGAGATGAGTTTGAGGCCGCTGCTGGAGTCGGTGAGTTTCACTCCCGCCAGAAGCGTGACGATGCGGGCCATCAGGAAATTCACGAAATGCCGGGGGGTCATTCTCCGCCGTCCCTTCAGGAAACGGCTCCCGAGCACGAAATCCGCTCCGGTCTCCCGATGACATCGGACCACGCCTTCGAGATCGCAAGGCCTGTGCTGCCCGTCGCCGTCGAAGAAGACGACGAAGGCGTAGCCCTCCCGGTCCGCGAATCCGACGGCGGTCCGAAGAGCCTCGACATATCCGAGGTTGACGGGATGGCGAATCACTTTTTCCCCCGCTCGCTCGAGAATCGCCCTCGATTCATCCGAGGAGCCGTCATCGATGAATACCCGATCCAGCGGTTCTTCAATCTCGTCAAGAAGAGCCAGTACGCGCGGAAGGGAACCGGCTTCGTTATAGACCGGCACGGCCAGGAGCCCTCGGGCGCTTTCGTCCGACTGGGGTCTCGTGTTTCGACGTGGAGAAACGGCTCTCCTTCTGAATCCTCCGCTGCTGGAAGAGAAAACCTTTTCCTCTTTATTCCTATCTCTGCCCGTGATTTCTCCGCGTCCTCTGTCTTCTCCATGGTTTTCTAAATTCGATCCGCCCCTTGGCGTCTCAGAAATCGTCATAGACATCACCGCTTTTCTCCGTCACCGCCGGAGGCGGGGTATCCAACCCTTCGGCGTGTTTCGGGGGCCGGCCCCGTTGTTCCCGCGTGCGCACCGTTCCGCGTCCCTTCTCGTCCTCCTCCGTTCGGCTCGCAACAGCGCCCGTATCCCCCGGAACCGTCGCCAAAAACGCGAAGAGGGCTTCCTTCGTCACGAGAAAACACCGTCGGCCATCGTAAAGACGATATTCCTCGGGAATTCGACGAACAAGACTTTCGCGCCCAGGAGAAAGATTGTCCCGGACCCACGTATTGAACGGTTCGAAGAGAAATTTCCCGCGGCGAAGATATTTCCTTCGAAAATGACGGCGATCGACGATCAACGCGTCACCTCCGTACCTCTCGAAAAAAGCCGCCACCGTCGGCGTGTCGGTTGCGTAATACATCCGGAAAAAATCATGAATTCGAACCGTCATCGTATCCCAAACCTCGCTCCACCAGGGGTGCGCAAACTCCTCGCTGACAAGAATCGAACGCCCGGTCATCAAAGGAATCTCGTCTCCGATATCGGGATGAGAAATAATCAACGGCCGGCCGGGAAGAGAGCGGATGGTTCGATAAAGTTCCACGCGATCATAGACCTTGGTCGCCATCCCCGCGCGGGCCTTGTGCCCGAAGACCAGAAAACCCAGAAGCGCCAGAGCGACCGCTCCGATCCTTACACGGACGGTCTTCACGCCCAGAGCCGCGCCGGCACGCCCCAACCACAAGCCACTCAAGACCGCCGTGAAGACCGGCAGCGGATATCGTACATATCGGTTCGGGATGTAGAGTTTCATCAGAAAGAGATACGCGGCCAGATATACACCCAGGCTCGCCGCCAAAAGCGCAAGAAGAGGCCTCGGGATCCGAAGGGCGTCTCTTTTCAAGACGAGAAGCGCCACCAAGAAAACGGCGACGTGAAAGATGTCACCCCACTCCCGGCCCAAAACCCTCCAGACCGAGCGCACGGGCAGAACGGGATACCGTCCCTTCGAGGTATAAGCGATCCAGTTCGCCGATATCTCCTTCCATCCCGCCAGTTCCCCGTATTCCGGATGCGGTTCAAGATACTTGACGCTGAGGACCAGGAAACCCGCCACGGCCGCGACAAGGAGCGGCAAGGCCTTCCGCGTCCAGAAATCTTTTTGAAATATCCAGCGATAATCACTCAAAATCGCCTCGATGAGAAAATACGCGCCGGTGAAGACGGCGGCGCTGGGATAGGCCACCGCCTCGAACGCCATCAAGGGAAGAGCGAGCCAATAGCGCTTTCGATGGATGATCAGGAGAGCCAGGCAACAGAAGAGCGGCATCAGCGCGTGACCGTAGGCTCCCGAGAACCAATAGAACTGGGTGGGAAAGAAGGTATAAACCAGCGCGGCGGCAGCGCCCGAAAGATCGCCGACTTTCCGGTCGGTGCTGAGGGAACGTGCCGTAACGAAGATCGCCAGAACCGTAAGACCGTGATAGAGGACGGCAAGAATCTTCCCCCAGAGGATCGCGCCTCCGAGATACGAAAGCAAAGGATAGATCGTATTGTTCAAAGGCGGTGTATTGAACTCGGCATACTCGTAGAGGAAATCGCCCCGGCGAAACGAATGTCCAGCCGGATTGGTCCAGTGCGGCGCTTGACGCCAATCCTCGTTGAAGCGGTACGGGTTGACGAAGGCGGGGAAGTGAAGATAGAAGGCGATGGTCAGCCCGAGGAGAAACGCCGCCAGGCGGGGGCGGTGGATGAGAGCGCGGAAGAGTTCTACCATTCCGGAAGATACCGTGAAATCACCGGTCCCACGCGGTCAACAAACCCGCGGGGAAGCTTCGCCCACGCCCGCACCACCGTCTCGAACGGATTGTGATGGGCGTCGATCGAAGGAATTCGCCGCGCGTTCGGGGTCAGATATCGATAATGGAGTGGAATCGGGACCCCGCCGAACTGCTCCTTGAAACGAAGCGTCCCGCTTCCAAGCGTGGAACGCCCGAAATCGAAGAAACGAAATCCTCGCTCGAACGCCCACTCCATTGCGTTCGCATACAAAAACTGATTCACGTTGACGCGATGATGTTCTTGTAGAGAAGCCACCCATGGTTCGTGAATTGTATCGCCTTCGGCGACGAGCACAATTCCCGCAACGACATGGTGGTCCCGACGGACCAGAAGGCAGTGGACCTTTTCGTTCATCCTGTATCCCACTTCCCGGAAGAGGGTGGAGGGAAGCGCGGGTGTCCCAAGGCGGTGCATATTCCGCATAAAGAGCGGAACGAACTCCGTCAGATCCGCCCCGGCATCCTCGATGCGGCATCCGGACCGCTGTGCCTTTCGGATCTTCGTCCGAAGACGCGGGGAAAGAACCTTGCGCCAGAGTTCGTCGCAAGGAACCACGGGAGCGCGGACGGTAACGAAACAGGTCCGCTCGACCCGATTTTCTTCCGCCGGGAGCGGTTTTTCTTGACGCAGTTCGACGTAGGCGGCCGCGCGCTGCTTCCGCAACGCTTCGGCCTTCGCCATCAAGTCCCGCGCGGCATCCTCATCCCGCGCCAGAATCCCGCCGAAGGTCGAGTACGGGATGGAGACGAGGACACGGCGCAGGGAGATATTCCTCATCTCGAAAAGAGGAAGTATCCCGGCCAAGCGTCCTTCGCGAAAGGTTTCGAGAAGATAAAGCCGAAGCCGACAGACGCGGGAGAGGGCATCGAGCCAGCCCGGTCGCAGAAAAGGAACCGCGTCCTTCGCCTCATCGAGAAAAGCATTCCAGTCCGCTGCCCGCTCGGCAGGAAATCCATACCGCGTCGGTCCCAAGGAAGAGAGGAAGGTTTGCGTCATCGTTCGAGTTCCGGATGAACAATCCTTTGAAGGCGCGGCAATTCCGCCTTCCGAGAGGCCAGGTACCTCCCGGTCGCGAAGGAAACGATCGAGAGGAAAATCGCGGCAAGAATGACACCGGCCACGACCTTCACGGCACGACGGGTAAAGAAAGACCGTTCCGCGTCCAAAACGGAATCGCCGGAGATTCTCTCCACCGCCGACGCGTATTCGAGTACGGAGGCGGCCAGCAAGGCTCCGCCGGCCAACTCCAGACTTTCCTCGCCCACGACCGAGAAATCATAGACTCCTTCCCCGAGGAACTTGAAAAACTCGCGCAACGCTTCCGTTCCGAATGCCACACCGAAGGCGACCCCTCCGAGCAAAGCGTATCGCACCGCCGAACGGCTCACACGACCGCGGTCGGCGAAGAAGAGTCCGAGAAAGAGGGCGCAACCGAGAAAGACAGGCGCGAAGAGGATCTGCCACTGCGTCAGATAGACCCAGGCTCCTCCCGCCGATCCCGTCACCTCCCGCACATCCCTCCAAAAAAGATTCTCGTGCAGAATCGTCATCTCGTCGAGGCTCATTGCGAAACCCACGAGAGCGACGAGATACCAGAGCGGAGTCCAACGAAAGATTCTCCCCGCCTTCTTCTGCTCTTCTTCGACCCACGCCGCCCTCACGGCGGTCAAACCGAAGAAGAGAAAAACGATTCCGGAAACCCAGGTCGGGATGTTGCGCTCCTTGTCGAGATCGAACCAGTAAACGCCACCCGCCTTCCAATCCGAGAAGAAGAGATGCGCTCCGGCCAACAAAAGAATCACGAA
>RFFU01000080.1 GCA_003697085.1 Candidatus Hydrogenedentota bacterium
ATCTTGACCGCTGTTTTTATTGTAAAGATCGAGGGCTTGGCCGGCGCTGGAAACCGTCTCGCCGCGGAGGACGATCTTATAGTAGCTGTTTTCCCAAACAAGAGTGTCGGCCAATGTGCCTGCAAATGCGTTTGCGGGAGCGAAGAAAAGCACCGATAAAATAACCCACCAACGCATTCGGCGGAAACCCCGGCATGCTCCGAACAGGCCCGAAAAACTCCCGCGGAGGTCGGGAACGGAAGACACTGGGAATGAGGGGCAGTTTTGACGCGCTTCGTACATTCTCGAAACTCCGACCTGACATTATTATTCGAAAGTGAAGGCGATGAAAACCTTTTAATAAAGTAAAAATTTACACATAAAGATGGCGAAAGTGTTGCGTCCGGAGGAATGTGGGAGGGGGGGTCTTCAAGAGGGGGCTCTACAAACAGGACAATCCGGGCGCGGCGTGATACGGTGCTCGCAAACCGTATCTTCAAGGAAATTTCGCGACCAGAAGCGGTTAGCGAAACGCGGAGGTCTTCCCGAGAGGATCGCCAGCGCCTCCTCGGCCGCCAACAAACCGGCCAGCCCCGCCACGGGGCCGGCGATTCCGATGCGGGAACAATCGGGAGCGTCGAGTCTTTCGGGAAATTCGAAGAGACATCGAAGGCAACCGGAGGCTGTGACGGTGAGAATCTGGGCCGTCCAGCCGGAAGCAGACGTTTGAACGAAGGGAATTCTTCGAGAGACGACGGCATCGTGAAGAAGAAATTTCGATTCCGGGTCATCGACCGCCTCGATGACGACACCGTAATCTTCGAGGAACGGTTCATCGCCGCGGATCGCCGTCGCATGGATGTCGATCTCGAGGTTTCGCGTTCCAGGGAAGCGGAGGAGGGCTTCGGCGGCCGCGGCCGCCTTGTTTCGGCCGAGATCGTTTTCGGTGAAGAGAATCTGGCGGGGGAGGTTCGAGATTTCGACGTTGTCCGGATCGGCGATTCCCAACCGCGGCACACCGGCCTCGGCGAGGGAAATCAACGCCGGACATCCCAGTCCGCCGGCACCGATTACCAAAACGGCTTTGGCTATCCGAACCGCGAAATTTGATCTGTTCTCATTTTCACATTTTTCCTGCATTGTAAGAAATCGTACTCAAAACAGGACAATCTTCACATTGAAAAGAAGAGGTTAAGGAAATAAAATAATGTTAATTGGACGGTCAGGGTCAAATGGGAAGCCGACTTTCAAATGTCGAATCCGGTCCGGAACGAAGGAGTGAAGAGGGGAGGAAGAGGAGGAGATGATACTTCCGGGTAGAGAGAGAACGAGGCTTCCTCGGAAATATGCTCCCGGGCAGGCGCTCGTCGAGATGGGGATGGTGGCGGCGTTGATCGCGATTCTTGCGCTCGCTTCCGTCTATCTTGTCTCCGACTGGCTTGCGGAAACCTTCAATCAACAGGCTCCGCAGGGAAATCAAACCCAACAATTCAACACGCGAATGACACAGGTGGCTGGGAACGTCACGATCAATTCGACGTCGGTCTCCACAACGATCGAAGCAACGACCTCATCGAGTTCTTCGACGTCGAGTTCCACGACCTCGACAACGAGCATATCATCGAGTTCCACGAGTTCCTCGAGTTCGAGTACAAGTTCCTCCTCGAGCACCTCGACGAGTACGAGCACGACAACAACGACAACCACGCCGACGACATCATCGTCTTCTTCTTCCACTTCGACTTCAACGTCCACCTCGACGTCCACCTCGACTTCGACCTCCACCTCGACGAGCACCTCGACGAGTACGACATCTACCGTCGCGCCGTGCAATCCCGTGATCACGGATGTGACGACCACGAATTGTTCCTATCCCGACGGGGCGCGAATCAACATCAAGAAGGGAACCAGTCCAACATTTACCGTTCTTGTCGCCGATGCCGGTTGCGTGACCAATGTGACGGTGGAGGATGCGGGAACCGGTTCCGGAATTTCTAGTTTCGATAACACCTCGGACGCGACCGAGCCATACGAATTTGTCGTAAATCTGAATAACGCCGCCAACAAGAACGATAAGATGCGTATTCGCGTCTTCGAGGGCCCCACGGAGAGAGATAATTATCTCGTCAAGATCAAGACGAAGAGTTCCGCTAGTTGTCCCTGAACGTGACGGCTTGAACATGTATCGGAGTTGACGGGTTCGGAAGAAGCGTGAAGCCGAAGAACGACCTTCCTCCGCTTCAGACCGCCGTGGCTTGTCTGGCGGTCTTTCTCTTCACCGTGGGCGTGATGTGGGTGATGAGTCGCGCGGCACGACCGAACGCAACCGCGGTTGAGACAAAATTTCATCAGAGATTCGCTCGAATCAAAGGTTCGGCGGCGGGAAATATCCGGCGGCCTTCCCGCGCCTCGGCGGCCAAGACTCGGCCGAAAGGGACCTCCGGACGCCGATGGGAGAAAGCGCGTAAGAGCTCCGAAAAGACGCCCGCTTCCGCCGCGGCCGCCGCCGCCGCCACCGTTCCGCGGACAACGATCTGTTCCCATCGGATCACGGAGGTGGAATTCACGCGAGGCGGTTCCGGAAGCGCCCAGTATATCTCGGCCCGTTACGAGGGGACGGGGGGCGAGCATTGGACGATCTTCTGGTCGGGGGCCGCTTCCGGCCGTGTCTCCGGAAACGGATCCTGGGGGCGGGCTACGACACAGAGAACATTGGGCACGAACAGTCGGGTGACTTTCGAGGTGATGACGTCCGGATGCAACGACACGAGGAAGGACTTTCTCTCGGCCACGTTGACGCCCGCGGATTGTCCCAAAACGATCCGGCATTGAAGCCGCGTGTGGTAGAATGGCGGTAGGTAATGAAAGAGGAAAAGACGAGAGCCCGGAGAGGAAGAAGCCGAGGAATGCGGAAGGCGTCGAATTGTTGAGGACGAGGGGAGGACCGAGAAAGGGCTGATCGAGCGGTAAGGAGAAGAAGCGTCCGGCAAAGGAAAGATCCGATGAGAAATCCCGGGCGGAAAGGACGGGAAGGAGGTTTCAGGAAGATGAGAGTTTTGATGAACGGATCGGTGGGTTCCGTTGTGGTTCTGATGGTTGCGGCGGGGATGATGGCTTGCGGAGCGGGGTCGAGCGGAAAACCGTTTCGCTACACGCCTCTTCCGCGATCGCCGTTCCCGGAAGCGCCGAAGACGATCGAGATAACCTCGAGTGCTTTCGCCTACGGAGAGGAGATACCGAAGCGGTACACCTGCCAAGGCGTCGATATCTCCCCGCCGCTTTCGTGGGATTCCGTTCCCGAGAAGGCGGTGACGTTGATGCTGGTGGTGGAGGACCCGGACGCTCCGGATCCCGCGGCGCCGCGTATGACCTGGGATCACTGGATCGTGTATGACATTCCCGCCTCGGAAACGGGCCTGATCGAGGCGGTATCGGAGGGAAAGGCGTTTCCGCCCGGCACCCAACTCGGGCTCAACAGCTGGAAGCGACATAACTGGGGCGGCCCGTGTCCTCCGCGGGGGCGCCATCGCTACCTCTTTCGAATCTTCGCCTTGGATACGCGGCTCGGGCCGTCGCCGTCTCGCCGCGGACCGACGAAGAAGCAACTCTACGCGCGAGCGAAGGGCCACGTTCTGGCTCAGGGGCTTCTCGTGGGGACCTACGCCAAGAAATAGGAACGAGAAAGAAGTGCGGTTCTCCAACCTGGCGGCGCAGGCATCTTGCCTGCAAAAACGGGTTCGTAGAAGACCACCTTTCGGCCGCCACGATCATATTCGGGGTATCGCCTGGGAGTGGACCGACACGATTCGGAAAAAGGTGTCCATTTTTCGCCGTGCACCCCTGGACGACCGGTCCTTGATAACAATGGAATCAATATTGGAACACTTTCTCTGAGGCCGAATTTCCGCATCTCGGAAAACCTACGTTCGATATCTCAATGGTCAAACTACGGCAGAATGTCTTCTTCCAAAAACGGCGCTTTTCCGTCGAGCAGGTCCTGGGCGAAGGAGTATTCGAGCGTATCGGAATTGTCCCGGGCGTCGGCGTAGGTCGCGGCGATTCTCCGGCGGGCGTCGCGACAAAAGATGTCCGCAAGTTGAATCGCTGCGGAACGCCGCTCCGGCGGTTCCGAAAGAGCCCGTCCGATCGTGGCCAACATCGCGAAGATCAACGTGCCGACATCGACGAAACGGAAGAGAACCCGCTGGCGCTTCTCCAACTTCGGACCGAAACGAACGAGCGAATAAAAGATACGCCGGGCCAACGCTCTCGATTCCGCCTCGGCATAAAGCGCGTGTTCGTAGAGCGGATCGGGGACGTCGGCGAGTTCGGGAAGAAGCGGCGGAATGAAGCGGGCCGGATACCAGAGAGCATAGTGGAATCCGGCTCTGATGAAGGACCGTAACTTTTGCCCCGAGGAACTCCGCGGATTCGCCAACGCGCCCGCGGCTTTCATATGCGGGTCGAGGGCTTCGCGGGCGATGAAGAGATGCATGATCTCCGTCGAACCCTCGATGATTCGGTTGATTCTCAGATCGCGAACGATCCGCTCGACAGGCGGATCCTCCTCGCCGCGCCCGCGCAGAGAGCGCGAGGTCTCGTACCCGCGCCCGCCGCGAATCTGCAACGCGGTGTCGGCCACCCAATAGGATTCTTCGGAGGCGAAGAGCTTCGCCATCGCCGCTTCGAGACGGATATCCGCCCCGCCTCGATCCGCCAAGACCGACGTGTAATAGGTCACCGCGTCCATTGCGTAACACCGGGCGCTCATCTTCGCCAGCAGCCCCGCGATGGCGTCGTGCTTTCCGATCGGATATCCCCACTGAACGCGTTTCTTCGACCACTCCCGCGCGTAAACCAGTGCCGTCCGCGCGGCCGCACCGCACGCAGCCGGCAGGGTCAATCTCCCCGTGTTGAGCGTGATGAGAGCCAGTTTCAGCCCCTTCCCGATCTCCCAAAGAATGTTTTCCCTCGGGACAAAGACCCTGTTGAAGCGGATCAAGCCGTTGGAGATGGCGCGGATTCCCATAAATTCACAGCGATGCACCACCTCGAACCCTTCCCACGCCGTCTCCACGATGAAGGCGGTGATGCGAGGCCGCTTCCGCCCCTCTTCCTCCGGCCCCGCCATCCGCGCCATCACCACGATGATCTCCGCGTCCGGGCCGTTCGTGCACCAGAGTTTTTCTCCTTCGAGGATGTAGCCTTTTCCGTCCTCCGTGGGGGTCGCCGTCGTCTTCATCCGCGCCGGATCGCTCCCGACGCCGGGTTCGGTGAGCGCGAAGGCGCTGACGGCTCCTTTCGCCAGACGCGGAAGATACTTCTTCTTCTGTTCCTCCGTGCCGAAGATCTTCAGCGGCTGCGGCACGCCGATGGATTGGTGAGCGGAGAGCCAGACGGCGGCGGAGGCGCACCGCGAGGCGACCAATCCGATCGCGCGGTTGTAATTGACTTGCGAAAGCCCTAATCCCCCGTATTCCTTCGGAATCTTCATTCCGAAACATCCCAGTTCCTTGAGGCCGGCGAGAACCTCCTCGGGCAACCGCCCCTCGATGTCGTTCTTCTCTCCGTCCACCTTCTCCTCGAGGAAGGCGGACAGTTCCGCCAGGAAGGCGTCTCCCTCCGCGCGGTCTTCCTTGGTCGGCACGGGAAAGGGGAGAATGAGGCTCAAGTCGAGATCACCTCCGAATATCCCGGCTCCAAAACTCGGATGCTTCCACTCCGCCTCTCTCGCTTCTTCCGCGACGTCCATCGCCTGTCTCGCCGCCTCGTCACTCATCGTCTCTCG
>RFFU01000081.1 GCA_003697085.1 Candidatus Hydrogenedentota bacterium
GGACCACGTTTACACGGCTCTGGTGACCGTCAATGTCGCGCTCTCCGGAACCTTCTCCTGCACCGTCGCCGCCAACGACATCGTCCGAAACGAGGACTCGGTCGTGATCCTCGTCGTCAAGGACGATTCCCCTCCGATCATCCGGCGTTTCGCGACAAACGACCCCGACACCACCTATCGGAACCGGGAGATCATCGAGTTCCAAGTCTTCGTTGATTCGAACCTCGTGGATCCCGGAGAACCCGGGTTGACGATCACCGCCGACTTCTCTCGAATCGACGACAACTACCACGCGGGTGCCGAGGTTGTTTCCGATGACGGAGCCGGCACTTACACGATCACCTACACGATCTCTTGGAACAATTCCCAACCCGACGCGAACGACCTTCCGATCCGGGTCGTCGCCACGGATGGAGCAGGAAACTTCGACATCGACACGTGGTACGTCTCCTTGGACAACGAAGGGCCGACGATGGATTCGCTGGCAATCGCTGATCTGCGAATCGGAACGGACAGCGCACTCGATCAAATTCTCAACGACAACGATACCTTCACGGCGGTCGCAAAGGATGCGGCCCAGGAGATCATGGCGATGGAGTATTTCGTGGACGTCTTGGGGAACGACAGCGCGGGAACGGCCCTGGCTCCTCTCGATGGAGCGTACAACTCCACGACGGAGACGACCGTGGGCACGCTGGACATCACGTCGTTGGCGGAAGGGCTCCATACGCTCTACGTCCACGCTCAGGACACGGCAGGCAACTGGGGTGAATACCGCTCCGAGACCTTCATCGTAGATCGGATCGGGCCGGAGATCAGCAACGTCACGATCACCTATCCCGGCTCGCAAACAACCGTCGCCGTCGGGGACACGATCACGATCACGGCGGACGTCCGCGACGCCACGACCCGCGTCGATACGGTCTGGGTCGATGCCACGGCTCTCAACACCGCCTCCAACGCCCAACGACTCTTCGACGACGGGACGAACGGAGACGCCGTCGCGGGGGACCACGTTTACACGGCTCTGGTGACCGTCAATGTCGCGCTCTCGGGAACCTTCTCCTGCACCGTCGCTGCCAACGACATCGTCCGAAACGAGGACTCCGTCGTAATCCTCGTCGTCAAGGACGATTCCCCTCCGATCATTCGCCGTTTCGCGACAAACGACCCCGACACGCGGTATCGCAACGGCCAGACGATAACCTTCCAGGTCTTTATTGATTCCAATCTCGCGGATCCCGGCGAAGTCGGCCTGACCGTAACGGCGGACTTCTCGCTGATCGATGCAGCGTATCACTCCGGAGCCGAGATCGTCTCCGACGACGGAGGCGGGACGTACACCATCTCGTACACGATCTCCGAGGAGAATTCCCTCTCGGACCGCACCGACAGTCCGATCACGGTTCGAGCGACCGATGGAGCGGGCAACTTCGACACGGAGATTTGGCGCGTCTCGCTCGACAACTCCGGCCCCACGATGGATTCGCTCGTCATCTCCGATCTCCAGATCGGAACCGATTCGGCCTTCGACCAGTTATTGAACGACAACGACACCTTCATCGCGGTGGGAGTCGATGCGACGCAGACGATTGCGGCGATGGAGTACTTCATCGACGTTTTGGGCAACGACAGCGCGGGGACGGCGATCCCGCCTCTGGACGGTGCCTTCGACAGCGCCCGCGATACGGGTCTTGGCACTCTCGATCTCTCCCCGCTCGACGAAGGACTCCACACGCTCTACGTCCACGCGCAGGACACCACCGGCAATTGGGGGGCCTATGCCGCTGAAACGTTCATCGTGGACCGCGTTGCGCCGAAGATTCAGGATGTCCGGATCGACCTCGGCGGCGAAACCTTCGCCAGCGACGGAGAGACCGTCACGATCGAGGCGACGGTATGGGACGTGACGACGGAGGTCGACACCGTCTATCTGGACGCGACGAATCTCAACGGAAATCCCTTCGTTCCGATGTTGGACAACGGAAAGAACGGAGACGAGGCGGCGGGGGACGACGTCTACACGGCGCAGGTCTTCGTCAGTACGGGACGCGCGAACGGCGAGACGGTCATACGGATCTACGCCGCCGACATCGTTGTCAACACAGGGGTCCGATCGGATTCGGTCTTTCTCGTGAACGCCGAGTCACCCGTGATCCAGTACGTCTTCGTGGACGATGTCGATACGGTCTTCGCCAACGGACAGACCATTCGGCTGGAAGCCTACGTCACCGTCTCCGGCCAACCGGCTCCAGGCTTGACCGTTACCGCCGATTTCCTCCAGATCGACACGACGTACATCGCGGGCGCGGAGGTTGTCGCGGACGATCAGAACGGAACCTACGCCATTCGCTACACGATCGCCGAAAACAACACCACGCCGAACAGCGACTCGCTGCCGGTCATCGTGACCGCCCGAAGCGCCTTCGGAGCAGATAGTTTCGTCATCTATCTCGCCTTGGCCGGTTCCGCCTCGGGCGACATCGTGGACCCCTATCTTGCCGAATTGATCGAGCCGGACAGCGGAAGTTCCGTCAGGACGACCGTTCGTTTGCGAGCCCGGGCGGGAGACACCGCCGGGCTGGATCGCGTGGAGTTCTGGCGGGTCGATCCCACGGGAGATACGATCCGCATCACCCAGGTCGAACTCTCCGGCGAAACCGAGGTCCAACTCGATTACACTTGGGACGTTCAGCATGAATCCGAAGGCATCCATCAGCTCTTCGTCATCGCCTACGATCAAGGGGGAAACTCTCTTACCTCACCCTTCGTGACGCTTCAGATCGACCGGACCGCGCCGGATTCCTTCAGCGTTGTCGTCGAGAACATCTCCGGAATTCGGACTCAGGTCTTCACGGCCGGAGAAACCATCGTGATCATCGTCACCACCGGCGAGGTGGGTGACAGCGTCACGGCGGACTTCTCGGCGATCGATTCCGAATACCAGCCGGGAGACGAACAGCCGTTCCTGGTGTTGGGCAACGGCGTTTACGAGATCGATTACCGCATCTCCCCGTCGAACACTCGCGTCGATGGAACCTACGTCGTTCCCGTCACGGTCTCCGACTCGGCGGGGAATACCGCGACGAAGGCGGTGGCGATCCGACTTCAAAGCCCGACGGCGCGGACTCTCCCCTCGCCCAATCCCTTCGTCGAAGGTGTATCGGGCCGGTCATTCGTCGCCGGAGACCTTTCGACCGGGATTCTCTTCCGCCCGATGCAACCGGGAGCGACGCTTGAAATCTTCACGCTCGGCGGACGGCTCGTGCAACGCCTCACGGCTTCCGGCGGTCAGCCCTACGTCCACTGGGACGTCCGAAACACGACGGGTCGTTCCGTGGCGAGCGGATATTACATCTATGTCGTTCGGAACCCGAACGGCTCACGTTGGACAGGAAAGGTGGCGATCGTGCGATGAAAAAAATCCTGATGCTGATACTCATCTTGGCAACGGGTCTTCCCTCGGCGGCGGACGGCATCGGAACGACGGTGGGGGAATTCCTGAGATCGGAGCGCGGCGCAAAAATCCCGGCCTACGGCGGAGCCGGCGTCGGCCTCTCCGGAGACCTCTTTGCCGTGCAGAACAACCCGGCGGCGCTCGCCGGGCTCGACCGCTACGAGTTCGCCTTGGAACGGGATCAGATGATCCTCGATATAAGCGGAAACCATGTCTCACTCGGCGGTCCGTTGGGCCGCCGCTTCGCGCTCGGCCTCTCCTATACCGGTATCGATTACGGCTCGACCCTTCGTACGACCACGACGGACCCCGCCGCGGCCACGGGTGCCACCTTCGATGGACAGGATCGCAGCGTGGGAGTCGTCTTCGGAATGAGAGTCGGTAATTCCTCGCCGATCAATCTCGGTCTGACCCTGAAGACCTACCAGATGGAGATCGACCAATATCAAGCCGACGGTCCCGCATTCGACTTCGGGATTCAGTGGCAACCGTCCCGCGGGCGCCTTGCCCCGCTGCGGCTGGGAGCCAGTGTCATCAACCTCGGCCCGAAGACCACCTTCTTCCGAGCCGAGGAATCGCTTCCGACAACGTGGCGTCTCGGCGGAGCCTGGACGGGACATCTCGGAGGAACCCGTCTGGAAGCCGCCCTCGATCTCGTCGGCGGCACCGGCCAGGACGTTCACGTCCAGACCGGAGCCGGCATCTGGATCGGCAACGTACTCGCCCTGCGCTTGGGTTACGACGGGACCCGCGACATCGACAACGGATTCTCCGGAGGCGCCGGTCTCGAATGGAAGGATCTCGTCGTGGACTACGCCTACCTTCCCTACGGCGACCTCGGAACACGCAACCGCATCTCGATGAAATATCTCTTCGGCAACACCCGGCCCCCCGCTCCTTCCTCCTCCTCGTCAAGCAAGAGCCGATTGGGGAAGAAAACCTCCGCGTCCGAAACCACGAAGAGCCCGTCCGTTCCCGAAAAGAAACCGGCTCCCGAACCCTTCACCCCTGCTCGAACCGCCGCTGCCCCGCCCGCGGCGAGCCGCACGCCGACGGCCGAACCTTCTCCGTATCTTCCTCCAGCGAAATCCGGCGCTCCGTCGCAGAATGTTAAGCCTTCTCCCGCCCCGGCCGTCGAATCTCTCCACATCTCCCCGCCGACGAAGGCGAACCGCGAGGTCTGGACTCACTTGTTCACGAACCTGGCCTCTCTCGACCGAATTCAACTTTCGGTCGAGGCGAAGGCTCAGTACTTCCTCGATCTCTCCTTTGTCGATCGCAACCCCGCCGGGAAATGGACCGGCGTGGCCATCCTTCGCGACAGGAAACAGGAGGTGGTCGATTCGCTGGTACTGGATCCTCCCTCGGAGACGGCCGAGGATGCCGCCGGCCGAATCACCGCCTGGCTCTGGCTGGGCAAAGGACGAAAATAGGAAAAATCCCTCAAGATCGCCGTCGGCCGTTCCCCTTGGGGGAAATGGGGCCGGGGGTTGCCGCCCGGCGGGCAATCCTCGCTCAGTTTGGTCTCCAAGGCACAGTGTCACAGCATCAACCTCCGGACCCATGTTTTCCATTCGAGGAATCCTTTTCATTGGGTGTGATTTTATTTTGTTGGTAGTCTCCCGGCCAGCGTAACAGGGAGGGCAAGGGCAGGGGCAAGGGCAAGCACAAGGGCAAAAAGGAGAAGGATCAAGGACGGGGACGAAGGCAGGAGTAGGGGCGGAAAAAGGCGCTACCGCGCTTGTTCTCGTCCGTGCTTGTCCCGGCGAGGATGCGGGGACCTCCATCGGTGGACCAGCAATGGAGGGGCGGATGCCCTCGTCCGCCCTACCCCGCCCAGGCATACGCCTCAAGGTCCATCCCTGGGCATCTCCAGCGGCTCGTGAAGCCGTTCCAAGGCGTTTGCGACTGTCCAAACCTACCTACAAATCAAAACTGCGCCCTTCCCATTTTTTCCCTTGCTTATCACGACCGTTTGGCGTACAGTTCGTCGCTCGCGCGAGGAAGGCCTTTTCATCCGGGCTTTCCCGGTTATTTGGCATCCGAAGAATCATCGAAGGAAACGAGGAGAAAAGAAGATGAGCAAGTTGATCGAGGCGATCGAGAAAGAAGAGTTACGGCGGCGATCGCCGGACTTCCGGGCGGGAGACACCGTCCGGGTCCATACCAAGGTCCGCGAAGGAAACCGGGAACGCATCCAAATCTTTCAAGGCGTCGTTATTCAGCGCAAGGGTTCGGGTATTCGTGAGACATTCACGGTCCGGAAGAACTCCTTCGGAATCGGAGTGGAACGAATCTTTCCGCTTCATTCTCCCTTCATCGACAAGATCGAATTGGTGAAAACCGGGCGCGTTCGGCGCTCCCGCATCTATTACATTCGGAAACGAACCGGCAAGAAATCGCGGCTCCGTGAGCGGATCCTTCCGGGGCAGGCCTTCGACGGTTTGACGGTCTCCGAAGCCATTGAGGTGGAACCGCGACCGGAACCGGAAAGCACGAAAGAAGAAACCTCGAAGGCAACTGCGGCGCCGGCGGAATCGGCTCCGGCGAAGACGACCGCGCAAGAGGCAGGAGAGTCATCTCCGGGCGTGTCGAAGTAAGGAGCGGTCGAAAGCGGCGCTTCCCCGGCGTCTCGACTGCAGTACGGGGCGAGCCCCTCGCCGGGGATTTTCCCGAAAGGATTTGTTGATGCCGATCTCGGGGGCCGGAGGTTCTCGTTCCTTCTCGCCTTCGATCGGAAAGATCGTCGTCCGCGAGGTCGATGCGGCCGCGATCAAGGCTCGGCTCTCCGTCGGCTCGCGCCTCTCCGCGCGCGTTCTCCAGTCCCACGGAAAGAATCTCTTCACGATCGGCTTCGCCGGAATGCGAATGCTCGCCGAATCGGACGTTCCCCTCTCCGTCGGAATGCGTCTCTCCGTTCTCGTTGCATCGTTGGAACCGAAAATTCATCTCCGCTTGACGCCGCGTGAAGGTCGAAACGCCGCCGAGATCCTCGGGAAATTCGGAATCCGGAATCCCTCGCCGGAACTGATCGCCGCCGCGAAAGAGATGATCGCCTTGGGCCTTCCCTTCGAACCCGCTCTCCTTTCGGCCGTACGAAACGCCCTTGATAAAGGATACACCCCCCGCCAGGCGGCGTTGAGCGCTGCGCGGGGATACGCCGTGACAAAGGAAGCCGCCGTGCGCGCCGCCGCGGCGCGCGATTCCCTCACCCAAGCCCTCTCCGCCCTTACCGAACATCTTCAAAACGACGGTCTCGAATCGACGGCCGCCGCGATCGAGAAGGCCTTCACCTTTCGCGGTGACCTCCGTTCTTTCCTCGAACCCCATCCGCTTCGCCTCACCCGCCGCCTTCTCTCCCTCCCCGAGCCGAAGGAACCGGAAAGCCTGCAACGGTTTCTGGAGACGCTGCGCAATCTCGAACGCCGCTTCCGTGACACAGCCCTGGAGGAAGGAGAACCGGAGATGAGCCGAACGCTCGATCGCCTCCTTTCCGAGGACCTCGGAGGATCAGCCCTCTCCCCGATCGCTTCGGAGGATCTCGAACACCTTTCGGAGATTCTCATCGGCCGAGAACGTTTTCTCGAGGCGCGGGCTCTCCTGCGATTCCTTCCCGCGGATCGGCGGCGGGAAGCCCTCGCGTTGCGCCTCCGCCGGCTCATCGCTGCCGAAAGGGACCCCGGAGCCGATCCACGTGCTCCGGAAACCGCGCGGCTGGCCTCGGATCTGCTTGCCGAGATTCTCGCCGGCCCTTCCCGCAACGCCTCCGCAACGGCAAGACTTGAGAATCTCGTCACGCACCTCATCAATCTCGGTCGGACTCGTCAAGCAGGCTTCCTCGAAGCACTTTTCAATCCCGAGACTTCCGGAACGTCCGCACGGGAACCGATCGAATTGTTGATGACTCTCGCGGATGGAAAATCAACCGAGCCTCATCGAACCGTCTCCCCGGAGACGGCCCGCGCCGCGCAACATCTTCTGGCCGTCGCGGAGGGTCAGTTCCTGCTGGGAGAACCCGAACCGGCGATTCCTTTTCTCTCCGAGGACGACGAGAAATCGGAAGGGCGCCTGAGTGCCGATCGCGCCCCCGAGATCACATATCTCCGCTTCCGACTTTCCCCCACGAATCTTGGCCCGCTCGTCGGAGTGATGGATGTCCGTAGAAAAACGATCGGGCTTTCCCTCGGCTCGAACAGTGACAAAGCGCGGAAGGCCCTTCGTTCGGCCTTGCCGGACCTGCATCGATCGCTCGCCGCGCTCGGCTTTCATCTCGAATCCGCGACCGTGGAACCCCTGGAACGCGGCAGAGAGGCGTCTTCTGACGCGATCCCGTTCGGTTTCGACGTGAAGATCTGAGGGGAACCGGGATGGAAGGCCGAAAACAGGCCGTGGCGGTCCGATACGATCAGGAGAAGGAGACCGCGCCGCGCGTCGTGGCCAAGGGTAAGGGGCATCTTGCCGAAAAGATCATCGCCACGGCCAAGGAACACGGCATACCGATCTACGAAGATCGCGATCTCGTCACGATGCTCTCCGCCGTCGAACTCTTCGACGAGATTCCGCCCGAACTCTACGCCGCCGTCGCCGAAGTTCTCGTCTGGGTCTATCGCGTCAACAAGAAAGGTCCGTTCGGCTGAACCTTCCGGCGGGAACGCAGGTTGGAGAAACCGCGTTCCTCTTCTGCTGGCAAGATGCCTGCGGTTCCGGGGAGGACGCTCTTTGCGGGTCTTCAGGCGGGCAGGGATGCCTGCGCTACCAGATTGGGAACGCGGGTTCTATCCTTTATTCTTGCGTCATTCTCCATTGCCGTGCTTTACGATCTCTTGGTTTTCTGTACAATGTTTCGATTTCAGAGCAGCCCTATTCGACTCGGGCTTCGCCCGGGGCCGCCGGTGAAATACGAACGCTGTCCGTGGATCAGCGTTCCGGAAGGAGAAACGTCGTGAGCAGGAATTGTTATCTTTGCGGAAACACGGAGGAATCGCTTTTCGAGGTTACACCATCGAAATTGCGTTACGGGGAAGAGAAGGATATCGTCCGATGCCGATCCTGCGGACTCGTTTTCTTCCATCCACCGATGACCCCGGAGGAAGAAAAACATTTCTACGAAGAGGAATACGGCGAGATCTTCAGCAAAGAGAAGGATGCCACACCGGAGGACCTTTTCCAGCAACGACTCCCGGAGGCCCAGGATTACTACTCGCTCGTCAAGGATCACCTTCTCCCCACCGACGATTGCCTCGAACTCGGTTGCGCCTCCGGCTATTTCCTCCATTTCATTCGAGAGAAGGTCGGGAGCGTCACCGGCTATGAACCTTTCCTCCCCTTCCAGAAGATGCTGGCCGATCTCAACATTCCGATGATCGAAAATCCGGACACGGTCGAGAACGAACGTTTCGACAGAATTTTTATGTTCTTTCTGCTCGAACATCTGACGCAACCGATCCCTTATCTCGAAAACGTTCGCAGGATTCTGCGACCCGGAGGCTCTCTCTTCGTCATCGTACCCAATCTCGAAGACGCTCTTCTTTCTCTCTACAAGATCGAAGGATTTCGAAAGTTCTATTTCACCCTGGCCCATCCTTACTATTACTCCAAGGAGACGCTCGGGCGTCTGCTGACCAAGGCCGGTTTTCCGGATCACGAGATTCTTCCGCATCAGCGGTACGATCTTTCCAACCACATCCACTGGATGCTCACGGGCCGCCCGGGGGGACAAGGGCGCTTCAACGATCTCTTCTCGAAGGCCTTGAACCAAGAATACGCCAGAGTGCTCAAGGAGCGATTCCTCTGCGATACACTCTTCGCGGTGGCTCAAAAGGGAGCGACGGCGTGAGCGCAACTCCGCCGATTCGTTTCGCGCTCATCGGTTGCGGCCGGATCGCTTTCCGGCATGTCGAGGCATTGCGGGAGATCCCGGAAGCCAGGCTCGTTGCCGTCTGCGATCTGAAATCCGAACGTGCCGAAGCCTATGCGAAGGAAGAAGGCATACCGGCCTACACGAATTACCACGAGATGCTCTCTCGCGAGGAGATCGACGTCGTCAACATCATCACGCCCAGCGGAATGCACGCCGAACACGCGCTGGATGTGATGCGCCGTTATCGAAAACACGTCGTCGTCGAGAAACCGATGGCCTTGAGGATCGAGGACGCGGAGGAGATGATCGGCACGGCTGAAAAAGAAGGGGTGCAACTCCACGTCGTGATGCAAAACCGCTTCAACAAGGCGGTCCAGAAGATCCGCGAGGCGGTGGACGAGAACCGTTTCGGGAGGATGGTCCTTGGAACCGTACGGCTCCGATGGTGCCGCCCTCAACGGTATTATGACCGCGACCCATGGCGCGGAACGTGGGCCTTCGACGGGGGAGCCCTGACGAATCAAGCGGTCCATCACATCGATCTGCTCCAGTGGATGATGGGAGAGGTCGAGGAGGTCTCGGCGGCGGCGCAAACACGTTTGGTGGACGTGGAGGTGGAGGACACGGCGGTGGCGTGGTTGCGCTTCTCCAACGGCGCCTTGGGCGCGATCGAGGCCACGACCGCCGCGCGGCCGGACGACTTCGAGGCTTCCATCTCGCTTCTCGGGGAACACGGCACGGTGGTCGCCGAAGGCGCCTCGGTCAATCGGATCACTCTTTGGACCTTTACGGATATCGACGTCGAAGAATTTTCGGAAGCCCCTCCCAACGTTTACGGCTTCGGCCATAACGTCCTGCTTGCCAATGTCACCGATTCCGTGTTGGGCCGAGCACGGCCGCTCGTCGATGGACTGGAAGGGATAAAACCGCTCCGTCTCCTTCACGCTATCTACTCCTCCATTGAACAAAATGCACGCGTCCGCCTCGACCAGAATCCCCGCTCCCGGCGGCTCGGCGTCCTGACGGAAAAGGATCTTCCCATCCGCCGCCTCTATATCAGCGAGCCGTGAAATCCCGCGGAAGGATTCTTGTCACGGGAGGAGCGGGCTTCATCGGGAGCCACCTCGCCCGACTCGCCCTCCAGAAAGATTACCGCGTCACCATCCTCGATAATCTCAGTACCGGCTCGGAGCGGAACATTCCCGAAGGCTCCGACTTCGTTGCGGGAGATGTCAGCAGGGAACGGACGTGGAAGAGACTGAGGAAGGAACGATACGATGCGGTCTTTCATCTTGCAGCACAGTCCTCCGGCGAGGTTTCGCATTCCCGTCCCGGTTGGGACCTCAAGGCCAATACCCTGGGAACCTTGCACGCGCTTCACTTCGCCCGCGATTTCGGCGCCCGCTTTCTTTACTCGAGTTCGATGGCGGTATACGGCGAGCCGGACCGGGTGCCCGTCCGCGAAACGGATCCCTGCCGCCCCCTGTCCTTCTACGGAATCTCGAAACTCTGCGCCGAGCACTACATCTCCTATTTTTCCCGGAAGGGGCTGCCGACGACCGTCTTTCGCCTCTTCAGCGTTTATGGTCCGGGGCAGAATCTTGCGAATCTGAAACAGGGGATTGTCTCCATCTATCTTGCATTTCTTCTCGAGGGTCGTCCCGTCCATGTCAAAGGATCACCGGACCGGTTCCGCGATCTTATCTACATCGATGACGTTTTGAAGGCCTGGTGGAAGGCCTTCCGATCGAAGGCGGCGATCGGAGAAGTTCTCAACCTCGGCACCGGCCGGAAGACGACCGTGCGGGAATTGGTCGAAGCGGAGATCAAAGCGTTGGGAAGAAAGCCGGGAGAGGTGGAGGTTCGTTATCAGGGCTCGACCCCGGACGATCAATTCGGGCTTTACGCCGACATACGGCGGACGGTGCGGGTCCTTTCCCCCTGGCGCCCGCGGGTCACGCTGAAGGCCGGCCTGAAAAAGATGATCGCGTGGGCCCAGAACGAGGCTCGATGAAACTCATCGCCAAGATCTTCGCTTCCTGGAAGGTTCTCGGCGGGCTTTATATCGGATGGGGAATCGGGGCGAACGACTCGGCCAATATCTTCGGAACCGCCGTTGCGACGAATTCCGTGCGTTATCGGACGGCGACGATCTTAATCGCGGTCTTTGCCATTCTCGGGTCCATCCTGGAAGGTCCGAAATTATACGACAACGTTCATTTTCAGAGCGCGGAGGCGACGACTTCGGAATCGATGGCGCTCGCGGCGACCTTCGCCAGCGGAACGGCGGTGCTCGTCGTGACTATTCTGGGAATCCCCGCTTCCACCTCCCAAGCCGCCATCGGAGGGTTGATGGGCATCGCCATCTTCAGTTCCGGTTTCTCGGCGGTGGACTGGAACAAGTTCGGCAAGATGGTCGTGTGCTGGGTCGCGACTCCGATCGGCGGAGCGGTCATCGGTTATCTTCTTTATGGATTCGGCGACCGCCTCTTCCGCCGCCTCGTAAAGAATCCCGAAAAACGAAATACGATCATCCGATGGCTCCTCATCCTCTCCGGAAGCTACGGCGCCTATTCGCTCGGAGCCAACAACGTCGTGGTAACGACGGTCGCCTATTACGACGCCGGAATCTTCGGCGCGCCGGGCGTCTATCGCACGGCCTTGATAGCGGCCTCGATCGGCGGAGCCGCCATCGCCCTCGGCGCGCTCACCTACTCCTACAAAGTGATGGAGACCGTTGGAAAAAAGATCACGGTTCTCGATCCTCTCGCCGCGCTTCTGGCCGTTTTCGCCCATTCCCTCACACTCGAGTTCTTTACGGGGCTCCACGTCCCGGTCTCCTCTTCCCAAGCGATCGTAGGTGGAGTGATCGGGGTCGGACTCGTTAAAGGAATGGCCGCGGTCTCGGGAAGACAACTCGTCCGCATCTTCCTCGGATGGCTTGCAACCCCCCTCTCCAGCGCCGTCATCGCGTACGTTCTCGCACAACTCTTCTGCTGACAAGAACCGCTTGGATCGGTCCCAATAGTTTTCGACTACAGAGCCATAAAGTTTTGTCCCCGGTGATCTGCGGTTGTCTTTTTGAGGACAGGCATTTTCGCCATACCATACACGGAACAAAAAGGAGCCTACCGATCCGGCACACAAAGCCGGCCGCGAAGCCGCATCTACTCCGTTCCCGCCGAAAAAATATTCATCGCTGGGCTTGGCTGCGCTTCGGAGTATTTTCAGCAAAAGTCCTTACGTCTCCGACCTCCCGCTCGGCCTGGGACCGTTGGATATCGATGGACTCCGATTTAATGACAGGTTCGTTTCAGTCTTTGGTCTGTTTTTCTTTCGTAACCTCCCACTCCTCTATACCACCGCGAATTACATCGATTCGCCATTAATTTCCTGTACAAACCACGCCATTCCACTCTCTTTGCTCAAACATTTCATCACTCTTCCCGATAAGGATAACCAATACCGGATGTAAACATCCGTTGATCTCGAAGGAGTCGCCCCCGGGATGAAAAGATCTCACGAGCGGAAACAGAAACACCATCGGTTAAAAGACTCTTCCGGAATCGTGAACATGCGGGAAAAGGATGTTCTTCCAGAGATCAAGGAGCAGCGGTAGAAGGCGCAAAAAAAATGGAACAACGGAAAACGAAAAATAAGGAGGTCGGAACGAAGATGAGGAAGGGAAACAGAAGCGTTATGCGAGCGGCACTGATGTCGGCTTTGGTCGGAATCTTGTCCGTCGGACTGCCGGCTGCGCACGCCGAGGTCGATCTCAAGGAGGTCGCGGACAAGTTGACGATCGGTGCCGAGGTTCGAAACCGCTATGAGACATTGGACAATTACGATTTCAACGATGCCGTTCTCGACGAGAACAGCCGTATCTTCCTCCGCACTCGCGTGCGGATGAAGTTCGATGCCACCCCGGACATCACGGCCTTTGTCGAGGTTCAGGATTCCCGCCGGTGGGGTGATGAAACCTCGACCGCCAGCGACGACGCTGGAGTGGATCTCCACCAGGGATACGGAGAAGTCCGAAACATCCTTGGATTTCCCGTAGACATCCGGGTCGGGAGACAGGAACTGTCCTACGGTTCGGAACGTCTGATCGGTGCGTTCGGCTGGTCGAACACGGGACGGAGTTTCGATGCGGATAAGATCACGGTTCATCTGAATTCGTTCGACGTCGAATTGTTCGGAGCGATTGTATCGGACGAGGCTCGTTCCGATAACGACCACACATTGTGGGGGATCGTAGGAAAATACACGGGCAGCAAGACACTCAAATTTCAACCGTACCTCTTCTTCGACCGCGACGGGCGGGATTCCTACGTCGATGAAGGCGGAAACGCAGGAAAACTGAAGGAATACACGGCGGGAGCCTGGCTCTTCTGGGACGTGAACGACCGGTTCCGGATCGATCTGGAAGGCGCGAAGCAGTTCGGTGATCGTGGCAACGACGACATCTCCGCCTGGGCCGGACACCTCGGCGCGCGCTATACCTTCCCCTCCTCGACGTGGAAGTGGGAAATTTCGGGTGAAGGAAATATCGCCTCGGGCGATGTCAACCCGACCGACCGCACGCTCGAGACTTTCGATCTGAACAACAACTATCCGACGAATCACAACAAGTACGGATACGCCGATCTCTTCGCTTGGAAGAATATGGAGGATTATCGCGCCGGGATCGCGTTCCATCCCTTCGCACGGACACGGGTCTCGGTCGATTACCATTATTTCCGCCTCAATGAACTCAACGACGCCTGGTACCGCGCCAACGGGATGGTCCTCAACGGCCTGGTCGGTGGCACCTTCACGGGAAACAGGAAGATGGGCGACGAAGTCGATCTCTTGATCAAGCACAAGTACAACGATCACCTCGACTTCCTCGGTGGCTGGTCCGTCTTCCTCCCGGACAAGGTCCTTCCGGCGACGGGAACGAGCGACAACGCAAACTTCTTCTACCTGCAGTCGCGTTATCGTTTCTGACTAGGAAGAGAGTAGGGGGCCGAGAACAGGGGGCCGGGGATTGAGATCGTACCACCTTGAAAATAATAGGGGGCCGGGGCTCGATGAAGCCTCCGGCCTCCTCGCCGGGGCCAGCGCGCACACGAGCAAGCACGTGGGTCAAGCGCAAGGGCAGGAGCTTAAAGAAAGGCTCGAATGCTCACGAAGAGACGGCTTAAAGGCCCGGGAGCTGTATCAAAATCTGCCGTTACTTGTAGCGCAGGCATCCTTGCCCGCAAAAACGCGGGGAGCGTGTTTCCGGCGCCGCGATCGGCAGGCAAGATGCCTGCGCTACGTTCATCTCCCACTTTTGATACAGCCCCGAACAGACGTGCGGGAAATACCGGCAGCCTGAGGAGAACCAGTGTCTGAGCCAGCCCCTTATGCTCCCGGCACTGCATTTAGGCCGATGCCTTGGAGGCGGTCAGGATGGCCGCTGAAAATGAGCGAAAGGCGATATTGGACAACTACCTACTTTTTGAATCCACACCCAGCGGGACCGAGGTTTTCCCATTGACTTCTCCGCTTTCCTCCTGTAGGAATAGGCGCTCCGGTTGATTTCGCCCCGTTGAAGCGGGGCCGAGGCAGCCTCACGGGGGCGAGGCAGTCTCGCCGGGGCCCGCCAGACGCCGCCCGTATCTTCGGGCGTTGCCGCCACCGTTCGCCGCGCTACGGGGCTGGTTGGAATCGCCTCTTGACCAGAAAAGGCGCAATTCGCGGCGGAAGTAGAGGAACGATGTGACGGGAGAGTTCAAAGAGATGAACAAGGACGAACTGAGCAGGACCCTTGCCGCGGCGGCGGCTCGAATCGAGTCCGAATCTCCGGGAACTCCTCGGATCGCCATGATTCTGGGCTCCGGACTCGGGGCTTTGGGCGAGGAAGTCGAGGGAACAAGCATCGACTACGGTGACATACCGGGATTTCCCGTATCGACGGTCGAAGGCCACGCGGGAAAACTCTGCCTCGGCCGCCTCGCTGGACAGGAGGTCGCCGTGATGTCGGGCCGCTTCCATTTCTATGAGGGATACACCCTGCAGGAGGTGACCTTCCCGGTACGGGTCCTGCGCCGGATCGGTTGCGAAATTCTCCTCGTCACCAACGCCGCGGGAGGAATCAACTCCGAATTCTCCGTTGGAGACTTGATGCTGATTACCGACCATATCAATTTTCTCGGAGCCAATCCGCTCTTCGGTCCGAACCTCGATGAACAGGGGCCGCGGTTTCCCGATATGTCACAGGCCTACGACCGCGCGTTGCAGAACACCGCGCGAACCACCGCGCACGAACTGGGAATTGTGCTTCGCGAGGGCGTTTACGTCGCCTCGATGGGGCCGAGCTACGAGACGGCCGCGGAGATCAGAATGTACCGAACAATGGGCGGGGACGCCGCGGGAATGTCCACGGTACCGGAAGTCATCGTCGCGCGGCACGCCGGAATGCGGATCCTCGGGCTCTCCTGCATCACGAACATGGCCGCCGGCATCCTGCCCCAGCCGCTTTCCCACGAAGAGGTCATCGAGACGACGGAACGCGTCAAATCCACCTTCCGGAAACTCGTCCTCGGCATCCTGGAGAGGCTCTGAAGCGTGCTGACTCCGTACGAAATTATCAAGAAGAAGCGCGACGGAGGGGAACTGACGCGAGAGGAAATCTTCTTCATCATCGATTCTTTCACAAAGGGCGAGATTCCCGATTACCAGATGGCCGCTTTCCTCATGGCCGTCTACTTCCGGAAACTCAACGACCTCGAGACGGCGCTCTTGACGCAAGCCATGCAAGCGTCGGGAAAGTCGATGGACCTCTCTTCCGTTCCCGGGCCGACCGTGGACAAGCATTCCACGGGCGGCGTCGGAGACAAGGTCTCGCTTCCCTTGGCTCCGCTCGTGGCGGCCTGCGGCGGGTTCGTTCCGATGATGTCGGGAAGAGGTTTGGGACACACGGGCGGAACTTTGGACAAACTCGAATCAATTCCCGGCTTCCGCGTGAATCTTTCCAATGGAGAATTCGTCTCGGCCGTGCGTGAAGTCGGCTGCGCGATCATCGGCCAAACCGCAGATGTGGCGCCGGCGGACAAGAAACTCTACGCTCTTCGCGACGTAACCGCAACCGTCGATTCGATGGATCTCATCGCCGCTTCGATCCTCTCGAAGAAATTGGCCGCCGGCCCGAAATCCCTTCTGCTCGATGTGAAGACCGGGTCCGGCGCGTTTATGCGAGAACTCGACGATTCCCGGGCCTTGGCGCGTTTGATGGTCGCGATCTGCCGTAATTCCGACCGAAACGCGCGGGCTTTGATCACGAATATGGATCAGCCGCTGGGAGAAGCCGCCGGTAACGCGAACGAGGTGGAGGAGTCCCTTTCGGTTTTGCGGGGAGAGGGACCGGAGGATCTCACGACACTGGTCGTGGAATCGGGGGCCCGGATGCTCGAAATGGCCGGCTTGGTGAAGAACCTCGATCAGGGACGCGCCCGCATCCGCAATGCGATTACGTCCGGCGCGGGACTGGACCGATTCCGGAAGATGCTGGAGCGCCAGGGAGGCGATCCGCGGGTCGTCGACGACCCGACCTTGCTTCCGCAAGCCGCCCATCGCTGGGAAGAAACCGCCGACCGATCCGGAACCCTCCTCTCCATCGATACCACGGCGGCGGGAATGGCCGTCGTCGTTCTCGGAGGGGGAAGGCAGAAGAGCACCGACGACGTCGATCACGCCGTCGGAGTCCGTTTTCTGAAAAAACCGGGCGATGCCGTGGAGAAAGGAGAACCGGTGTTTCTGATCGATTACAACGACGAGGAGCGCCTCGCGGATTGCCGCGCGCGCCTCGAAAAAGCCATCGTTATCGGCGACGGCGAACCACGGCGTCTTCCGTTGATCCTCGAGGAGATCGACTGATGCGCCTCGAAAAAGAGTGGGTCGTCCCGGAACCGGACTTGGCTCTCGTAAACGAGATGGCCCGGGGTCTGGGAGTCTCCGAGGCTCTCGGGAAATTGCTCGTGGGACGCGGATTCCGCTCACCCCGCGAGGCTCTTGCCTTTCTCGATACGAGTCTCGACCGTCTCTCGAATCCCTTTCTCCTCAACGAAATGGTAAACGCGGTCGGCCGTGTCCGGCTCGCGCGGAGGCGGGGCGAGACCGTGTTCATCGCCGGAGACCGTGACGTGGACGGCGTCACCTCGACGGCGCTTTTGGTGAACCTGATGAAACTCTTCGGCATCAACTGCCGCTGGCGCGTTCCCCTTCCGGAAGACGGATACGGACTGAGCGTAAGGGCCGTGGAAGCGGCGGCGGCCGCGGGAGCGAAACTTCTGATCGCCGTCGATTGCGGTATCCGCGATTTCGCCGGCGCCGAGCGGGCCGAAAAACTCGGGCTCGATCTCATCATCCTCGATCATCACGAGCCGGCGGAGAAACTTCCTCGAGCCTGGGCCGTCGTCGATCCCAAGCGCGGGGATTCGCGGTACCCCTTTTCGGAACTGAGCGCCTGCGGGCTCGCGTTCAAATTCGCTCAAGCCCTGCTCCTTTCCGAGGACGAGGAATTCTACGGAAAAGAGATCGTGGTCTTCGACTTCGAGACTTCGGGATTCCAGCCGTCCCGCGCCCAGATCATCGAGATGGGAGCCGTGAAGACCCTCAACGGCAATGTCCTGGAGGAGTTCTCGTCCTTCGTGGAATGTCCCTCCCCTCTCGATCCTTCCTGCACGGAAGTACACGGCATCCGGGACGAGGACTTACGCGGAGCGCCTCCACTTGAAGAAGTCCTGCCGCGGTTTCTGGAATTTGTCGGCGACGCGATCCTGGTGGCTCACAACGCGCCGTTCGACATCAAGTTTCTCAATTCCGCGCTCAAGGAGTGCGGGTTGCCGCGCCTAAAAAACCCCGTCTGGGACACGCTGCGGATGGCACGAACGCACTTTCCGGCAATGGGCCACAGCCTTGAAAATATGGCGGAGGAATTGGGGTTGAAATTGGATCAGGCGCACCGGGCCGTCGATGATGCCCGTGCCACTTTCGAACTCCTCAAGCGCATCGTCGTCCGCCGCAACGCGAAACTTCTCGCGTTCCTCGGAGAACACCTCGACCTCGTGGCTCTCTCGACCGTGGCGGACGTCGTCCCGCTCGTCGACGAAAATCGCGTTCTGGTGAAGAAAGGCTTGGAAAAACTTTCGTCGAGCCGGCGGCCGGGAATCGTCGCCCTTCGAACAGCCCTCCTTCGTCGGGGATCGGATCCGACCGCCAAGGACGTTTCCTGGTCGTTCGCTCCTCTGATCAATGCGGCCGGGAGAATGGGTCGCGCCGCACTCGCCGTTAACCTTCTGCTTACGAGGAACGAGCGGGAGGCTTCCGAGATCGTGGCGAAATTGACCGCGCTCAATACCGAGCGGAAGGAGCGCGTCAAAACCAATATGGAAGCGGTCATCGCGGAACTGGAAGAGACCTTCGATCCCGAGCGGGACATGGCGGTGGTCGTCTGTGTTCGGGATATCGAACACGGCGTGACGGGCATCGTGGCGAACCGGCTCCTTCACGATCTTGGCCGGCCCGTCGCCGTGCTGATCGAGGACGAGCGCGGGATCGCCCGGGGAACGACGCGAAGCATCGAGGGATTCGATATCACCGTCGCGCTGAAGCGACTCGAACACCTTTTGCTGAAATGGGGCGGGCATTCCGGCGCGGCTGGCCTCTCCCTCCGGATGGAAAACCTCGAGGCCTTTCGTCAGGGGTTGAACGAACTCGTGGCTCGCGAGATTCCCCCGGAACGGTTGCGGCCGCGGTTGCGGATCGACGCCGAGCTCCAACCGGATGAGATCAATGATCGGCTCGTCAAGGAACTTGAACTCGTCGAACCCACGGGGCATGGTAACGAGCGGCCCGTCTTCTGCATCCGTAGCGCCCGCGTCGGAGAGATACGGCGGATGGGCGACCAAGAACAACATCTCAAGGTGACCGTGGAATCGAGAAACGGCCCCCTCGAGTTCGTGGCCTGGAACGTGGACGACGCTCTGGTGCCGTATCCCGGCGAAGAGATCGACGTGGCCTTCGGGTTGGAACGAAACGAATGGCGCGGGCTCGAACGCATTCAGTGCCTCGTCGAGGACATCAAAAGGAGGGGGAGAGTATGAGCGCGGGAAAGGGAAAGGAGTCCGTGTCGGTCTTTGCCGTCGTGGACGAGATCGAGGAGGACCTGCTCGTGCTGGTCTTCGACGACAATCGGAAATTGACCTGGCCGCGCAAGGAAGCGCCCGCGGGAACACGCGAGGGCACCGTGCTGCGGATCACGTTGGAGCGCGACGAGGAGGAACGAAAGCGCCGCGAAGACAAAATCCGCTCGCTTCAACAACGTCTCCTCGAAAGAACACGCAAAGGACACGGAAAATAACGATGACCTATCGCGAAATCGTCGAACGGGAAGCGACCGAGTCGAAGACACTCCCGGTCGTCGCGGAACGATTCCGCGGAATATCGGGAAGAAAGGTGCTTCTTTTTTCCCACGACGACCCCGACGGGGTGGTGACGGCCTCGATGGCCGCTCGACTCTTGAAACGCTGTGGAGCGGCGGAGGTCGAGGTGCATCTGCCCCCGACCTTCGACCTCGAGCCGAACGAGGTGCGCGAGGCGCTTTCCGGCAGATCCTTCGACCTCCTCATTTCCCTCGACAAGGGCACCAGCTCCAAGGCGGATGAACTTATCGCGCTGGTTCCCGACGTTATTGTGATCGACCATCATTATCAGCAGGGAGAAATCCAAAAGGCGCTCGTTTACAACCCCTGCGTTCAGAACGATCGTCCGTACTGTTCTTGTTCGTACCTCCTCCATATCCTTTCTTCCCTCCTCGGCCGAACTTCCCCGGCGGACGATTGCGACGCGCTTGTGGGGCTCAAGGCGGATTGGGTCATCGACCCGACGATCGGGAATTGGGGAGCCGAAGAGTTCGTGCGCCCCTTTGTCGAGGAGATGGCGGAACGTTACCCCGGGCTCTTCCGGAAGACTCCGGGAGCAACCCTCTTCGATGTAACGCAGCGGAAGGAAAGCGTCGTCCTATCGAAAATTGCTCAAGCCTATTTCGCCGTTTCCGGCGGCGGTTTTCAATATTTCTTCCCCGTCCCCTCGCTCAATGGAGGTCAACCGCCGCGGGTTCTCCTCGAGGCGCTTCTTTCCCTGGACAAGAAGGCGTCACGGTTACCGGAGGTCGATTCTCCGCAAGACTTCTTCTCTCTTTTTGAAAACGGTGACATCTTCCGGGAATGCCTGGCGGCCTTCGAGCAGGAGTGGCGGCGGGTTACGAAACTGCTCGAGATCGCCACACCCTTGGTGGAACTCAACGGGAGCCAGGTTCTGATCTTCTTCTCGGACCGCCTGCGCCTCCTTCCCCTCGTCGGGGGCCTGGTTCTCGAAACGCTTCTCGCAAGGGAAGGAAAAGAGAACGGTCTTCTGATTATGATCAATCGCGAAGAACACGGAATCCACTTCTCCTTGCGGGCGAACTGCGACCGGATCCATGTCGGTAAATTCTGCGGCACGTTGGCGCAACGGCTTGTCGACCTTTTCGGCCATCCCGATCAGATCACCGGCGGCGGCCACATCCGCGCCGGTGAGTGCAGGACACGCCGGAGCGGGGCACCGTACTTCGAAGTCCTTCGCGTCTTCTTCCAACTCGTCGAGGACCTCGTTCGTTGCGATCGAGGCGAGGCGGAAACGACTGCCGATCCGGCGCTGATCGAAATCCTCGGCCCCGAACGAATCTCTCCCGCCGCAAACAACGGAAAGGAGTCACGAAAATGACATTCAAAGAAACGGAATATCCCGGCCTTCTTGGCGAGATACGGCGTATCGCCGAGACGGAACGCGATCCTGCGTTGGCCCTCGAACGAATCCGGGAATTGATCCTCATCGAAAATCGCATTCCGCTCTATCCCGGCCTTGTGACCTTGGTAGGACAGTCGCTTGTCGAGGAAGTTTCTGTCTCGGATTTGAGCCCCGGCGATACCGTCTCTCTCGACGCTGACGGAAGGACCCTGCTGGGAATTGTCGCCGAGCGGAAAGGCCGTTCCCTTCTTCTCAAAAACGCGGTTCTCTCGGAACATATTCCTCAGACCCGCGTCGATGCGCCGGAAAAGGCGCGTCGCCTGAACCGAAACGCGCTGGAAACCTCCTGGCCTTCCCTCGTCTTCCAACGCCGTTCAGGAAAGAGAGCCGCCCGATGAACCACACGTTGAAAAAGGGGGAGATCCTCTCCGTCGCCGGACCGGCCTTCGTTCGTGTCAAGCGCGGGATGGTCGAGATCGTAGGAGCGCCGTTGAAACCGTCGCGAGTACCCTTGAAGATCCCGGAGGGAAAAACGGTTCCGTTCGAGGCAAGGAAACCAAGCGTGCTCTCCATCACCGGAGCCGACGCACGCGTGGAGGAGATTCGAAAACGGACGATCCCGAGGAAATGGGATCTTCTGATCGAGCGGATCGCAAGGCGGCGGATTCGGAAGATTATCGTTTTGGGGGAGATGGATACCGGGAAATCCTTCTTCGCCACCTACGTCGCCAACAAATTGCTCGGGCGCGGCATCCGCCCCGCCGTCCTCGATTGCGATATCGGCCAGTCCGACATAGGACCCCCGGGGTGCTTCGGAGTTCTCGTATTGAAGCGCCCCACACCGTTTCTTGCGCTTCAGGAGCCGACGGCGATCGAGATGGTCGGAGCCCATTCTCCCGCCCTCCATTTTCTCCCCACGGTGGCGGCCTTTTCCCGAATGACGAAACAGGCCTTGAAAAGCGCGGATGTACTGATCATCAACACCAACGGTTGGGTCCAGGGAGACGGAGGAAGAGCGATGAAACGGACGAAACTCGAGGCGTTCGATCCCGATCTCATCGTTCTTATGCAGCGCGACCGCGAACTTGAACATCTCGTTGTACGTGAACCAAAACGTAAAATCGTTCGCATGGTTGTTTCCCGCAAGGCATCCTTTACACCGCCCGACGAACGAAAATTGCTTCGCGAGGAGATTTCACGGCGGTATATGAAGAACGCTCGCACCATTACGATCCGCGGATTTTTCACCGCGCGGGCGTATTACGGGACCGGACAAGTTTCTCAACCGCCAGTGCCCGTCCCGGGCCTCCTCCACGCCGAACGCCTCTCGGGTTGGGAGGGCTGGCTGCTGGTAACGAAGAAACCGATCCGGAACCCGGCACGCCTTTCCGAACGGTTGAAATCGCGGATTATGAATATCGTTGCCGGCAGCGAAAGGAACGTGATGGTCGGCTTGCTCGATGCCCGCGACCGTTGCCTCGGTATCGGCTCGCTTCAGTCCCTCGATTACGCGCGGCGCATTGCGAGAATCGTAACCCCGGTGCGCAACAAAAAAGCGATTTGTACGATTCAGTTCTCTTCGTTGCGGCTGGATCCGAAGGGATACGAGGCGGGGTTCGTCACACCAGGTTCCTTCTGACAAGAAGAGCCTGTTTTGTACCGGGAATGGGGCTCCTGGTCGTGGATAGGAAGCGCAGGTTCTCCAACCTGCCGAAGGAGGAAAGTGAGAAGAAAACACGTCGCTGGAACCGCAGGCATCCTGCCTGCACGAATGGAGCGCAGGTTCTCCAACCTGCGGGACGCAGGGAAAGAATCGGGCGCGATCCCTGGGATCGCGGGCAGTTTGCCTGCACGAAGAAAGCAAAATATAAGGAGGTAAGCAAGAATGCGGCTCGGAAGAAATTTCACGAATCTGCTCGAATACGACTATATGCCGGAGAGAGAGAAGAAAAAATTCCGCGCGGGAAAATTGGA
>RFFU01000082.1 GCA_003697085.1 Candidatus Hydrogenedentota bacterium
GACCGAGTTTCCAGGCTTCGATGTAGGTCTTCTCGATCTCTTCGACCGTGGCGTCGTGGGGCATATTGACCGTTTTGGAGATCGCTCCGGACAAGAAAGGCTGGACGGCGGCCATCATTCGAACATGCCCCATCGGTTCGATGGAGCGAGTGCCTTTCAAGGGACGAAATGCGCAATCGAAGACGGGAAGATCTTCCTCGCGCAACCCCGGCGCTCCCTCGATCGTGTCGTTCGCATCGATGTACGCCGAAATCTTCTTGATTTCTTCCGAGGAATACCCGAGTTTTCGAAGAGCCTCTCCGACGCTTCTGTTGACGATCTTGAGTGTCCCGCCTCCGGAAAGTCGCTTGTATTTCACTAAGGCGATGTCCGGCTCGATCCCCGTCGTGTCGCAGTCCATCATAAAAGCGATCGTTCCGGTGGGAGCCAACACCGTCGCCTGGGAGTTCCGATAGCCGTATTTTTCGCCGAGAGCGACGGCTTCTTTCCAGGCTTCTTCGGCAGCGGAACGAAGATCCGAGAAAAGAGCCTTTTTCCATAAGGTTGGCGTCTCCGGAAGGGGCACATCCTCCACGGCTTTCTGGTGCTTTCTCATCACTTCAAGCATCGAGTCGCGATTCTTGGGAAATTCCTCGAAACATCCTTGAATGCGTGCCAGATGAGCCGACTGAAGATAAGCACGCCCCGTCATCAACGCGGTGATATATGCGGCAATCGAGCGTGCTTCCTCGGAATCGTAAGGAATACCCAAGGTCATCAGGAGGGCGCCGAGATTGGCGTATCCAAGGCCAAGCGGCCGGTATTTGTGGGAGTTGTCGGCAATTTCCGGCTTGGGATAAGAAGCGCGATCGACGATGATCTCCTGCGCGGTGATCATCGTTTCACAGGCGAATGAAAATCCCTCCGTATCAAAATGGTCGTCTTGAAGATAATGGAGGAGGTTGATGGAGGCGAGGTTGCAGGCGGTGTCGTTGAGAAACATATATTCGGAGCAGGGGTTGGAAGCGACAATAGGACCGGAGGCCTTGCAGGTGTGCCACGTGTTGATTGTATCGTGAAATTGAAGTCCGGGATCACCGCAGGCGTGAGTGCATTCGGCGATCTTCCGCATAATATCGCGAGCGCGGTATGTTTCCATAATCGTTCCGGTCGTTACAGCCTTGGTGTGCCAAGGGCCGTCCTCGAGGACGGCCTTCATAAACGTATCGGAGACACGAACGGAATGGTTGGCGTTCTGGAAGAAGACGGAAGAGTAGGCCTCCCCGTTGACGCTGCCGTCGTAACCGGCGTCGATCAAAGCATGTGCCTTTTTCTCTTCGCGATACTTGCATTCGATGAACTCCATTATGTCGGGATGCTCGACATTGAGGATGACCATCTTGGCGGCCCTTCGCGTTTTGCCGCCGGACTTGATAACGCCGGCAAAAGCATCAAAGCCTTTCATAAACGAGACAGGGCCGGATGCTACGCCTCCGCCGCGAAGCGATTCCCGACTGGAACGCAAGGTCGAGAGGTTGCTGCCGGTTCCGGAACCGTATTTGAAAAGCATCCCTTCGGTCTTCGCAAGATTCAGGATCGACTCCATCGAATCCTCGACGGAGTTGATAAAACAGGCCGAACATTGCGGGCGCTCTTCGTGCCCGACATTGAACCAGACGGGACTGTTGAACGAAGCATGCTGGAAGAGAAGCAGGTAGGTCAGCTCGTCCTCGAAAATTTTCGCATCTTCTTCTGAAGCGAAGTAGCCGTCCTCCCGCCCCCAACACGCGATCGTATGGGCGACGCGATAAATCATTTGGCGGACGGAAGTTTCCCGTTCCGATGTGCCGGGTTTTCCCTGGAAATACTTCGAAGCGACGATGTTGAGCGCCAGATTCGACCAATGTTTCGGGACCTCGACGTTTTCCTGGCGAAAGACGATCCGCCCGTTGTCGTCCGAAATCTCGGCCGTGCGACGCTCCCACTCGCACAGACTCCAGACATCCGTGTCCGCTTGAGTATGACGCCGGAACCATTTCAAACCTTTATTATTAATGCGAGAGAGGCTTGTATCGGCGGCTCCCTTCGCTGTCCGCCGTCGTTTTTGTTTTGAAACATTGTGCCCTTTTTCGTTCGTGTTCGTGAGTGTGCCAGACGTCATTCCTCCGAGTCCCTTCCTTTCTGAAAAGATTCTCCGAAAAAAGGCCGCGCGCCCCTCTTTCGAAACCGATTGAAAACGGCCTCGAGGTCGGTCACCGCCCTCGTTTTTCGGGTTGACTCAATCAAACCCCACCTCCCTGCCACCCCTTGGCCCGCCGGCGAAATCGCATCCGCAACTTCGTTCGGAACCGAACCGTGGCATTTTGGTGGGCTCTGATTCAGGTTTGCGAAAACACTCCCTGAATCGGGAAGATTCTTCGCGCTCCCTGAAGCCGAAAACCGATTATACCACATAAGGCGGTATTGTCAATGAAAAATACCATATATTTCGTGTTATATTTCTAGTAATTTCAATATGTTTCAAACAATTTCTAATTCCTTTATTCTCAATCATTCCCCTCTCTTCTCACAAAAAATAGAAGAGAAGATGCACTACATATGGTTGTTTTTTTATTGACTATGACACAAAATTGAGCATATTTCCTAGAATACGGATGGAGATTCGGAGAAAAACACGGCCCAGGAAAGGGAAACGAGGAAACGTTCCCTATTTTTTTAGGAAGATGAACGTTTTGGCTGAAGATTCCCGAAGGAAAAATCCAAAGGCGACAGGGGAAGGAAAGAGGAGAGGGGAACTCGGAAAGGAGCTAGGAGAAAGATGGCGTATTACATCGGGATGAACCGTAAGGCGCGGCGCGCGTATGGTTTTGACGAGGTGGCGTTGGTTCCCGGACAATGCACGATCAATCCGGAGGAAGTGGATATCGGCTTCCAAGTCGGTGATGTTCGGTTGGAGGTTCCCATCATTGCCAGTGCGATGGATGGGGTCGTTGATACGCGATTTGCGGTCGAGATGAGCCGATTGGGGGGGATGGCCGTTCTGAACCTGGAAGGAGTTCAAACGCGTTATGAAGACCCCTCGTCGGTTTTGGATGAGATAGCAGGTTCTGATCCGGAGACGGCGACCCGGTTGATCCAGAAACTTTATGTTCCGCCGGTGAAGACGGAATTGATCGGAACGCGTATTGAGGAGATCAAGAAAGCCGGAGGTATTGCAGCCGTTTCCGCAACGCCGCAAAAGGCTGAAGAATACATCGGTCCGGCTCAAGAGGCCGGCGTAGATATTTTCGTCGTGCAATCGACGGTTGCAACGGTGCGCCACATCTCGACGCAATACAAGACCCTCGATTTGGCGAAATTCTGTCGAGAGGCGAAGGTTCCCGTCATCGTTGGCAACACGGTGACGTACGAGATGGCGTTGGAGGTGATGGCGGCCGGGCCCGCGGGTCTTCTGGTGGGAATCGGTCCCGGCGCGGCCTGCACGACGCGAGGAGTTCTTGGGATCGGAGTTCCGCAGGTGACGGCGACGGTCGATTCCGCCGCGGCGCGGGATATGTTCCACAAGCAAAGCGGGCGGTACATTCCGATCATCACGGATGGCGGTATGAGCACGGGGGGCGATATTTGTAAGGCTTTCGCCAGCGGCGCGGACGCCGTTATGATCGGCTCGGCCTTCGCGAAGGCTTCGGAAGCCCCCGGGCGGGGATATCACTGGGGGATGGCGACGCCGCACTCGAATCTGCCGCGGGGGACCCGTGTCCGCGTTGGGATCACCGGTTCCTTGGAACAGATACTCCTCGGGCCGGCGAACCTGGATGACGGGACGCAGAATCTTGTCGGCGCCTTGAAACTCTGTATGGGGTCGGTGGGAGCCAGGAATATCAAAGAACTTCAAATGACGGAGTTGATCATCGCCCCCGCAATCAAGACGGAAGGAAAACTCTTCCAGAGAACCCAGCATATCGGTATGGGGAAGTCGTGAGAGAAGGGAACGATTTCGAACCAGAAAAGGAAGCGCGTTTGCATTCCACGATCGCGATTCTGGATTTTGGCTCGCAGTACACGCAGTTGATCGCGCGGGCGATTCGCGAGCAGGGGGTTTATTCAGTGATCTTCCCGTGTTCCGCATCTCCCGAGGAGGTGAGGCGGGTTTCTCCACGAGGGCTCGTTTTGTCCGGCGGTCCCTCGAGCGTTTTGGATGAGGAAGCGCCGCGCTGCCACGAGTCATTTCTGGAAGGTGAAATTCCGGTGCTTGGCATCTGTTACGGAATGCAGTTTCTCTGCCGGGAACTCGGGGGAGACGTTCGGCCGGGTTCCGCGCGGGAATACGGGCGCGCCGAGATCGTGGTCGCCGACGGCGGAAGGAGGCCGTCTCCGCCGCGGCTCTTTTCTGATCTTCCTAAAACGCAAGCGGTTTGGATGAGCCATGGGGATTGGGTGGAACGCTTGCCGAAGGGCTTCCATCCCGTTGCCTTTTCGAGGAACGGAACGAAAGAAACGCCGGCGAGGGATGAAACGCCGGCGAATTCGTTGCGGGGGTGTGTTGCGGTGGAAGATGAGGCCGGCCGTCGTTTCGGCCTCCAGTTCCATCCGGAAGTTCGGCATACGAAATTCGGAAAGGAAATCCTCTCCCGTTTCCTCTTCGATGTGTGTGGGTGCCGCGCCGATTGGACGCCGTCCTCTTTCATCGAGGAGACGATTTCGGCCGTGCGGGAACGAGTCGGGGATTCTCACGTCGTATTGGGGTTGAGCGGAGGCGTGGACTCTTCCGTCGCCGCGGTTCTGCTCCATCGCGCCCTTGGAAAGAAACTTCATTGTATCTTCGTGGATAACGGTTTGCTGAGGAAGGGGGAGAGGAAGGAGGTCATCGAACGTTTTCGAGAGGCGATTGGGATTCCTCTTCACGTGGTGGATGCCTCGGAACGGTTCGTGCAATCCCTGATCGGAGTTACGGATCCGGAGGAGAAACGCAGGATCATCGGCCGTCTCTTTATCGAGACTTTTCGCGGCGCGTTGAAGGAACTGACGGCCCGCGACGAAAGGATCCGCTTTTTGGCTCAGGGGACTCTTTATCCCGATGTGATCGAGAGCGTTTCGGCTACGGGAGGGCCCAGCGCGAAGATCAAAACGCACCACAATGTCGGAGGTTTGCCCGACGATCTCAACTTTGAACTGATCGAACCGTTGAAGATGCTTTTCAAGGATGATGTCCGCCGGATCGGCCGTGAACTTGGGATTCAGGAAGAGATTCTTCAACGCCATCCTTTTCCGGGACCGGGGTTGGCCGTGAGAATTTTGGGGGAGGTGACACCGGAGGGGTTGGCGATACTGCGGGAGGCGGATGCGATTTTTATCGAAGAATTGCGCCGCGCGGGAAAGTACGACGACGTGAGCCAAGCCTTGGCCGTGCTTCTTCCCGTTCGAAGCGTCGGTGTGATGGGAGATGCTCGAACCTACGAACGGGTCGTTGCGCTCAGAGCCGTCACGACGGAGGACTTTATGACGGCCGACTGGGCTCGCCTTCCTGCTGATCTTTTGGCGCGTGTCGCGAATCGGATTATCAACGAGGTCTCCGGAGTGAACCGTGTTGTGTATGATATCTCTTCGAAGCCGCCGGCGACGATCGAGTGGGAATAGTGGGAGGAGGAGAAAGAAGCGTGCGTGTTGGAATCGTGATGGGATCGGATACGGACCTTCCGATTATGGCGGAGGCGGCCAAGGTTCTCCGGGATATGGAAATCGAGTATGAGGTGCGGATCATCTCGGCGCATCGGACGCCGGAAGAAGCGGCCGAATATGCTCGTACGGCCCGCTCCCGTGGACTCGAAGTGATCATCGCCGGCGCCGGTGGGGCGGCGCATCTGGCTGGAAGTCTGGCCGCCTGCACGACGATCCCGGTTTTGTGTGTTCCGATGCCGACGACGAGCCTTGACGGTCTCGACAGCCTCTACTCGATTGTTCAGATGCCGGGAGGGGTTCCGGTAGCCACTCTGGCGATCGGCCGCCCCGGCGCGAAGAACGCCGGGTTGCTCGCTGCACAGATTCTGGGCTTGAAGGATGAGGCGATTCGCCGCCGGGTGGAAGAGAATCGAATTCGAATGAAGGAAAACGTGCTCGCCAAGGATCGGCGACTGAGAGAAATCGGAATCGAGGCATATCTCCAGAAGAAAAACCAGGAGAAGAAACGATGACGGAATCGTCATTACCGGCTCCGGATTATCGGGGGAAGGTGCGCGACATCTATGACCTGGGCGACAAACTCCTTCTGGTTGCCTCGGATCGAATCAGCGCCTTCGACGTGGTCTTCGAGGAGCCGGTACCGGAGAAAGGGCGCATCTTGACCGGCATCAGCGCGTTTTGGTTTTCGTCGGATTCTCCGATCGGCGACATCGTCCCGAATCATCTTCTCGAGACGGAGGTCGCTCGCTTTCCGGCTCCCTTCAACGAGGCGGTGCAGAGTCTGGACGGCCGCTCGATGCTCGTGAAAAAGGCGCGTCGCGTGGATTTCGAGTGCGTGGTCCGCGGTTATATTTCCGGATCGGCGTGGCGAGAGTACGCGCGCTGCGGAACGGTGAATGGGATGCCGTTACCGCAAGGATTACGGGAATCGGAGCGTCTTCCCGAACCGATCTTCACCCCCGCGACGAAAGCGGAATCGGGACATGATGAAAATGTATCCTTCGATCGAATGGCTGAGGATATCGGAGAGGATTTGGCGAAGCGTCTTCGCGACATTTCGCTTTCCTTGTACGAGGCGGCTGCGGAATATGTCGCGAAAGCGGGGCTTCTCCTGGCCGACACCAAATTCGAGTTCGGAATCGATGAGAAGGGGGAGATTCTTTTGATCGACGAAGCGTTGACACCGGATTCATCCCGGTATTGGTTTCAGGATCGCTACGAAATCGGACGCCCCCAATTCGCCTTGGACAAGCAGTATCTCCGCGATTATCTCGAAACACTCGACTGGAACAAACAACCTCCTCCGCCCCGCCTGCCTTCTTCGGTTATCGAAAATACGGCGGAGCGGTATCGTACCGCTTACCGGCTCGTAACAGGGAGAGAATTTCAATGAGGTATGTCGTCGAGGTGCATTTGAAGCCGGAGGTATCGGATCCCGAGGGGGCTGCCATCCTTCAAGCCGCGCGGGCGCTCGGGTTCGATTTTCTTTCCGATGTGCGCGTCGGAAAGAGTTTCGAGATCGAGGTGAAGGAGGGGACGGAGGAGAAGGAGTTGGAAGTCCTCAGCGACAAGTTGCTAGTGAACCCCGTCGTCGAGACCTTCAGGATTCGCCGCGATGACGATTGAAGCGGGGGTCATCGTCTTTCCCGGTTCGAACTGCGATCGGGACTGTGTCCGGGCTCTGAAGGGAATGGAGGGATACCGTGTTCGGGAGATTTGGCACCGCGAGACGGAACTCGGCGGGCTGGACCTCGTCGTTCTCCCGGGGGGATTCTCCTACGGCGACTACCTTCGACCGGGGGCGATCGCGCGGTTTTCTCCGATTGTGCGGGAGGTGACTCGTTTCGCTGAACGCGGAGGGTATGTTCTGGGAATCTGTAACGGGTTCCAGATATTACTGGAGGCCGGGCTGCTTCCGGGAGCCTTGATCCGCAACGCGGGCCTTCGTTTTATTTGTGAGCCGGTTCCGCTTGAATGCACGAATACGAATACTCCGTTTACGAAAAAGGTGCCACGGAACCTCACGCTTCCGATTGCGCACGGACAAGGAAGATATTTCATTGATGAAACGGGTCGTTCGAAACTCGAAGCCGAAGGACGGATCGTGCTGCGTTATGCCGGAGGTACCAATCCGAACGGTTCAACGAATCGGATAGCGGGAATTGTGAATGAAAAAGGAAACGTATTGGGAATGATGCCTCATCCGGAGCGGGCCTGCGAAATCTTGATCGGTTCCAGCGAAGACGGGCGCTCTTTCTTCGAATCCCTTTTGCAGGCGGCTTGACGTGAGAGAAGCCCCGGTGTTGCAAATCCCGAAAAGGGACACGGTGCCGAGCGAAGGGACGAGCAAAACGTTTCTTCAGAGTTTGGGGTTGTCTGAGGAGGAAATCGAGCGGATTCGATCACTCTTGGGACGGGAGCCCACCGAGACGGAATGGGGGATCTTCTCCGTGATGTGGTCCGAACACTGCTCCTACAAGAATACGAAACGTCTCTTGGCCGCTCTTCCTACGAGCGGGAAAGATGTGCTTCAAGGTCCGGGGGAGAATGCCGGAGTGGTCGCCGTCGATGAAGAGTGGGCGGTCGCCTTCAAGGTCGAATCCCACAATCATCCCTCCTTCGTGGAGCCTTATCAAGGGGCCGCCACGGGGGTCGGGGGCATTCTGCGGGATATCTTCACGATGGGGGCCCGTCCCATCGCTCTTCTCGATTCGCTTCACTTCGGGTCGACGGAAAACGATGTTCACTCAATACGCTCCCGCCGTATCGCGGAAGGTGTCGTTCGGGCGATCGCCGATTACGGAAACTGTGTCGGGATTCCCACGGTGGCGGGGGAAACGCATTTTGACCGGAGCTACTCCGGGAATCCCTTGGTCAATGTCATGGCCGTGGGGGTCGTGAAACGGAAGGATGTGGCGCGAGCCGTCGCGTCGGAACCCGGACGAAAGGTGTTGTATTACGGCAATCCGACGGGACGTGACGGAGTGCACGGCGCCACGATGGCCTCGGAGACATTTGAAGTCGAAGACGAAGATAAACGAATCAATGTTCAGGTCGGGGATCCCTTTATGGAAAAGAAGATTCTCGAAGCGACGCTGGAACTCGTTCAAGCAGGTCTCCTTGAAGCCGTCCAGGATATGGGTGCCGCCGGCCTGACGTGTTCCTCCTGCGAAATGGCGGGTCGGGGGAACACGGGAATACGAATTCATCTAAACAGAATCCCTTTACGGGCCGAAGGACTCACTCCATACGAGATTATGCTGTCGGAATCGCAAGAACGAATGCTGGCCGTCGTGAAGGAGGAGAATTGGGAGAGCGCTCGCCGGATACTCGAAAAATGGGATCTCGAAGCCGTAGATATCGGAGAAACGACGGGCGACGGATGGATGCGCGTCTGGGGGAACGAAGAGCCGGAGACGGAGGTGGCGGCGATTCCCGTGCGTTGTCTTACGACAGAGGCGCCGGTTTATTTGCCGCGACGCGCGGGAAAGAAAAGCGGGGCGGAGGTGCGCCCGCAACCCGCGCTTTCCTCGGAAGAGGGCAACGATATTTCCGGACATCTCCTTCGATTTCTCGCCTCTGAGAATGTTTCTTCGCGCCGCCCGATCTACCGGCAATACGATACAATGGTCGGCACGCGAACGGTTTGGAAGACCGTGGGAGGTGATGCCGCTGTCCTTCGCCTGGACGGTACGGAGAAGGGGCTGGCCGTCACGATCGATTCGAACGCGCGTTTCGCCCGGCACGATCCCTTTCGGGCTTCCGAGTATGCCGTCATCGAAGCCGCAAGAAACATCGCGGCCGTCGGAGCTCGGCCGCTGGCCGTCACCAATTGCCTCAACTACGGCGATCCCGGAAATCCGGAGCGCTTCGAGGAGATCGCGGCCGGGGTCGAGGGTTTGGGATATGCCTGCGCCCGAATCGGAACTCCGGTCACCGGCGGCAATGTTTCGTTGTACAACGAAACGGCGGGCGCGGCGATTCTTCCGACGACTGTGGTGGGAATGATCGGGATAATGGATGATTACCGCAGGACAACAAGCCCGGCCCTTTCCGGCGACGATCTCTGGCTTCTCGGAACCCATTCACCGTCTTTGGCGGGAAGCGAGTATGAACACTGGAGCCGGGGAGAAACCTCGGCGGCTCTTCCGGAGATTGATTACGATTTCGAGCGATCTCTGCATGCCTTTATGGTGGAGGCGGTCTCGAAGAATCTTCTTCGTTCCGCTCACGACATCTCCGCGGGAGGGATTTTCGTGGCGGCAGTGGAGATGGTCTTGAAAGGGAAACGCGGTTTGGTTTGGGAGAAGGTTCCGGAAGATGATGATTTCGCCCTTGTTGAGTATCTGCTGGGCGAGGGAGGCGCGGCGATGTTGATTGCGACGGCGGCCGAAAAGCGGGGCACCGTGGAGGCGTTGGCTCGACGGTGGAATTTGCTCATCGAGCGGGTGGCGTCGATCGAGGGGGATCGGCTCGTCTTCGGAAAGCAAATCTCATTTTCGCTCGAGAATCTCGCCGCCGCGTGGGAAGGGGATCTCGAAAAGAGGATTTTTTTACTTGCCGGGAAGGAGGAGGCAGCCTCGTGAAAGACTTCCCTCTGAAAGCACTTTCTTTCCATCCCAGGGAGGAGTGTGGCGTCGTCGGTATTTGGAACGTTCCGGAGGCGGCGAAATTGGCGTATCTCGGCCTTTACACGCTCCAGCATCGCGGGCAGGAGAGCGCGGGGATCGTGACGGCTCGAGAGGGAGAGTTGTGGGGGCACCGGGGAATGGGGCTCGTGGCCGATGTCTTCGATGCTGAAACATTAAATCATTTACCGGGCACGCGGGCCATCGGCCACGTACGGTACTCGACGACGGGGGACCCGGATCCCGAGAATTGCCAACCGCTTCAGATTCAATACCGCCGAGGGGGATTGGCCTTGGCTCACAACGGAAACATCGTCAACGCCTCGAGTATCCGGAGGGAATTGGAATTGTCGGGAGCCATCTTTCATACGACGGTCGATTCCGAGGTGATACTCCATCTCTTGGCGCGAGATGTCGGAAGCTTTGAAGACACTCTCTTCTCGGCGTTGTCGGCGGTCCGTGGCGCCTACTCAATGGTGATTCTCACGCCGGAATCACTTGTGGCGGTGAGGGACCCCAATGGTTTTCGACCGCTTCTTTTGGGACGTCTCAAGGAAGGCTGGGTCGTGGCTTCCGAGACCTGCGCCTTCGACCTGATCGGGGCCGTTTATGAACGGGAGGTTGAACCAGGGGAGGTGATCATCTTCGATCGGGAGGGATTGCGTTCGCGCCGCCTGGCGCCGGCTTCGCGCCAATCCCTTTGCATTTTCGAACTGATTTATTTTTCTCGGCCGGACAGTACGATCTTCGAGGAGTCAGTTCACGAAGCGCGATTGCGTTTGGGAGCGGCGCTGGCGCGAGCCTGCCCCGCCGAGGCGGATGTCGTCATTTCCGTGCCGGATTCCTCGAATACCGCAGCGCTCGGATATGCTCGGGAAGCCGGTCTGCCCTTCGAGCAGGGGTTGATCCGTTCCCACTACATCGGGCGGACATTCATCGAGCCGGACGCGAACATCCGGGATTTCGGCGTCCGGTTGAAGTACAATCCGGTCCGAGCCGTGCTCGAAGGGAGGCGCATCGTGCTCGTGGATGACTCGATCGTTCGAGGCAGTACCAGCCGGAAGATCGTGAGAATGATTCGCGCGGCCGGCGCGCGGGAGATTCATATGCGGATTTCCTGTCCCCCCTGGCGGTACCCCTGTAACTACGGAATCGATACTCCCGAGGCCGAAAAACTCATTGCGCACAGGAACGATGTCGAGACGATTCGGAAGGAGATAGACGCCGATTCGCTCGGGTATCTCACGGTCGAGCAGATGTTGGCGGCGATTCCGAATCATCAATTCTGCACGGCCTGCTTCACCGGCGACTATCCGGTTCGTTTCGAGACGCGCGAGAAGAAGACGGTTCTCGGAACCGGACGCCGGACGACGGTCGCAAGAAAGGCGGGAGGATTCTTATGCCTCTGACCTACGAACAAACCGGCGTGGACACGAAGCGCGGGGATGAAGTTGTCCAGCGCTTAAGACGATTTCTTCCGGAGATCGGAGATTTCAACGGGCGCTTCCCGTTACCGGAGTTTTCCGGTGTTCGCCCCTCGCTGGTGGCCGCCGCCGACGGCGTCGGTACGAAGGTTCTTCTGGTGAAGGACAGGGAAGACCGTCTCGCGATCGGAACCGACCTTGTTGCAATGAATATCAACGACATACTTTGTTCGGGCGCGAAACCGCTTTTCTTTCTCGACTATATCGCGACCGGTCGCCTCGATCCGGAAAAGGTGGAGGAATTGGTTCGCGGTATCGGACAGGCCTGCGACGAGGCCGGCTGCATCCTTCTCGGTGGAGAAACAGCGGAAATGCCCGATCTTTACGGCGAAGAAGAATTCGATCTGGCCGGCTTTGCCGTGGGAATCGTGGACGAGGAAAAGGCCTGGGGGCGGCATCGAGTCCGAAGCGGCGATCTCCTCGTCGGCTTGGCGTCCTCGGGGATTCATTCGAACGGGTTGACATTGGCACGGAAGGCTCTGCGGCGTTTTCTCGAAGGGCCGGATAAGGACGAGACAGTTCGAAAAAGACTTCTCGTTCCGACACGAATCTATGCCCGCGCGGTCGAAGCCTTGCCCGACGAGGCGGTTCACGCCGCCGCTCACATTACCGGAGGAGGGCTCGTGGGAAATCTCGTTCGCGTTCTTCCGGAAGGTGCGGGGTTCCGAATCGACAAGAGAACGTGGATCGTTCCTGAAGTTTTCGAGTTGATCCGGCGGGAAGGGCGGGTAGAAAACGACGAAATGTTCAGCGTGTTCAATATGGGAATTGGAATGGTCCTCGTTTCGGAAAGGGAATCCGGAGACGAAATCCGTCGTATTTTGGAAGAGAGAGGATATGCGAGCTCGATCATCGGAGAGGTGACGGAGACCGGAACTGTCGAATGGAAAGATTCCGATGGAGGAACGCATCGATGATACCGCGGTATGTTCGGGAGGAGATGGGGGAACTCTGGAGTGAGGAGAGCAAATTCAAACGTTGGCTCGAAGTGGAATTGGCCTATTGCCGCGCCTGCCGGGAGGAAGGTCTGCTTTCGGAGGAAGATTGGCGGACGATCCAAGAGAAAGCCGAGGTTCGCATCGAGAGAATTCTCGAGATAGAGGAACGGACCCACCATGACGTCATTGCCTTTCTGGAAGCGCTCGGGGAGAACGTAGGGCCGGCCGCAAGGTTTATCCATCTCGGCCTGACCTCGAGCGATATCGTTGATACGGCCAACGCCTTGGCCTTGACGCGCGCCGCCGACGTGCTTCTTCAAGGGCTCTCTCTTTTGCTCGACTCGGTGCGTGAAAAGGCCTGCCGGTACAAGTTCCTCGTCTGCGCGGGGCGTACCCATGGCATACACGCCGAACCGACGACCTTCGGGATCAAAATGGCCGTCTTCTGGGCCGAACTGAAACGACAGGAGAGGAGATTGAAGCAGGCTCGAGAAGAGATTGCGTGTGGAAAATTGTCCGGAGCGGTCGGATGTTATGCGGAGGTTTCGCCGGAACGAGAAGCCCGAGCGCTTTCCTTTCTCGGTCTGAAGCGGGATGAAGCGGCCACGCAGGTTATTCAGCGGGATCGCCATGCCGCGCTGATCGGGAATCTTGCTCTTCTCGGTGGAACTTTGGAACGGATGGCGGTCGAGTTTCGGCACCTTCAGCGAACGGAAGTCGGCGAGGTTCGGGAGCCTTTCGCCCAAGGGCAAAAAGGGTCTTCGGCGATGCCGCACAAGAGAAATCCGATCGTATGCGAACGGATTTCCGGCCTGGCGAGGCTTCTCCGTTCCTACGCGTTGGCCGCGATGGAAAACCAGGCCTTGTGGCACGAGCGGGATATTTCCCATTCCAGCGTGGAACGGGTGATCTTTCCGGACGCCTTTTGTGTAGCCGATTATATGCTCGATCGTATGACACGGATCGTGTCCGGTCTTGTCGTGAATGAGAAACGAATGAAAGAAATATTGGATTCCTCCCGGGGACTGCTTTATTCGAGTCGGATATTGACGGCGCTGATGCGAAAGGGGGTTTCGAGGAATGCCGCTTATGAATGGGTTCAAGCGGCCGCGATGCGTTCCCAAGACGAGGAGAAATCGTTCGTGGATTGTCTGATTCAGGAACCTTTTGCGGGAGGAGAACCGCCGCTGGCGGAAGAGGAAATTCGAGAATTGGCGACGCCGGAGTATCTTCATGCTTCGGCGGAAAAAATTTTTTTGCGACTGGGGCTGGACGGATGAAGATTCTTGTCGTGGGTTCGGGCGGTCGCGAGGATGCTTTGGCTTGGCGGCTTTCGCAGGAAAGAGACGCGGACGTTTTTACAACGCCGGGGAATTGTGGAACCGCCCGTTGGGGTGAAAATCTCGAGGGTGATCCCGAGGAAGTCGCGGCAAGGTTGGAACCGGACCTAATCGTTGTGGGGCCGGAAGCCCCGCTGGCGGAGGGACTCGGGGACCGATTGCGTTCCGCGGGATTTGCGGTGGTGGGTCCCTCGGCGGAAGCGGCACGCGTGGAGTCAAGCAAGTCCTTCGCAAAAGAGTTGATGAAGCGCGCGGGAGTTCCCACAGCCCGATCCTTGAAAGCAAGAAACCTCGAGGAAGCGCGGAAGGCGGTCGCGGAAGTGGGGCGTTTCTCCGAATCTTCCGACTCCCCCCGGCGCGGCGTCGTCGTCAAAGCGGATGGATTGGCTGCCGGGAAGGGGGTTACCGTTTGCCGCACTGAAGAAGAAGCCGAGAACGCTGTCAGGGAGATATTCGTGGAACATCGTTTTGGAGAAGATTCTCCTGTCGCCGTGATCGAGGAGATCCTTGTTGGAAGGGAAGCCTCGATGTTGGCCGTCGTCTCTTCCGGGACCTTTCTCCTCCTTCCCGGCGCGGAAGATCACAAGGCGGTGGGGGACGGGGATAGCGGACCAAATACGGGGGGAATGGGAGCCATCTCTCCGACTCCGGTCCTGACGAGCGAAATCGAAGAGAAGGTGTCGGAAAGGATATTCCAGCCGATGGTGGAAACGTTGTTCCGGGAAGGGCTCGATTACAGGGGAATCCTTTATGCCGGTTTGATGATTTCCCCTTCAGGAGATCCGAGTGTGGTCGAATTCAACTGCCGCTTCGGCGATCCGGAGGCGCAAGCGGTGCTTCCCAGAGTAAGAGGTCCTCTTTTGGACGTTCTTCAAGCCTGTGCGACGGGGGAAAGGTTGGTGGGGAGACTCGAGGTCGATTCGAGTGCGGTTGCGTGTGTCATTGCCGCTTCGGAAGGTTATCCCGTTGCGACGCGTACAGGCATGCCGATCGAGGGGCTTTCGCTCGATGACACTGTTGACGAGACGGGGCTTCCGGAGGTCTTCGTTTCCGGGGTCAAGCGCCGAGGCGATATCTTCGTAACCGCGGGCGGGCGCGTCGGGGGGTTTATGGGGCGTGGAGAAACGCTTGGAGCGGCGTTGGAGATTGCTTATCGCTCGCTCGAAAAGGTTCGGTGGGAAGGGATGCACTTTCGAAGGGATATCGGTCGTCGAGAGAAAAGGGGGCTTGTCGTATGACGGAGAAGAAAGGGGTTTCCGGCGGCCGGATGAAAGGGGTAATGAGTGCGGGTGAAATGACGGCGGTGCTTGAGGAGATGGGCAGTGCCATCCTGGACGTATGCGGTGAGGATCCTCCGCGATTTGTTGGGATTCTCTCCCGGGGCGTTCCCCTTTCCCATAGGTTGGGACGGATCGTCTCTTCGGGGGAACGGGAGATATCGGAATACGGCGAACTCGATATCGCGCTTTATCGCGATGATTTCACGGAAGGAGGCGGCGATTGGCCGGAGGTGCGCGGGAGTCGGATCCCCTTTGATATTGCGGGAAAGACGATCATATTGGTCGATGACGTTTTGTTCACCGGAAGAACGATTCGCGCGGCCTTGAATGCCTTGATGGATTATGGCCGCCCGAAAAAGGTTCTTTTGGCGGTTCTGATCGATCGAGGCGGGCGGGAACTTCCGATCCAGGCGGACTTCGTCGGAAAGCGTATAGAGGTCGGCGAGCAGGACCATGTGCGCGTGCGGTTGCGAGAGGTGGATGGAGAGGATGGGGTCGTGATCTTCCAACGGCGGAAAGGCGGGGAAGAATGATTCGGTTGCGATCCCGGCATCTCCTCACGATCGAGGAACTCACCCACGATGAGATTCTCGAGATCCTCGATACGGCGAGAGGAATGAAAGAAGTCTTTGCTTCTCGAGAGGAAAATACCCGTGCCGTAAAAAAGGTTCCTGTCCTTCAGGGGAGGACCGTCGTGATTCTCTTTTTTGAGCCCTCGACGAGGACGAGGCAGTCTTTTGAGTTGGCGGCGAAACGGTTGAGCGCGGATGTGGTGACACTCAACATTGCGGCGTCGAGCCGGGAGAAGGGAGAAACCATCATCGACACGGTCCGTACGCTTGAGGCGATGGCGAGCGACATTATCGTCGTGCGCCATCGTTCCTCCGGCGTCCCGCGGTTGCTTTCGAAAACCGTTCGTTCCTCGATCGTCAACGCCGGCGACGGCTGCCATGCGCATCCCACGCAGGCGCTGCTCGATTTTTTCACGATGCGCGAACATCTTGGGGAATTGAAAGGAAGGAAGGTCGTGATCGTGGGGGACATTCTGCACAGCCGTGTCGCCCGCTCGAACATCCACGGCCTCCAAAAATTGGGGGTCAAGGTAACGCTGGTCGGGCCTCCAAGTTTGGTTCCGCGGGAATTCTCCCGGTTGGGGGTGGAGATCGAGTACGATTTCGACCGAGCGTTGGCCGGAGCCGATGTCGTTATGATGTTGCGAATACAGAAGGAGCGGATGATGGGCGCTTTCTTTCCGTCCATCGGGGAGTACCACCGATTTTATGGATTGAATCGACAACGCCTTGCACTGGCGAAACCGGACTGTCTCGTGATGCACCCCGGGCCGATCAATCGCGGGGTGGAGATCGACTCGGACGTGGCGGACGGGCCGCAATCCGTGATTTGCGAACAAGTCACCAACGGAGTGGCTGTTCGGATGGCGATCCTCTATCTTTTGGCGTCGCGGCTATGAGAACGGAGGAAGAGGCGGTGTTGCTCAAGGGCGGGCGCCTGGTCGATCCCGGCTTCGATGGAGAGGAATCGGTCGACCTCCTGATTCGCAACGGGCGAATCGAGGCGATCGGGAAGGATCTTTCGTTTGCTGATGTTCGGGTGAAGGACATCCGCGGACAGTGGATCGTGCCAGGACTTATCGATCTTCATGTCCATTTTCGGGAACCGGGAGAAGAGGAGAAAGAGACGATCGCGACCGGCTCGGCCGCCGCGGTCAAGGGGGGCTTTACAGCCGTGTGTTGTATGCCGAATACTTCTCCGCCCCTGGATACCCCCGCGGGGATTCGTTTCGTCATCGATCGCGCGAACGTTGTCGGAAAGGCACGGGTTTACCCCATCGGGGCGATCACGATGGGATTGGAAGGCGAGGGCCTGACGAATATCGGAAGTCTCGCCGAAGCGGGTGCCGTTGCTTTGTCCGATGACGGCAGGATGGTTATGGATTCGCGGATAATGAGACGGGCGATGGAATACGCGAAGGCGTTCGGGATCCCGTTTACCCTCCATTCCATCGATGAGAATCTCGCGGCCGGCGGTCATATGAACGAGGGAGTCGTTTCAGCAAAATTGGGCGTGAGCGGAAGCCCCGCGCACGCGGAAATCATTGCGGTTATGAGAGACGTTGCGTTGGCGGAATTGACCGGAGCGCGGGTTCATATCGCCCATGTTTCGACAAAGGGAGCCATTGAAGTGATCCGAAGAGCGAAGGAGAAGGGTTTGCCCGTTACCGCGGAGGTCACACCGCACCACCTCATCCTGACGGAAGAAGCCGTGGAGGATTACGACCCGAACTTCAAGATGAATCCCCCTTTGAGGACGAAGGAGGATCGAGAGGCGCTTCAAGAAGCGCTTCAAGAGGGGATCATCGATGCGATTGCGACGGATCACGCCCCCCATACCGTTCTCGAGAAAAGTCTGCCTTTCGATGAGGCTCCTTTCGGGGTGACGGGATTGGAAACGGCGGTCGCCGCGACATATACCTATCTCGTGAAACCGGGAATTCTGAAACCGAGGCGATGGATCGAGAGTCTTGCAACAATGCCGGCGAAAATTTTCGGGCTTCCGGGAGGACGCCTGGCGGTCGGGGAACCCGCCGATCTGACCGTTATCGACCCGAATCTGGCGAAGGAGGTCAAGGAAGAGGATTTTGTTGGAAAAGGAAAAAACAGTTGTTTTCTCGGAGAAACGCTTTCGGGGTGGCCGACGATGACGTTTGTCGGGGGGCGGTGTCAATACGCCGCGGAGGAGTGATGTTTTACGAAAAGATTCTCCGTCCCCTTCTGTTTCGAGCCGATCCAGAGAAAATACACGATCGTTTAGTCACTCTTCTTGCTTCGACGCCGGTCTCGGCTTTCGCTCCCGAGCGAAGGATTTTTTCGATGGGCGGCTTCGAGAAGATCGGCCTCCGTTTTCGTAATCCGGTCGGTCTTGCCGCCGGTTTCGACAAGAACGCGGCTGCGCTTCCGGCGTGGTATCACTTGGGATTTGGATTTTGTGAGATCGGAACGGTGACACCGCGGCCTCAGACCGGGAACCCGAAGCCTAGAATTCGCAGGATTCCGGAGGAGAAAGCCCTGGTGAACCGAATGGGCTTTCCCAATGTCGGGGCCCGGGAAGTACGGCGCCGCTTGGAACGATTTAGAGATAAAATGAAGAGAACGGATTTTTCGATCGGTGTCAATATCGGGAAGAATCGGGATACGGCGATAGAGAAATCGGGTCAGGATTACGGAGCATGTGTCGAGATATTGGGAGAGGTTGCGGATTTTTTCGTGCTCAATCTCAGCTCTCCCAATACGCCGGACCTGCGACGCCTTCAAGGGACGGAATATCTCGAAGGAATTCTCGGGACAGTTCAAGAGAGAAACCGTCGCGGTGAGGAAAAACCGATACTCTTGAAAATATCTCCGGACGAAACGGAAGAGCGATATGAAGAGATTGCAGAGGTGATACGGAAGTTCGGACTCGGGGGAGCGGTGGCAACCAACACAACCGTGTTTTGTCCGAATGAGTGGAAGATTCAAGGAGGCGGGGGAATGAGCGGTGCACCGCTGCGGGAGAGGAGCGGGAGGGTGGCTCGAAGAATGAGGGATCTTCTTGGAGAAGACTTCCTTGTCATCGGTGTGGGCGGTGTCCTTTCGGGGGAGGACGCCCGGGCTCGGAGAAACGCCGGTGCCGACTTGATTGAACTCTATTCCGGCCTCGTGTATCGCGGTCCCGGTTTGGTTCGGGAATGCCTCGAGGCTCTCTCGTGAAGCACGCACTCCCCTCTTGCCCCGTCATTCCGGCTCTCGATCTTTCTTCCGAAGAAGAAGCCCTGGAGTTGGTGCGGGCTCTTTCCCCGCCTTGTGAGATCTTCAAGATCGGCCTGCGTCTCTTCTGCCGGGGAGGCCCGGATTTCGTGAGACGGCTGGCGGGAGAAACAGGCGCGAAGATCTTTCTCGATTTGAAATTGCATGATATTCCCCGCACGGTTGCCACCGCCGTCCGTGAGTTGCGTTCCTTGAACGTGACATTTGTGACCGTCCATATCAGCGGCGGACGGGAAATGATTCGTGCTGCGGTTGAAGCGGCGGAAGAAGGAATGGCGGTTCTTGGCGTGACGGTTTTGACGAGTCTTTCCGCAGAGGCGAGTCAGAAGATATTTGGAGTAAGCGAGCCGGAAAGCGCGGTCCTCCGTTTTGCAAGGTGGGCGGTCGAGGAACGATTGGCGGGAGTGGTGGCGTCTCCGTTGGAAGTGGCGCCGATCAGAGAACGTTTTTCTCGGGAGGAACTTCTTGTTGTGACGCCGGGAATTCGGCTGTCGGAAAAAGAAAGAAGAGGGGATGACGATCAGGCGCGTGCGGCCACGCCGCGAAAGGCTTTTTCCGAGGGGGCCGATTATCTCGTGGTCGGCCGTCCGCTCTACGAATCGAAAAAACCGCGGGAGGTTCTGGAGGAGATTCTTTCCGAATATGAGGAATTGAGAAGATGAAGAATGAGGAAAGCGGGAGGAAGGGGAAAGGAATCGAGGAAGCATTGGAACGGACCGGCGCCGTCTTGACGGGTCACTTCCGTCTGGCTTCCGGTCTTCATTCGGATCGGTATCTCCAGTGCGCGCGGCTCTTGGCGATTCCGCGGGAGGCCCGGGCGGTTGGGAAGGCCTTGGCGGAGGAATTTCGAAACCATAACGTAGATGCGGTTGTCGGTCCGGCGCTGGGCGGTGTTGTTTTGTCATTCGTCGTGGCGGACGCTTTGGGAGTTCCGGGTTACTTTGCCGAAAAATCCTCCGATGCTCCCAACGGCTTTCTTCTTCGCCGAGGATTTCCGGTTCCGCGCGGAAAACGGGTTCTGCTTGTCGAGGATGTAATCACCACCGGCGGCTCGATCCTGCGCCTGCGGAATTATTTGCGGGGACTTGGAGCGGAAATTGTTGGTATCGGCGCCATAGTGGACCGCAGAGCGAACGATGAGGGATTTGTTTCGAAAGAGGCGTACCGGGCTCTCGTTCGTATCCACGCACGGCTTTACCAGGAAGAAAATTGTCCACTGTGCGCGAAAGGGCTTCCTCTGGACCGTCCCGGAAGTGGTTGAGGGGGGATTTTTTCCGGGTTTTCCCCGCCGCCTTGCGTCAAGGGGGCATGGCAAATTGTGGGCGGAGTCGAATTTCGGTAAAGAGGAGTTCCCGGGAGCGCAGGCATCCTGCCCGCGGGAACGAGTTCGTAGGGTGTTCCTTTTGTCCGCCAGGATCGTGTATGGGTTTTTCGTTTAGCGGACTCCTGGCATGATTCGGAGGATCATGCCCATTTTTCGCCACGCTCCCCTCACTCAAGCGCAGGTTGTCATTTTCGAGCGCGTGACTTAGACTGAAAAAATCATGGAAGGAAAAACACGAGACAACCGTATCTTCGTTCGGTATAAGGCCGCCTTCGGGACGAACATCTCTCTTCGCCCTGAGGGAATGGAAGAGTTCGATGCCCGCCTGCTCGATCTGAATAAGGCCGGCGGTTTCGGAGTCTTCATCCCGATGAAGAACAATATCGGCAATCTCTTTTTCTCAACGGTGTTTCTCCCGTGGATCCTCATCCGGCAAAGTCGCGGCGGCTTGATCGAGGTTCCAACAAGAGTGTATAACGCGATTCCAACGGTGATGTACAATGAAACGGGCATCCGTATGGCGCTCTTGCACGTCGATTCCCGCGGGCGTTGGATGGCGCAACAGGGGCGGAAACGGCGGGTCAAAGAGCGTCTAAAGGTTGACTCTCTCTCCGTGGAACTTCGCAATAAGGAAATTCTCTTCACCGGCAATCTTTATGACATCAGTGAAGATGACGGAGCCGGGATCGATGTGACTCCGGACGGAGTGGGCGAAGCGACATGGAATCATGTTTTCAACGGTACGTGGAAGTTGTTTCTTATGGGAAGAACCTTCCCGACGAAGATTCGACGTGTCTCCGTGGGAGAGACCTCGGTTCAACTGGGAGTCAATGCGAATGGAATTTCGAAGATGATCGATGAACTTACGGCTCAATCGGAAACGGATGCAAACGAAACCTCGAAAGAGCCGGCGAAGGTGACTCCGTCAGGATCGGATGACGAACTCGTGGCTTTTCTCGAGGAGTTTATGAAGGAATCCGGGGAGCCGGAAAAAAAGTCGGGTTGAGAGCGTGAGAGCGCCGTTCAGGTAAAATTTTCGACGACCTTGTGAACGAGAGAATCGATTCGTTTTTCCGAATGGATGAAAAAACGAAGTCTATTGTCCAACAAAGTCGCGGCGTGAACGATCCAGTGTTCGTTTTCGTGGGAAAGGTGGATCCCGGTCGCGCTGTGACAGCCGCCGCCGAGAGACTGCAAGATCGATCGCTCGGCGAGAACGGCGGCTCGGGTCTCGGGATCGTCGATTCGCGAAAGGAGAGCCACCGTTTTCCGGTCATCGCGACGACACTGAACCGCGAGCGCGCCTTGACCGGGAGCCGGAGGAAAAAGTGAAACGGGAAGCGGATGAAAGGCGCGCTGTGTTTTCAAACGATTCAACGCGGCGGCGGCCAGAACCAGAGCCTCCGCGGTTCCGGAATCGACTTTCTTTAACCTCGTGTCGATGTTTCCGCGGATCGGAACAACGACGGCATCGGGACGCCAATGCCGGAGAAGGGCTTTCCGCCGCGGACTGGAGGTGGCCACGCGTGCGTTGAGCGGAAGTTCTTCCAAGGAAACGGAATTTCCTGATGCGGGTACGAGAACATCGCGCGGATCTTCGCGAGAGGGAATGGCAGCAAGGAGCAAATCCGGGTGTGATTCGAGGGGGAGGTCCTTGAGAGAATGCACGGCGAAATCAGCATCGCCCCGAAGCAAAGTTTCCTCGACGGCTCTCGTAAAAAGACCGGTTTCGGAAAAATCCTGAAGTCTTGTCGTTCGATCACGATCCCCCTCCGAAGTTACGAAATGGAAAGCAATTTCCCGATTGCAGATGGCTCGCAGTCTTTCGACGACCCATTCGGACTGTCTTTTGGCTAAGAGAGATGAACGTGTGGCGAGACGAAGGGGCGGGCGATGAGAGGAGGGTTTAACCATTTTTTTCTTTTTCTTCCGAGCCGCCGGAGAATTTTTCCGAAAATAAGCGAACCAACTCCTGGCGAATTTTCCGAAGGGGAAGATTCTGGTCCTTCGCGATTCGCCGGCAATCCTCGAATTCCGGTCGCGCACCGAAGGGAGAGATTTTGAAACGAACAGGACCGTAGGGAGTAGAACAGATTTCTATCTCCCGGGAAACAACCCAGCGATCCTGAAAGAGGACACGGATTCCCAGCGATCCCGTTTCCTTAAAGAGGATTTCTTGTAGGGAGAGGATCTTCTCGAGGGGGGAGAGCACACGAATCTGATAACCGGGTCTCCCCTTTTTCATAAGGATCGGAATGAGAACAGCATCGAGTGCTCCGCATTCAAACAGGCGGTTGAGCAGAAAAGCAAGCGTTTCGCCGTCGAGATGGTCCACATCGGTCTCGAGAACTGCGATTCGTTCTAGATCTGCTTTCGATTGCAGTGCGGGTACATTCGGTTCGAAGAGAAGACCGCGGAGCACATTGGGCCATTCCGGATCTCGCGATCCGGCTCCGTATCCTGAAGCCACGAGTCTTCCGCCTGAGAAGCCCGACCATTCCTGAGCAAGTTCCTTGAGCAAGACGGCGCCGGTGGGGGTAACGAATTCGAAATCCCGGAAGTCCGAAGTGAAGGAACGTCCTTCGAGGAGCCGTATGACCGCGGGGGCGGGATTCGGATAGCGCCCGTGGGCGATGGAGATTTCACTGGCGGGAAGGGGGAGGGGCGTGTGATAAATGTTTGTTATGGACAGTTGGTCGAGAGCGACCACGACGCCGAGAATCTCTCCGACCGCATCGAGTTCGCCGGCTTCGTGAAGATGGATATCCCGTGGGGATTTTCCGTGAACAAGTGCCTCGGCGGAGAAAAGAGAATGAAAGATACGAGATGCCGTTTTCGAGAGATCTTCGGGAAGAGCCGCTTTTTCCACGAAGGTGAGCGCCTTGTCCAGCGTGAGAGAATGGACATCTCGGCTCTTATGGGAGTCCTCTCCGTTCCAGAGAATGACGGCTTTTCTGGCTTGGATGCCCCTGCGAATGATCTTGGACGTTTCAAGGTCCGCGTTCGGACCGAGAGCGCGCCGAATAGTATGACGGAGAATGTCACAATCCGCACCGAGCTCGATGAGAAGACCGAGGAACATATCTCCAGAAATACCGGAACGGGGTTCCAGAAGAAGACTTCTCACAAGCGCGCCATCATCGCCGCCGCGGCCGCGGCCCCGAAGCCGTTGTCAATGTTAACGACCGTGATGCCCGGCACGCAACTGGAAAGCATTCCCGCCAGGGCTGTCAATCCGCCGCGTCCAACTCCGTAGCCCACGGATGTAGGCACGGCGATGACAGGGCCTCCGAATATTCCTCCAACAACCGACGGCAACGCTCCCTCCATTCCAGCCAGAACGATCTTGATGAAGACTTCACGGAGAGCGGAATGATGCTGGAGAAGACGATGAAGACCTGCCACTCCTGAATCCGTTATGGGAAGAGACGGAATCCCGAGGTGTGTCAATGTTTCAAGCGCTTCTTCCGCGACCGGAAGGTCCGCCGCCCCGGCGGAAATTATCGCGACAGTGCGGGCTTCTTTTTGAAATTCGCCTTGTTTCCGTCGATACCGAAAGGTTCGCGCTCGGAAATTGGCATATCCCCCGGGAAACTCCTTCTCCAAAAGTTCCACGGTTTTTTTCTCGAGACGCGTTGCAAGGAAGGCCCCTTCCGTCTCGGCAAAGGCCTTCGCCGCAGAGAGAATTTGATCGGGTGACTTTCCCTCGCCTAATATGACCTCGGGAAACCCGCACCGCAATTCCCGGTGAGTATCGAGAATTATATCTTCCGTTTTGAGGTACGGAAGAACAGTCAGCCGCTCAAGTGTTTCCTCGAGGGACATATCTCCTCGGGAGAATTCCACAAGGAGGTTTTTGATTTCTTCGCGATTCATTATTTGAGAATAGAGGCCGGGAACAAGCGTGCAGCGCCACCCCGGCGATATCCTTCAGGAGAGAATTCCACGTTCGAGAATCCTAGGGATTGGAGTCGAGAAATGATTTCCGCACGTTCGTTATTGTTTAGACGATGGAGATCTTCTCGGCCGACCTCCACTCGTGCCGCATCTCCCCTGTCACGAACCCGAACAACTTGGTAACCACGGGCGCGAAGATAGATTTCCGCCTCTTCGATTCGTTTCAATCGCTCCGGCGAGACGCGAATTCCGGTTACAAGGCGTGAAGCGAGGCAGGGGGAAGGAGGCGTGTCGGCCCACGAAAAATCTCGAGCGCGGGCCTCTGCGATGATATCTTTCCGGCTCCATTCCGCCTCGATAAACGGAGCGATAACGCCGAATTCGGAGGCGGCACGATGGCCCGGCCTGTCGTCCGCGAGATCATCGCGTTGGGCTCCGAAGAAGACGCAATCGAAACGGGGATTCGATAAAAGCATCCCTCGAAGTGACGCGAAGAGATGATAGCGACACCAATAACACCGGTCTTCTTCATTTTGCAGATAACGTGAATCTTGAAATTCGCCGGTCTCGATAAAGATATGTTTTATGGAAAACCGCTTTACCAGTTCCGTTACGGCGTCGCGGTCCCAATCCGGAAAAGCGGGAGAAACCGCCGTCACGGCCAGAAAGGAATCTCCATAATACTCGTGACAAAGGACCGTCAGGAGGCTGCTGTCTACTCCACCGGACAAGGCGACGACCGGAGCCGTATAGCGCGAAAACACGCCAAAAATACGCCTTACCCGGTTTCTATGAGGGTTTTTACGGGTCAGAGGAAGACCTCGTCACGAAGGAAACGTTTCACGAAGACGCGGTCTCCCGCCTGAAGATGTTGAAGAATCTCGTAGGCCTTGGGCGCACGTACATTGACGGGGTTGTTTCGGAGAAACGTTGTCATCTGCTGAAAACCTTCCTCGTAGCGTTCCAAGAAGAAGAGGCCGAGAGCGTAATTGAAGGGGCCTTCGGGGTGTTTTGTCGAATAGTCACGAAGAGCGGCCAAAGCCGCCTTGGCTTCCGGTCCCGTTTTTGTCAAACGAAGAACCTTGAGGTATTCCGCCATGGCGAAGGCATCCCAACCGAGACTGCGGTAAGCGTCGGCCAATCGAAGGCGCGGTTTCGGCCAATAACGCGCCTGCCCCACCGCTCGAAAATACTCCTTTACGGCTTGGCGAGTGCTGCCTTCCGCGGAAAAGAGGTCTCGAAATTGGAAGGCGGTTGAGATAAGGGATGGGGCCAATTTCCGGCATAGGACACCGTAATAAATATCGGAAGAGCGGTTGAGTTGTCGAATTGAAGCCTCTTTGGCAGGGGATTTCGCCACAAGAATTTGTTTAGAAAGTTCCCGAGAAACTTTTTGCTCTACAGTGTCTCCATCTTCATATTGCGCGCATAAGTTTAAAAGAGTCAAAAGGTTATTTGGTATTTGACGAGCAATTGTCGATATTCGTTTTCTTATCTCAAGGTCAGATTTCGTATAACGTCGGGATAAGTTATTCTGGCTACACCAATCCACCCAACGGTCGTATTCCTCGACGAGCCTAATGAGGGGAAAAATCGTGTTTTCGATTTCCTCTTGAGTATGACGAGAATTCTTTTGAAAGGTAGGGTCGTTGCCGTTTATTTTCAGTAACGCACTTCTTTTTCGGAACATGTCTCCTCTTTGGATGTGGGGTCCAGCAATCTTTTCCCGAAGAACAGGAACATAGACGGCCCATAAAAGAAAAGAAACAAAAGCGACACAAAGAGCAAATGTGAATAAATAAGATGTAAGGGACAAGAAATCCCTTGCAGGTGGGGAAAGAATTTTATCCCGCAAAAACGACGCATTTATAATAACTGATCGTTCCCTGCCGGAAAAAGATACCACGTTCGCCTCGAGGTTCCTGCAATTTGCCCAGGGACGGAATCGAACCGCCGACACGAGGATTTTCAGTCCTCTGCTCTACCGACTGAGCTACCTGGGCTTGTTTCGCACGTTAACCTATCGACTTCATCGCGCCATCGCAAGAAAAAGAAACAGCACACGAAAGATTCCCTTTGCGAACCGCTCCGGGGAACAGAATCCTTCTCGGGGACGAGCAATTTGATCAGGAAAGAACTCGCCACGCAGCCGGAGGAAAGGCCCCGAAGCAGAAGACAAAAGGCAACAGCGGTGGGGCGTCTCCAAGCCGCGCCGTAATCGAATCCTTAATACATTCAGCGCGTTCGGTCGGCGTGTTCCCCGGCTTCCCTTCCCTTCCCTTCCCTTCCCACTATTCCGCCGCGTTTTCTTTGGCTTGCCTCGTCCGCACCTTCTCTGTGGTTTATGGGTTTCTTTCCTTCGCGCCTCCTCGTGTTTCTTTGAATGCGAATTACCCCTTTTCGGCTTTGAGGAAATACGTCTATTCCCTCAGCAGCAGATCCACGAGGACCGTAAGGTCGCTCTTATCGTAATATTCAAAAGACAACAGTCCTCGTCGAGAATCTCCACGAAGAACGACCTTTCTTCCAAAACGGGTCTCCAAACGATGAAGGGTTCGTTGATCGATCACGTCACGGTTATTGCGAGAAGCGCGGCCGCGACCGCCCCGCGAGGAGCTGTTTTCGTGAGACCGAAACGCCGCGACGAGTCGTTCGATCTGACGAGCCGATAGCCCTTCGCGGATAATCCTTTTCGCCAGGGGTAGGATACGTTCGCGCTCCAGGCCGACCAATGGACGCGCCTGGCCGGAAGAAATCTTCCCGTCGCGAAGCCATTCCTGTACCTGCTGAGGAAGCGCGAGCAGACGAAGCGAGTTTGCGATCGCGCTGCGACTCTTCCCCACCGTGGCGGCGATCTCATCCTGTCGCATCCCGTGCTCCTCTTGAAGTCGCCGATACCCCAGCGCCTCCTCGATGGGGTTGAGATCTTCCCGGAGAAGATTCTCGATGAGCGCCGCCGCGGTCGCCTCCGCATCATCAAAAGGCCGAACGACGGCCGGGATGGTGGCCAAGCCGACCAGTTTAGCGGCCCGCCACCGGCGCTCCCCGGCCACGATTTGGTATCGCGGAGGATCAAGAGAGAGCGGCCGGACGACGATCGGTTGGAGGACACCGTTTTCCTTGATGGAGAGTGCAAGGGAGCGAAGAGTTTCGGGATCGAAATTTCGGCGTGGTTGGTCGGGATTGGGCTGGATCTGGCCAATAGACAGCGACAGCGGCTCGGACAAATTTCTAGGAGCGGAGCTTCCGTAATCAACAGCGACAGTGGGCCTGAGTCGGTCCGACTCTTGAGATTTCGGAAGAGTGGAGAGATCTTGTTGGGAATCTGCTGTTTTTTCAGTCGGCGGCAGCGGGTTGGAAAGGAGTGATTGGAGACCGCGACCGAGTTGAAATTTTTTGACGGCTTTCGGCATTGAGCACCTCCCTGGCTAAATCGAGATAGGCTTCGGCGCCCGTCGAGGACGGGTCGAAGAGAAGAATCGGCTTACCATGGCTTGGGGCCTCGGCAAGGCGGATATTTCTGGGAATGATCGTGTGGCAGACGGCGGTGGAGAAGGAGGTGTGAAAGTTGGGGAGCGTGGAGGTGATTTCATCGCGGACGGCGCGGGAGAGACGGAGACGGGAGTCGAACATGGTGAGAAGGATGGAGACGGAATCAAGAGTGGTCTGAAAGTTCTTCTGGAGCAGAATTAGGGTGCGAAGGAGTTGGGAAAGTCCCTCGAGAGCGAGATATTCGGTTTGGACGGGAACGAGTACGGTATCGGCGGCGACAAGCGCGTTGACGGTGATGAGGCCGATTCCGGGGGGGGTATCGAGGATGAGGTAATCGAAGTCGAGAGGCGGATCGGCTGTGGGAGAGGAAGGAGGACGAGGAGGAGAGAGGGAGGGGGGGAGAGGGGAGCGAAGTATCTTTCGGAGGAAGACGCGGGAGTCCGGGTGTTCGGAGAGTTCGATCTCGAGGGCGGCGAGATCGGCGGAACCGGGGAGGAGGAAAAGGGGTTCGAGTGTGGTGGGGGTGAGAGAGAAAGAGACGGGCGTTGCGGGATTCTGAAAATAATCCGTAATGACGGCATAGATATCGCGGCGTGGCTGATCGGGGAGAAGCGCTGAGAGGGAGGATGTGGCATTGCATTGAGGATCGAGATCGAGCAAGAGGACGCGGTGGTCGAGCGCAGAGAGGGAAACGGCGAGGTTGACGGCGGTGGTCGTTTTTCCGACACCGCCCTTTTGGTTGGCAACGGTTAGGATTTTCATGACGCCGGAAGGAATTCTACAACATTCCTTCAAAGAATTTCAAGAGATTAAAAAACTTTCTTGAAGAGAAGATTCTGCTACCGTAGAGTAATTCGCGTTCCCTTTTTCTCTTCTTTCTTCCTTCCTTTCTTCACGTGATTGCTGTTTCGTTCGCCGTGGTTCCTGAATGTGCGGGCGCAGCGGTCCTTTCTCGGTCTGTTCCTTTTTCCCTTTTCCCATGTGCCTTTTCCTTTTTCGTGTTCTCGGTGTGTTCCGTGGTTTCTCGGTGCCTTCGGCGTCTTTCGCGGTTTCCTTTCTTCCGTGTCTTTCCGCGTTTTCCGTGGTTGCCTTTCTTCCGTGTCATTCCGTGTCTTCCGGGGTTTCGCTTTTCTCCGCGTGCTCCGTGGTCTCTGTTTCACGTGAAACACCCACGGCCTCTTTATCTCGGCACCGCGTTATCATCAACACCACGCTCGAACGGCGAGACCGAGCAAGGCGTTCCAAGTTCCGGCCCTTGAAACCCTCCAATTCCGGGGCGGAAAAGCCAAATCGAGAATTCGCGAACTACTGACATTATGGGAGTTATAATGTATCCGGGAAGTCGAAACGAACGGCGTCCCCCCTTCGGAAATTGCGACTCGAAAAAATTCTCCAACAATCGACCACTTTCGAGATGGCCATTCTTTCCTTTGGTTCAGCGAAGAGGCTGAAACGAAAAATATCCATATCTAGCGTTTTTTTCTGAAACAAATAGGATTATATCGTGTATCGAAAATTTTTGTAAAAAAGTTCTTGCATTTAAATTACCGCTGTGCTATTCTACCCCACGGTGACGGCGATGCCCGGGCGCGGAGCGGCTTCGAGGAAGTCACCCGCGTTCCGGGCTGTTTTTTGGGGCAAGGTTAGGGAAGCAATGGAACAGAGTATTCCATCGAAAGAAAAAGCATCGAAAAGCATACGATTTAACATTCAATCATTATCGCGGGCGGAAACGCAAGGGCTCTACCAATAACGAAGAAGATACCCCGTTGACAGTCGAGTTCACTCGTCGCAAGAGACGATATGAAAGCGGGGGCGGGTGATGGAAAAACGAACGCCACTGCGGTTTCTTCCTCGGTCGAAGGAAGATGAGAGCACGGGTATCGCTCGCGGATACGAGGAAAGCGGGAGAAAACAACAAAAAAAATGGGACGCCGCGTATCCTTTTCTGGTTCTGGTCGGTGCCGAATACCGTGATGGGGAAGGGAAACAGTGTACAGGAAGTGGAAAGGTGTTTGCAGTCGAACTCGGGCATTCGCGTCTCGACGCGGGGTTATGTTGTGAACTTGTCAAAGTTGAGATTTGCCTGAGCAGACCTGAAATTCGAGAAAATGGGGGAGATTGACCGGCTCCGGAGAGGTGCGGTACTGATTGCGCCGTCGTGAGGCGCGAATCGGCGCGGGTTGTGCGAGAAAAGAGGGAAGGTGAGGAAAGGACCTGCTCTGAGCGAAACGGTTTTTCCAGGGAAGAGATGATTTCCTTCGAGGGGCGCGGGGTACGGGTCGAGGTGAGAAAGTCGCGCGGCGTTCGAAACGGCGATCGAGTTTCGAAGAAAAGGGAAGAAAAGGAAGATTCGTTTGCGCGACGGTGAGAGGGCTATCTGCGAAAGCCGATATCGTCGAGATAGATGAGGCCGTCCCTCACGTCGATTTCATCTCGTTCCAAAACCACCACGAACTCGGTCATGTCGCGCCAATCGGAGATTCCTTCGAAAGCCGCCAGGGGTACGGTGACCTTCCGCCAGCGTGGAGCCAAGCCGGTTATTCGGACTGTCCCGCGTTCCCGCGCGTTCTTCAATTCTACCTTGAATCGCGACGTTCCCTTCAGCGTTCCCGATCCGGTTCGCGCCCAGAATTCCAAATAACGGTACCGGTGCAGGTCCAGCGTCGTGTCGCCCTTGTCTCGAAATTGGAGCCAGAGGCCTCCGTATGCCGGATTAGGACCGTCGAGATCGTAGCGGAGTTTGAGGCAATACCCGTTGGGTTTCCCCTCGCGATCGTCGGGATCGTACGCCTCGAAACAGCGAATGGTCGGGTCGGTGGGATCGCTGATCCAGGCGCCGAAAGGACAGACCCATTCCCGTTCCGTCGCGCCGTTCTTGTCGAAATCGGCCACGAGGAAGACGCGGGGCGGGGGAGGGCCGTGATCCCTTGGTGTTGCGGGCGCCTTCGAGATGACGACCTGCGGTCGGGGAAGGCGCTCAAAACGGGCGGGTTCCGTATCGACGGTTTGCGGCGGGGAGGTTTTCGTCTGCGGGGGCGTCTCCAGATTCACGGCGGCTGGTTCCTTTCGAGAAGGATGACCGGTTGCGTCGGGAGGCGCGGCTGCGGGTCGTGAATTTTCGGGGGATGTGCCCGCGATTCTCCTCCCCTCGTCCGTGACGCGGCGGGCCAGAAAAAAGATGGCCGCCGTGAGCAAGACCAGCAGCAACAAGGTGAGGAAGCCCAGGAACGGCCGTTTCCAGGAATGTGTTTCCGTGAGCCGAACATCCGGACGGATCTCGATTCGGGAATCCGTCAGAAGGGCGACCTGCCGAAGCCGAACCCAGCCGCCGCGTTCTCCCGACCAGATCCAATCCTCCGGACGCAACTTCCCGTCCGCCAAGGATTTTCTCACCTCCTCCGTCGTGAGCGGTCCGAATTCTTCTTTCCGCGTTGTGAAGATGTACCACAGCCGTTGCGGCCCCGTCTCCGTGAAGTACCGCTCCTCCCTCCACTGGATGAAGCGTTTCAAGAACGCCATATCCTTTTCGGAAAGTGTTTGGAAGGCGAAGGTGAGGAAATATCGGTAGCCCGGCACCCAGGAATTTTCCACGCGCAATACCTTCGCGCGTACCAGGAAGCGATCCTTCCGGGGAAGTTCGAGTTCGATATTGACAGGCTGTCCGGCTTTCGGGATCCCCCGGGCTTCGGTGTCCCCGGCCAGATCCAAGCGTGCCCCGAGGCCGTTTTCGTTCAAGCCGGTGGTTTCTCCGGAGAGACAGGTTCCATCCGGAAAGCGGACGTGGACGGGTACCTGCATCGTGACCAGGCGCGTCGCCCGGCGGCGATAGGCCGCTCCTTCCGGTGGTCGTTCCCCTTCTTCGACTTCCCCTCTCGGTTCCTCTTCCATTACGGTTTCCACCTCACGGACTGACCTCCCCGCGAATTCTATTTTTTCTGCCGGTCGCTTTCCGGAATGCCCGCGTGGGTGATTCTACGTCGGGTCATAGATTGGGGAAAGACAAAACGGATTCTTTCCTCTCCGGCGGCGGAGGATTAAGAATATAATGTTGAAATAAAAAAAGCCGCCGCGGCAAGCCGTTGATTTTGAATTTACGATCCGGACTCCTGCAGGTTCCCGAAAAAAGGGATACAACACAGAGACACAGAGATCACAGAGGATGAAATGAAAAAAGGAAGAGACCCGAGAAAACCCGCGGATTCA
>RFFU01000083.1 GCA_003697085.1 Candidatus Hydrogenedentota bacterium
GAAATTCTCTTCCCGTTCCTCGATAGAATCGCGGCTTTCCCGAAAGACCATAATCGTTCGGGCTTCGATCCTTCCACGGTCCTGACCGTGATTGAAAATTCGCCGGAACTGCTCCTCCGCTGGAGATTTCTCCTACAGTTTTTCGCCCGTCCTCCGCGAAGTTCAAAACCGGAAACGATCTAAATCTGATTTCGATCAGAGTCCGCCACTCGGCCTCACCCGCCCCCCGTCTCTGTCCGCTCTTCCCCTGCTTGTTTCCTTCTCCTACCGTCTTCGAATCACGCTGTCCGTCGCCGCGGCGGCTCTGAGCCGAGCCAACCCCAATCGGTACGCGTACGCCGCTTCGGCGCGAGCCACGCGCGCCTTTCGAAGAGAGTCGGCCGCTTCAAGAAGATCAAGGGCCGGAATCGTTCCGGCTTTGAACGAGACCTCCGCCATCCGCAACGCCTCTTCCGCCGCCAAAAGGCTCTTGCTCCGCGCCGTCAACATCCGCGAGGCGGCGTAAAGATCGTAATAGACCTTCCGGACATCGCGGCGGGCATCGAGGATCGCGCGGTCGAGGCGCGCCCGCAAAGCCGCGACATCCGCCTTCCGCGAGGCGACCTTCTTCTCCGCGCGAAATCCGTCGAAGACCGGAACGCTGATGCCGATTCCGATTGTACGATAGGATTCCTCCTCTCCCGTAAAGAAGAGACTGGCCGTTTTGTAGTCGTGCTTCTTGCGACTCCAGGCGATCGAGCCGGTAACGGTGGGATAGAGTTGAGCGCGCTCGAACTTCACCAAGGCCTCCCCCGATTCGACGTTGAAACGAAGGACAGCCAGATCGGGGCGATTACGGATCGCCAGCGATTCGGCCGTTTCCGCGGGAACCGGTGCCGCGGTCAGTTCGAGTCTTCCTTGGGGGCGGATTCGCATCGAGGGAGGACGCCCCATCACAACGGGCAAAGCCTCCCACGCCGCCGAGAGATTCCCTTCCCTGCGCGCAACGTCCGCTTCCGCTTCCGCCAGCCGCGACTCGGCCCGCATCACATCCAAGCGTGTTCCCGTTCCAAGCCGGTACCGCGCGCGCGTCGTTTCCAAAAACCGTCGCGCGACTTCGAGATCATCACGGGCCGCGTGCAGCCGCTCTTCTTCCAACAACGCGTTCAAAAAAGCCGCTTCCACCTCGTAACGAACCCGAATCCGGGCCTCCGCCAGCGCCGCCTCCGCCGCCGCCGCATCCGCTTTCGAGGCCGCAATCGAATGGGAAATCCTCCCGAACGTCAACAAATTCTGGTCGATTTCGAGCGTGCCGCCGAGCGAGCTCTCATCGAGACCAAGAACCGACGTCGAGCGGAATGTTTCCAGATCCTGCCACTCACCTGAAGCCGTCACCTGGGGCAGCGCATCCGCGCGCGCCACGCCGATCAAAGCCCGTGTCCGAAGATACTCTTCCCGCGCCGCAATGATCTCCGGAGCCGCCTCCAGCGCTTCCGCCACCGCCTCCTCCAGCGTCATCCTCTCCGGCTCCCGGAATTTCCCTCCCGCTCCCCGGGGCATCAAACGCGTCCAGGATCGCTCCCACGTCTCGGCCGTTTTCCCGCGATCCCGTCGCGCCGCGCCGGAATCTGCTTCTCCGCGATCATTGTTTTCTTCCTGCTTCTCTTCACCCTTTGGGAATCGTCGGCCTGCCTCCTCGCTTTGTCGCGTGGCTCGAGAACGGATTTCTCTTCCATTACCACTTGGAGAATTGCTGGTCTTCGACACCTCCAACGCCTCTGCATTCTCTTCCCCCGGCCCGCACCCCTGTGGCAGAAGCAAGGTCATCCCCGGAGAGAGACGATACGGAGCCACTATGCCGTTCAACTCGGCAATGTCCGGCCAACGGGATCCACGCCCGCACTCCGCAACCGCAATCCTCCATAATGTCTCGCCGCTTTTCACCCGATGGGCGGTCGTCGCTGAAACTTCTCCGCACGGGAAAAGTGTTCCTCCCAGGATCAGCGCGGCCGCTCCAAGAATCCTTGCCGCCTTTCCGTTCATCCTATCGTCCCTGGTACCCACGCTTCTTCCGGAAAATCCTACCATATCCCTTCACGGTGACCACGCGATTCGCGCTTCGAAATCCCTCTTTCTTTTTCTGAAATCCGTTCTACCATAAGGATTGATTCGAATCTCCGATTCAGAAGACTCCGAAGCCCGGTTCGATGAAAGACCGTGCCTCGGCTTCACTAGCGAAAGAGATATGGAAACGCCCCAAGGAGGAATCCTCTTGATAAAGAAACTCATCAAAACCGTTTTTCTTCTCCTCTTTCTGACCACACTGTTCCTGACCCTCTTCGCCGTTCGTATCCCCCTGGCGACCTTCGCGGCACGGTTTCTTTTCATCCAGAGCAAACCGGTGGATTCGGATCTCATCTTCGTTCCGGCCGGCTCGCCCGCCACCCGTCTTCCCATCGCCTTCCGCCTTTACGACGAGAAATTCGCTCCGCGGATCTGGTGCACGACCTCTTTTCGCACGCGGGCCGATCTCTCCTTCGAGCGTGCGTTGGGATTTCGGGTGGACGAGGAATGGATCGTATCCGAAGCAGCGAGGCGCCATCGGATTCCTCCCGATCGTTTTCGCATCCTCGACGGTTCTCAAAGCACCTACAACGATCTTCAACTCCTTCGCAAAGAACTCCAGACACGCACCGGCCGGAATATCCGCTCCGTGATCATCGTTTCCGATCCGTATCATCTTCGTCGCATCGCCTTCTGTGTCCGGTCCGTCTTCGGGGAGACCTCGCCCCTTCGTTTCACCTACGCTTCGTCCGATCCCGATCGGTATATCGCCGAGTTGGCCGATCCGGAGGACATCTGCACGATCGCTCTCAATGAATGGCTCAAGCTCGGCGCCTACCATCTCAAATACGGAATCCTCCGCCCCGTTCTCGAACGACTCCCTCATCCCACCGCGATCCTCTCCAAGGCTCTCGCCGGGAAATCTTCCGAAACGAAGAAACAGACCTCCCCTTCGTACGGAATGAGAGCGGATTGATGAAAGGATTTCCGAGGTTTTTCGCGGGAGATGTCTTCTCGATGCGGGACCGCGTCCTATGAATCTTCCGGAATGCGGAAAGCCGGTTCCCGTCGAGATCGTTCACGCGAACGGTTCCTATCACCTCCTTCGCGGCGGCGAGCGGATGCGGATTCAAGGAGCCGGAGGCACGAAACGGCTTGATCTCTTGAAGAAATTCGGCGGCAATGCGGTACGAACCTGGCACCTCGATGACCTTCCTCCCGTACTTTCGGCGGCCCAACACCATTCCCTCGCTGTGGCTGCGGGAATCTGGATGGAACACAAACGCCACGGTTTCGATTACACGAATTCTTCGCTCGTGACGGAACAGAGAGAGAAGATTCGGGAAGCGGTGAGGCGCTTCCGCAACCATCCGGCGTTACTTCTTTGGGGAGCCGGAAATGAAGTGGAACTGGACGAAGAGAGGCCCGAGGTGTGGAAGGCCATCAACGATGTCGCCGAGATGATCCACGAAGAGGATCCCCTTCATCCGGTTTATACCGTCATTGCGGAAGCCACGCCCTCGAAGATCGAGGCTTTGCAGGAGTTTTGTCCCGGGATCGATCTTCTCGGAGTCAATTCCTATAACGATATGGAAAACCTCGGAAACCGGCTCGTCAGCCTTGGATGGGATCGTCCCTTTATCGTGACCGAATTCGGCCCGGCGGGATATTGGGAGGTGGAAACGACGGAGTGGGGGGCGGAGATCGAAGAGACGAGCACGGAAAAGGCGGAGCACTACCGGCGTGCGTATGAAGGAACCGTCGTGCGCCACGCCGACCTCTGCCTCGGTTCCTTCGCCTTCTTCTGGGGACAGAAGCAGGAACGAACTTCCACATGGTTCAGTCTCTTTCTTCCGGACGGAACCCGCCTCGAACCGACCGACACACTCAAACATCTCTGGACGGGAACCTGGCCCGAAACGCGGTGTCCGACGATTCTCGATATTCCCAAACCGATCACGGGGCGCCGGTTTCCCCCGGGATCACGGCAAGAGGCTTTTCTCGCGGCCGGTCATCCCGAGGGGGAACCTTTTTTCATCGAGGCGATCGTCGCGGCGGAAAGCAGAGACAAACGTTCCGGGGGTGACCCGGAAGAGGCTCCCCCCGTCTTTCCCGAGGCCGTAAAGGAGATAAGCGATGATCGGATCGTCTTCGCGGTACCCGAAAATCCCGGCCCCTATCGCCTCCACATCACTGTCCGCGGCCCCCAGGACACCGCGGCCTCCGCCAACTTCCCCTTCTGGGCCGGGGCAAAAGGTTGACCTTCAGTTTGCCGAATAAGCCGACAGGCAATTTTCATTCAGAACCGTCCGGATCCTTGCTCCCCTTGCCGCCCCTTTCGCGCGAGGAATATCTGCGCGCAGTCGTCCCTCAATCTCCGATAGGTCCGATCGCCGAGGATCTAGCCGCGTTTCTCGGAATGGAACGCGCGGAAGTGGAACGGCGGGCCCGCGCCGATGCCGAGGACACCTCGCTCCGCCGGGAATGGATGAAGAAATCGATTACTCTCTCCGAGGAAGACGTCCGCCGATTCTACACCGCCTCCCGTCACGGGTATCTCTTCTCCCACGCGCTGGCGGATCGGTATTCCTTCAACAAGTACCGCAAGATCCGCCCGTTTTGTGTCGGCCCGAGACTGCTCGATTACGGCGCGGGCAACGGGACAATCTCCTTGTTGTTGGCCCTTTATGACGGGTTTCACGTCACCGCCGTCGATATCGAATCGGCACATTCCCGCTTCGCCGCGTTCCGCTTCGCTCGATATAAAACTAGCATCCGACAGGTGATTCTCGAAGGGAATTCGTTCCCCGCCGGACGGTTTCATACCATCCTGGCTCTCGATGTTCTCGAACACTGCGTCGATTGGAGGGGATTCTTGGAATGGGCGGAAGCGAGCCTCGAGCCGCAAGGTCGCCTCGTTCTCAAGGTCTCCTTCGCGCTCTACCCGGGAGGAGCACTGCACATCACGGACCGGACGAATCTATCGGCGGATACTCTGAGGGACGCTCTTGCGCGGCTGCGATTCCAGCCGATCTTCTCCGATGACTCCCTTTTCGTTTACGAACGATCGTCGAAAAAGCCGCCTCCCTGATCCGATCGGAACGATCCCTCCGGAAACACACACACATCGCGAAGAGAGACGAAACACACCGGTCTCCTTTTTCTCTTGACGAGGCTCTTCATCGCTTCTAGCCTCTTCGGGAGCCGTGTAACCGGTTTCATCGCGTAAAGCAGATGGGAGCGCTTTTCGGCAACAGGTGGGACCGGCCGGAAGAGAAGGAAGCGCGCCGTGATCGAGGAAAGGAGCCGTACCATTGCCTTCATTGGATCAATCCTATTTCCGGAGCAAAATCCCAACGATCGCGCTTCTGCTTTCTTTGACATTCGGATTCCTCGGCATCGAGGCGTGCGGTGGAGGCGGGGAGGGAAAGAAAGAGACGCCGCCGGTGCTGGTCCTCGCGGATTTCGATTCCGCCCGCCCGCCGGCCAACATCGGGGGGGCCTATTCGGTTTGGATGGTCGATGCCGAGGACACGGCTCAGTGGTGCGCACTTGGATATTCCAGCGACTACGCCTCCGGAGGAAAAGGCTACGCTCTCCGGCTCGATTATGACGTCGATGACGTAAAACCGGCCTACAACGGCTTCTGGCTCAAATTGCAAAACCTCGACGCTTCCGAGTACGATGCCCTCTCGATGAAACTCGCCGGTGATCCCCGGGGGTGCACGAAAAAGATCATCGTCGAACTTAAGAATCCCTTTCAGACCGGAAAATACACGGTGGTGGGGATCGACACCTACGTTCGAGAATTCCGCATCCCGCTCGGAAAATTCAAGGGCCTGACGGATTTCCGATCGCTGACCGAAATGACGATCGTCTTCTCGGACATCGGCGTGACCGCCAAGACCGGAACTCTCTACGTGGATGACATTCGTCTCTTGCGGACGAAAGGCTGAAAAGCGTGCGACGTCGTTCCGTCGTCATCTTCCTCGTGGTATTGCTCCTGGGAATAGGGTTCGCTCTTTGGAAGATGCGTCGAGGCGAGGAATCCGACATCCGTGAGGTGACGTTGGACCGGATCGAGCAGGCCGCGTTCCTTTATTTCTGGGAGAATGCCGATCCGAGAACCGGCTTGATCCTCGACAACCAGAACAATTTCCTCGCGAGCGATTTGAGTTATTCTCCCTCTTCCGTCGCGGCGGTTGGATTCGGGCTGAGCGCGATCGTGGTAGGGGTGGAACGCGGTTGGGTCTCTCGCGCCGACGCCAAGGACCGCGTCCTGACGACACTGAAAACCTTTCGCGATAAATGCGAAAATGTTCATGGATTCTATTATCATTTTCTCGATCCGAAGACGGCAAAGCGGACCTGGCACTCGGAACTGTCGTCCGTTGATTCCGTTCTCTTTTTGGCGGGGGCCTTGACGGCCGGGAGTTACTTCGGCGGAGAGGTCGAATCGCTGGCGAAAAAACTCTACGAACGGGTCGAGTGGCCCTGGATGCTCAACGGCGGCAAGACCTTTGCAATGGGCTGGAAACCCGAGGGCGGATTTCTCTCGACGCGCTGGGAGCATTACGACGAATCTTCTCTGCTCTATATTCTGGCGATCGGCTCGCCCACGCATCCGATTCCCGCCGAGTCGTGGAAGGCGGTCCGGCGGGAAATCGGGGAATACAAGGGCCACGTCTGCCTCGTCTCCGGCCCTCTCTTCACGCATCAATACAGCCATCTCTGGATCGATTTTCGCGGGATCACGGATGGATTCGCCGATTATTGGAAATCCTCGATCGAGGCGACGAAGGCCAACCGGCAGTTCTGCCTGGACAACGCCTCGTCGTACAAGACCTATGCCGCCGGCCTGTGGGGATTGACCGCTTGCGATGCTCCCAGCGGGTACCGTGCCTACGGGGCTCCCCCCGGACGGGCCGTTCACGACGGAACCGTCGCTCCGACCGGCCCCATCGGTTCCTACCAATTCACCCCGGACCTCTCCTGGGAAGCGATCCAGGCTTTTCTTCGGGTCGACGGCCTTTGGGGGCGTTATGGATTCGCTGACGCCGTCAACCTCGACGTCGTCAATGTTCAAGGAAAGCCCTGGATTTCCACGAACGCGATCGGCATCGACAAAGGGGCTGAAATTCTCTCCATAGAAAACGGGCGGACGGAACTGATCTGGAAACTCTTCTCCTCACGTGCGGAGGTGAAACGCGGCCTGGAGCGAGCCGGTTTCCGGCAGGGAACCATGGCAATGAAACCGACGGTTTCGGAAGCCCCCACGGTCTTCCGAACGAAAGCCGACCGTCCCACGACCACGATTCCGCGGGCGGAGAAATCGCCTTCGATCGATGGGAATCCGGCGGACCAAGCGTGGGCGAAGGTGTCGCCCCTCTTTCTGGACGAGGTGACGCGGGAGCGCGGCGCCGTATCCGGTCCGAAGGACCTCTCCTCCTCCTTCCGATTCCTCTGGGATGAGAAAGCCCTGTACGTCCTTGCCGAGATCACGGACAACGAGATCGTGACGGAGCATGCGGGGAAGGATATCTACCAGGACGATCTCATCGAAATTTACATCGATCCTCAGAACAACCTGCTCGATTGGGGGAATTCCCGCGACTTCCAGATCGGCTTCGCCCCGATCGGGGAACGCGGCGAAGCGTGGGCCTGGTTCCAGAACCGTTCCGGCCGGGAAGCGGAAATCGAATACGTGGTTCTCAAGAAACAAGGGGGATACACCGTGGAAGCAGCGATCCCATGGACCTTTCTCGAAACGGTTCCCGAACGGGGAAAGAGGATCGGGTTCTCCTTCGCCGTCCATGACAAGGATACCGATGAAACTCCGGACGCAAAATTTAATTGGTTTTTCCTTGACCCGGGGATTTATTTGGGTATAGGTTTACTGGGCGGTTGAAACCGGTTACACGGCATTTTAAACGAGAGGCGCGGCTCGTACGCGGCCCCTTGACCGGAGCGGCCGCTCTTTTGTGACCGGTGTCGGGTTTCGCTTCGAGAACCCGGAAATGGTGTGTGGAAGGAGGAAGAGGGCTGGTGAACGCAATCGTATCTTCCCGCGTGCGGGAATGGAATTGGACCGTGGTGGCGGCAATGGTTCTGACGGGTATGTTGGTGGGATGCGGAGGGTCGAAGAGCGTGGCTCCCCCGCCCGCTCCCCCGGCGCCGCCGAAGGTGGAAACGCCCGTCGCCAAGAAACCCGGCACACAAGAAACGAAGGCAACTCCGGCCGACGCCGCGCCATCGGGAGCAGTGAAAATCCTCTCGGATTTCAACTCCTTCGAGCGCGTCAATACCATCGGAGGAGGATTTGGAGGATGGAATTCGACGGAGCCCCAGCCGGAGGCCGTCGTCGAGGAGAAGATCGAGGACGGCGTGGGCCCGGATGGAAGTCCCGCTTGGAAGATATCGTACGATATATCGACCCCCGGATCCTTCTGTGGTTCGTGGATGAAGCTGAACGATTTCGATGCTCGCTCCTATTCCTACCTCGCCTTCGACATCAAGGGCGAGGGCACGTATCCGACCCGAGTCAAGTGCGAACTCAAAAACGAAAACAACGCGAATGTCGGCCGTACGATGATCACCGGCATTTCCGATCAGTGGCAACGAAAGCGGATTCCGTTGGCGAAATTCAAGCGGGCGCTCGGAAATCTCAACCATCTTTCGGAATGGGTTCTGGTCATGGACGAGGCCGCGGTCGGAAAGGTGAAGGCGGGGACGATCTTGGTTGATAACGTGGCCTTCGAGTAACGGATTGGGAAGCGCGACTCGAAAAGAAAGAATACACTACCTTGTTAAGCGTCGTCACTGAAGAAAGTTTTTCTCTCCTCCGGGCGCGGACTTGGTTCGAGACAGAGTGCGGTGACGGAGGCGGGAAGTAACGCCACGAAAATAACGAAAGGGGCGGGAGAGAATGACACTTCCGGGCGGCAAGAAATTCGCGCCACGTGACAAGCGGGCGCGGAGACTCGTGACGATGCAGGTCTCTTTCGGTCTTCGGACCGAGCAGGATACGATCTTCGAAGGGGAATCGACGGGACTTAACGAACACGGGCTGGCGGGCCGCGTGAATCTCGTCTCCGGGAGACTCCCCTCGAATCTCGCCGGAAAACGTGTCTCCGTTCGCTTGGACCTTCCCAAGGAGACCGGATTCCGGAGGATCGAGGGGGAGGTATTGCGTTTCACGACATCCTGGGTTCCCGGATACCGTTACTTCCTCGCCGTCAAATTCGACCGGATCAGCCGCGAGGATGTCGAATACCTCAAACGTTTCATCTCTTGGCAGGAGGGGCGGTATTTCGAGGAGGAAAAGCCTCCGAGGCAATGGTACGTTCACCGGACCGTGGAGAATTCCACCTACGGACCCCTTACCGCCAAGGAAGTGGAATCCGCCGTGCGGGCTGGAGCGTTGACCGAGCAGGACTGGATCTGGTCTCCCTTCGACGGTGAGTGGATTCCGTTCACGAAGGAAATCCTTTCCGCCGAAGAAGCGATTCCTCTTGCTGTGGAGAGTGCAAGCGGCGGGAGCGGTCTGACGCCGGAAGTCACGAAAGCGAGCGGCTCGACGGCGGCTGACCAACGGAAGACGACCGACGGGAAAGCCTCCGCCGGAAGGCCGACGGCCTCGAGGCTTCTCGAACGCCGCCCTCCGTCTTCCGCTGGAAGGTGGCTTCGCGCTTTCACCGTCTCAGTCCTTCTCCTCTTCGCCGCCCTCGGCGCGGGAATCGCTTATTGGACCGGTTGGCTCGATCCGTCGGAACCCGCTCAAGAATATCGCCGGGCCCTTGAATCCCACGACTCCGGCCGTTACTACCTCGGCATCCGTTTCATGGACGACCTCTGCCGCCGCTTTCCCAAGAACCGTTTCGCCCGCCGGGATCTGTTGACCCGCTATCTAGCCGAATCGGAGTCCCTCATCGACCGATCAATCGCCAATACGATGTTCGAGGAACCCAAGCGCGACAACATCGGCGTTCCTCCGCCCGATCGTTTCGTTCTCTGCGATTTCAACCGCGACGGCTATACCGCGCGCGAAATCGCGCCGCCGATCTTCGCTTGGAAGAGCGATCCTTTCGACAAGGAAACCCGCATCGACATTGAATACGATCCCTCGGACAAAATCGGTTCCGCCGGATATTCACTCAAGATCGATTACCATCTCCGAAGGGAGCCCGGTATCTACGCCGGACTCTGGGTTCGTTTCCGCGGGCCTGATCGACCGTCCCTCGATCTCTCCGACTATTCCTACCTTCTCTTCCGGATCAAGGGAGACGGAAAGGCGCGCGGTTACACGCGGTCGCTTCAGGTGGAACTGCGTAACGAAAGAGAGATCGGCATTGTTACCGTCAACAACATTCCGAACGAGTGGACACAAGTAAAGATTCCCTTTGCTCACTTCAAGGGTATCACGCAGTGGGATCGGCTTCGTTCCCTCCTTTTCGTCCTGGATTCCAGCCGCGTGACGGATCGGGACGGTGTCTTGCTTATCGACGAAATAGCCGCGGTAAAGGCACGATAACGACAGGAATAGCTCTTTCGTTCGCCCTTCTTCGTTTTTCACTTTCCGAGGTAGAACGGCACGTTGGTAACCGTCAACGGTAAGGAGAGAAGCCTCGTCCTTGCCCTGTTTCTTGCCCCCAACCCTGCCTTCTTCCTTTTCCCCTTTCCCTTTTGCCTTTCTCATTTTCCGTGTTCTCCGTGTGCTCCGTGATTTCTTCTCTTCCGTGTCATTCCGTGTCTTCCGTGGTTTCTTCTCTTCCGTGCTATTCCGTGTCTTCCTCGGGGTATTCCGTGGACTTTTCGGACGCGTTGTTCTATCGTTGTTTGGAGTGGTTTCACCAAGGAGTTCAAGAGCCGATGAACCAGATCGTCTTCGCTGATAATCTCGCCTTCCTCACGACCCTTCCGGAGGGCTCGGTCAACCTCGTCTACATCGATCCTCCGTTCAATACCGGCAAGACCCGGCGTTACCGTCGGCTCGAAACGCGGCGTTCCGGAAAAGCGGGGAATCGCATCGGCTTTCTTGGAAAGTCCTATGCCACGACGGAACGAAGTGTCACAACCTATTCCGACATTCACTCCGATTATCTCGGCTCGCTCGAACCGCGCCTCCGGGAGGCTCACCGGGTTCTGGCGGAGGACGGCTCCCTTTTCTTCCACATCGATTATCGGGAGGCCCACTACTGCAAGATTCTTCTCGACGAAATCTTCGGGCGTGAATCCTTCATGAACGAGATCATCTGGGCGTATGACTACGGCGCGCGGAGTCGAAAACGCTGGTCGCCAAAGCATGACACGATCTTCTGGTATGCCAAATCCCCGGTCCGCTATACCTTCAACTTCGAGGAGATGGATCGGATTCCGTATATGGCCCCCGGATTGGTCACGCCCGAAAAGAGAAAACGCGGAAAGACGCCGACCGACGTCTGGTGGCACACCATCGTCCCGACGAACGGAAAGGAACGCACCGGATACGCGACACAGAAACCGCTGGGAATCCTCAAACGGATCGTCAAGGTTCATTCGCGGCCGGAAGAGACTGTCCTCGACTTCTACGCGGGAAGCGGTACGACGGGAGAAGCGGCGGCTCGTCTGGGACGGCGTTTCATCCTCGTCGATAACAATCCGCAGGCGATCGAGGTTATGTGTCACCGCTTGCGCTTTGCTTCGCCGGTTCTCGTGAACCTTCATAATCGACCGGTCGGAAAAGAAAAGGGCAATCTTCCCCTCTTTCGGGAATGGAACCAGAGTCTTCCTCCTTTTCCGCCCCCAAACGCGGCAAATTCCGCGTCCCCCCCTAAAACCGCGAGTACCAGGAAGAAACGGAAGTCTCCCTCGGTGACGCGGAGAAAAGAATCCGAAAATCGGGAAGTTCGGGAAGAACGCGATGCCTGAGGAACCCGAAACAACGGGCGCTTCCGGCCGCAATCCCCTCTTGCTTCTTCTCCTCCTCTATTCCGCGCTTGTGACGGCCGCCCTCGTCGCCCTTCTGCCCTACTATCTCGATGTCACAAGGGAAAATCGTTCCTTTTCCTCTTCTCCGCCCGTCACTTACCCGGAACCACTTATCATCTGGCTTTACGGAACGGAGTCTGAAATGGTGCACACGATTCTCCCCTTCTTTCAGCGGGCGTACCGTCAGTATGAGGTTCGCGTCGTTCCGAAGACGTGGAGTTCTCCGGCCGCAGTCGATCTCGTTGCGTTGCCTCCCGATCTCTGGCCGGACCTGATTCAAATCGGCTCAACCTGGCTTCCCGAACTCGCGGACAAGGACCTCATCCTTCCCTTGGATCCCTATCTCTCCCACTCCTTCATCGAAGCGAGCGACTTCGCGAAGAATTCCTGGTCCTTGTATCGGTATCGCAATCATCAGTACGCCATTCCCTGGTACATCGACGTTCGCGCCTTATACTACCGTTCGGATCTGCTTCCTTCCCCGCCGAAAACCTGGAACGAAGTGCTCCGACTCCGACGGACGCGCTCGCGAAAATATCGCTACCCGCTCACGTTTGCTTTGGACGACCCCAAAAATTTCCTGATGCTCTACTGGGCGGCGGGCGGGACGCTCTCCCGACCGGATCCCTTGGTGCTGAAGAAATCCCTGAAACGGTACAAACAACTTCTTCTGTCTCGCATCGTTCCCAGCGGTCCCTTCGAGAACACGCGCGATCCGGAAGCGGTTCTGGCCTCGGGGTACTGTGCCGCAATGATATCGGGGCCGTGGCATCTGAGAGCATTGGAGCGGGAATTCCCACAGGTATCGGATTCCTGGGCAACGGCTCCGTTGCCGGCCGATTCGACGACCGTTTCGTTCCTGGGAGGTGCGGGTTGGGCGATTCCGAAGCATGCGAAGAATCCCGAGGGGGCCTGGACGTTCATCGAGTATATGACCCATGTGGAACGGCAGAAGGAATGGTGGCGGGCCGTCGGAAACCTACCGGCCGTTCAGGCTGCTTGGGATTCGTCGATCGAGACGAATCCCCATCTGGCCGGTTTCGCCGCAATGCTTTCCCATCTTCGCCATCCTCCGGTCGATCCACGCTGGAACGAGACGGAGCGGGAATGGAAAAACATTCTCGACGACTACACCTCGGGCAAAATCACTCTCACGCGCGCCAGGACGGAGATGCTTCGCTCCTTGAAATGGCTCCGGTCGAATAACTCGAACCTCTGAACACCGGGCTTGGCCGGGGCACACATCAAGAACCGCGGGACACGCGGAGAAAATGAGAAAACGGAATACAGGGAACGAAAGAAGAGAGGAGATTGTTCAACGCCGGAATCCTGCAGGTTCCCGCAGGAAAGGATTGGCCACAGAGACCCAGGGATCACAGAGGATGAAATGAAAAAATGAAGAGACCCGAGAAAACAGGAGGATTTCCCCATACGCTTTTTTCTTGCCTTTTTCCGTACAGGGAAAGCCCTCTTTTCAGGTCTTACGCTCTCAGAAAACGACGTTCACCGATCTCTTCTTTTCTTCTTTCTCCGTGACTTCTCCGTGTGCTCTGTGTTCTCTGTGGTTTCCTTGTGTGCGCCTTGCAGGAGTCCAGTTCAACGTTTGGAATTCCGCACTGAACATTGGAAAACGAAAAATGAATACCGGGAAACGAGAAACAAGGAACGATAAATCGCCGCCGAGATCCGTCTTCTACGTCTCCGCAGCCATTCTTTTTTTAACTGGTTTTTCTTTGTGAACGGCATGGCGGTTCGTGTAATATTCGGCATATGAAATCGGTTTCACGTTCAAAGAGAGCCACCATTTATGATGTCGCCGCTGCGGCGCGTGTCTCGACCGCGACTGTTTCGAGATACCTGCGCGGGTACGATCGGATCACAGCGGAAAAGAAAAAGCGGATTCAGCAGGCCATTGCGGCACTCGATTTCGAACCTCATCCGATCGCACGCTCCTTGGCTCTTCCCATCAAACGAACCCTCGGTCTTCTGATTATGCGAGGGTCCCGCGCTTATGCCGACCTTTTTCTGGCCGAAATCCTCTCGGGCGTGACCCGAGCCGCTTCCGCACTCGAACTCTCCTTGATGATCTCCGTTCCTTCCGCTTCGTCCGAGATCCCTTCCGTAGTGGAACGGATCCGCCGTGTCGTCGATGGAAGCCTCCTCCTCGATGTCTCTCTCGGCGATCAGACCGTGCGGAAATTGGCGGCCGGCGGCCACCCGATTCTTCTGGTCAATCAGGTCCATTCCAGAATTCCCTCCGTCTCGATAGACAATTATCTCGGAGGGAAGACGGCCGCCGAGTATCTCGTGAAACTGGGTCATACGAGGATCGCCTGTTTGGCCGGAGACACGTCCATCAGCCGGCAGCGCCTCGATGGTTACCTTTCCGGCCTCGCCGAGGGGGGACTGAGGCCGGCGGAAGTAGTCGGCTGTGCCTTCGACAGGGAGAAGGCCCGCCGGGCTTTTCGAAAGATCATCAAACGCCGAAAACCTCCGACCGCATTGCTCGTCGCCAGTGACTGGATGGCGGTGGGAGTCCTGGAAGAAGCCCGCGCGCTCGGCGTCGAAATCCCCCGCGACCTCAGCGTGATTGGTTTCGATGACGCCATCATCGCAGAGACAACGGTCCCGGCGCTGACGACCATCCGCCAACCGCTGGAACGCCTGGGAGCCGAGGCGGTCGAAACACTCTGGGGATTCGTGACGAAAACAGAAAAAACGCCGGGATCCTCGAGAAAACGATTCAGCGAAAAATCTCTGGCTCCGAAACTGGTCGTTCGACAATCGACCGCACCGCCACAGTTGTAAAATCCGCCACGGGCGGCCTTTCCTGCGGCACGGAATGCCCCACGCTCTAATCCGCTTCTCCCTCGCCCCGTTTCCCTTTTTCCTTTTGCCTTCCTACTCCACCTTCTCACGCAACGGTCTCGGCACTCTCCGCTCCGCTCGCGCATCCTTTTTCTTTTCTCCCTCTCTGTGTCTCTGTGTCTCTGTGGCCAC
>RFFU01000084.1 GCA_003697085.1 Candidatus Hydrogenedentota bacterium
AAATACGGCTTGAATGCCATCGAGTTTCATGACGAGGAGTTTTTCGTTGATCGGAAACGGGGACAAAAAATCGGAGAGATGATCAATGGGGAATTTCAGTGGTATGTCCAGACACGGATGGATGATCTCTTAAAACTCGATCTGGATGCTCTGGAACGCCAGGGGCTCCGCGTCGTTCAACCCGGACTCGAGACGGGCTCTCCCCGAATCCTGAAGATGATTCGCAAGGGCGAAACGCTCGAGGATTTCCATAAGGCAAACCGGAAACTGGCTTCGACGGGAATCCGTTCCACGTACAATTTTATGATGGGATACCCGACCGAGACGCACGAGGATCTTGTGGCGACTGTCGAACTTGCCTTGAAATTGCTCGATGAGAATCCCAAAGCCAGCATCTCGGGGTTCTACGTCTATGTTCCATATCCTGGTGCGGAACTCTTCGAGATGGCTGTTCGGGATGGATTCGAGCCGCCGGAGACGCTGGAAGGATGGGCCGTCTTCAATCGGCAGCACCTCGCTTCGCCGTGGATTCAGGATCGTCGGGACGTTCTGGAAATGCTGCTTTACACCTCGAAATTCGTCGATGGGAGACGCCTCAAGCAAACCTTTACCGGTCGACCGCTCCTTCTGCCGTTTATTGGAGCCGTTTCCCGCTTCTACAGGCGCCGTTGGAGAAAGCACAATTTCGAGAAGACGTTGGACATCGATCTTTTGGCTCTTGCAGCACGCCACGTCTTCGGTTGGTAGTTTTCAGGAAGGCTGGTCTTTCTCCTTCTTACATTAGATGCCGCGATGACACTGTATAAGATGCACAACGCCAAATCGGCATTATTTTGATTCCAGGAAGGGGGGCGAACGAGTGGAAGACTGTTTGATAAGGGATACGGAATTATCTGAAAAAAGGAGAGATAGATATATTTGGATGTGGGTTCCCGCGAAGAGGAGGATTCGTGAAAACGGCACGGACGTTGCAATTCGAGAACACCGGCGGAGGAGCCGGGTGATTTAGGATGGGATCCGACCCGGTTACCTCGGAGGAAATTTTGGCAAGAAAGGAGAGTGAGGCAAGATGTTCTCGATTGGGTTTCCGAGGTCGGAGGTATGGAATGCGTGGCGGGATCTGGAACGGCTCCAGGAGCAATTGGACCGTATTTTCGAGCCGTTCGGCGGAGCGAACCTTCGCGAGTATCCTGCGGTCAACGTTTGGGTGAACGATGACGGAGCGGTCTTGACGGCGGAGTTGCCGGGCGTCAAGAAAGAGGATATCGATATTTCGGTGTTGAACGATACGCTGACGATCCGGGGAAAGCGAGCGGGACTGGAGGAAGAGGAGGGAGCGAAGGTTCTGCGGAATGAGAGGCCGGCGGGAGAGTTTACGCGGAGCATCGGGTTGCCGTTTCGGATCGACGCGGAGAAGGTCACGGCGAAGCTCGAACGGGGGATATTGCGTGTCGAGTTACCGCGGCCGGAGCAGGAGATTCCGCGGAAGATTTCGGTGAAGGTTTCTTGAAGGTCATTGGAAGGATGAGGAGGTGAGTGTGATGTCGGAACAAGCGATGACGAAGAGAGAGGCGGAGACGGTGAGTCAGGGAGAAGTGACGCGGTCCGATCGCGCGGCGAATCGAGCCTTTCTTCCAGACGTGGATATTATCGAGAAGGAGAAGGAATTTCATCTTTATGTCGATCTTCCCGGAGTCGCGGAGAGCGACCTGGACATCACCCTTGACCGGAATGTATTGAATTTGAGCGGCAAGGTGACGCCTGTGATCCCGGAAAACGCACGGCCTTTGTGGACCGAGTATCGGGTGGCCGATTTCCGTCGTTCCTTCAATCTCTCGGATGAGATCGATCGAGACCGCATTCAAGCGAAGCTGGTAAACGGAGTTCTTCACTTGATCTTGCCGAAGGCAGCCGCGGCTCAGATAAGGAAGATCGCCGTCGAGTCGGCGGATTGAGGTGTTCGAGTTCGCCGCCGGCGGACCAAGTTTCTCTTGGAATGGGAGGTGGTTCTTATGGCGGAGATTCTTCAAAAATTGATTCCGTGGCGGAGAAAGAGGGAGATACCGGTGCGCAGGGAAGAAACCGAGGAGGCGCTCGGTGCGTGGAGTTTGAACCTTTACCGCGATCTTCAGAATCTCTTCGATTCCTTATGGGAGGCGCCGTTTTCCCTCGGTTCCGCGTTTCGCCCGTTGAGAGAGTTTTCCTTTCCGAAGGTGGACCTTGAGGAGCGCGACGACGCCTATCTTCTTCGAGCCGAGATTCCGGGGGTGACAGAGAAGGAGATCGACGTCAGCGTCTCCCACGATGCCGTCGTGATTCGAGGAGAGAAGGAGAGCCGCAAGGAGACGAACCGCGCGGGATTCCACTATTCGGAGAGTTACAGTGGGCGATTCGAACGGCGGATTCCTCTTCCGCGGGAAGTGGATGCCGACAAAGCGACCGCCGAGTATTCACGAGGCGTACTGACGGTGACCTTGCCGAAGACGGAGAGAAGCAAGGCGCGGCGCATTCCCCTCCTGCAATCCTGATCCCGCGTTGCGGCCGGATTCCCACGAATCCGGCCGCGCCTTTTCTTGTTCCCTTCTGGATCTAATGGTAGTATTCATAAAAGGGAAAGGAGAAAAATCAGTGAGCCACGGGGCGCCTATTGCTCGATGAATCTTGACAAAAAATTGACCTTCTACAAAGGGCGTCGTGTTCTTGTAACAGGCGACACCGGGTTTAAGGGGTCTTGGCTTTCCCTTTGGCTGGCGGAACTGGGGGCGGAAGTCGCCGGCGTGGCTCTTCCTCCGGAGCGGTCGGAGGATCACTACAACGTTGCCGAGATCGGGGCGATGATTCAGCATTATGATCAGGACATTCGGGATGCCGAAGGAACGGAGAGGATCATCGCCGAATTTCAACCGGAAATAGTATTTCACCTGGCTGCTCAGGCGCTGGTGCGCCTTTCCTATCGACAGCCCCGGGAGACATTCGAGACGAACCTGATGGGTTCCGTCAACCTTCTGGAGGCGGTTCGCAAGGTGGATTCGGTCCGCGCGGTGATTTACGTTACTTCGGACAAGTGTTACCGAAACAAGGAATGGGAATGGGGGTATCGTGAGAATGACGAGTTGGGAGGTCGGGACCCCTACAGCGCTTCGAAAGCAGCGGCCGAACTGGTCCTGACGGCCTACCGTGAATCCTTCTTCCGAGCGACGGGACGGATTGGGGCAGCCAGTGTGCGAGCCGGGAACGTCATCGGAGGCGGCGATTGGTCCCTCGACAGAATTTTTCCCGACTGTATTCGTTCGTTGGCGAATGGTAAACCGATTCGACTGAGGAATCCACGGGCTGTTCGCCCCTGGCAGCATGTCTTGGAGCCGTTGAGCGGCTATCTTCTTTTGGGACGAAGGCTCTTCGAGGAACCACAGCGTTGGTCCGAGGCTTGGAATTTCGGTCCAAGCAACGAGGGCCAAAGGACGGTCGAGGAGTTGGCGCGCGAGGTCATTCGCAGTTGGGGAGCAGGGAGCATCGAGATCGAGCCGGAACCGAATGCTCCGCACGAGGAAAAACGGCTTTTCCTTAACTGCGACAAGGCCTGGGGGCGTCTGGAATGGCGGCCGCGTTGGGATTTCGCTACGGCGGTCAGGAAGGCTGTGGAATGGTATCGGGCAACCCGGGAGGGGGAATCCGCCGGCGAATTCAGTCGCCGGCAAATTCAGCAATATATGGGAGGAGAGAAATGATTGAAGGGGTAAAAATAACCCCGCTCAAGCAATTTCATGATGAGCGGGGCAAAGTAATGCATATGATGCGTTGTGACCGGGAGCCGTTCGAGAAGTTCGGCGAGATCTATTTTTCCGTGGTGGAACCGGGGGCGATCAAGGGATGGCATATTCACAAGGAAATGACGCTGAATTACGCAGTTCCCGTCGGGAAGATAAAATTCGTCCTTTTCGACGATCGCCCCGATTCCTCCACCCGCGGGGAATTGGCGGAACTCTTTCTCGGTCCGGAGAATTATCTCTTGGTCACCGTTCCTCCGATGGTCTGGAATGGATTCAAGGGATTGGGAGCGATTCCGTCGCTCGTGGCGAACTGCGCCACGGTGCCGCATTCTCCCGACGAGATAGACCGATTGGATCCGTTTTCGGAACGGATTCCCTACGATTGGAGTCTGAAACACGGGTAGGAGGAGCCAGAGTTCATAATACAAATCTACCTTAGATGAGCCATTTCTACAAAGGGAAGAATTGCGGCTTTGGATGCTCCAGGAGTTTCCGCGATCATAACCGAGTACAATGACAACGTTTTTTCCGGGGAGGCGATTCGTTTCGTATGGAATCGGGATACAAGATTTGGGAGAGAGCGTCCTTGGAAAACCGTTCCAACGACGAGAGGTCCTCTATTGTCAAGGTTTTTCCGCGACGGACTTAATGTCTAAGCATACATTTTCGGAAAGTTGCATGAAACCTTGTCTCGGAGAGTGCGTTTCTCCTACGCTTAATAAGGACGCTGGGAAAAGAAATAAAAAAGGACGGTGATTTCCCTTTTCCTAAACTTGACGAAGAAGCCGGAATCCCGGAAACTCGAATCGTTGCACCCGTGGAAGAAAAGGCGGTGGTGGAGGGCGGGAAGAGCACCTTAATGAAAGAGAGGAGCGGGACGCGATGATGCAGGGTGATGTGGCGTGTATTCTGGACAGGAAAGGAAGGACCGTCTATTCGATCGAACCCGATGTTCCGGTGTTCGAGGCTCTGCAAAAACTTGCCGAACACGACGTTGGAGCCTTGCCGGTGATGAAGGATGGGAAATTGGTGGGAATCTTTTCGGAACGCGATTATGCGCGAAAGGTGATCCTTAAGGGAAAAGGCTCTCGGCAGACGCCCGTTCGCGAAATTATGGTCACGAACGTCTACACGATTGCTCCGGAAGCGCAGATTACGGATTGTATGAAACTGATGACCGAAAAGCGAATACGGCATCTTCCGGTGGTCGAAAACGAGAAGGTCGTGGGGGTCATTTCGATCGGAGACGTGGTAAACGCCATTATCAGCCATCAGCAGCAGATCATCGATCATCTCAGCGATTACATATCGGGAAACTATTGAGAGGTGGAACGGCGAATCAGAGCGTCGTTTTAGGGGAAAGATACCCCTTCGTGTCCCTCGCGATCCTCGGAAGGCTCTGGTTCTTGGTGTCGTCCTTTCTTCTCCTTCCGCTTGTTGCTGGAAGAGCCCAGGAACCTCAACCCGATGAAATTTTAGTGGGGCCGATCGTCCTGCGCGATGGGGATACGCTGGCTCACAAACGAATAACGGGAGGCGAAACGACGCCCCTGGGCGCGGCGGTGCTCGTAAAAAACGGCCGGGCGTGGATAACGGACTGCGTTATTGATTCGGGACCCGGCGCGGGGATTCTTTTGCTCAACGCCGACGTTTCTCTCGACTCCTGCATTATTCGCGGGTTCCGCGTCGGAATCTCCGCCCGCCACTCTTCGTTGAAAATCGATCGAGGGAGAATTGAGGGAAACACGGAGAGAGGTCTGGAAGCCCAGGAAGGAAGCCGCGCGGCACTTCGCTCCACCTCCGTGTTGCGGAACAAAGAGGACGGTCTCGTCGCCGGGGCCTTGAGCCAGATCGTTCTTCTTCGAACGGTATTTTCGGGGAACGGAAGAGACTCGCGGCCGATTTTCTCCAACAGCCGGATACGTCAGGGAACGGAAGAAGACTTTCAGACCTTTGAAAGGGAAGGAATGACTGCGCGAGGGACCTCTTCCTCTCAATCGACGGAGGGAGAACGGAAGGAGAGGGAGAAGGGATTCTCGATTATCGAAAGGGAATTAGCCGAACGGGGGTTCTCGACGGCGGACTTCGCCCTTCCTCGCGATACGGCATTTCATTGGCCTTCCCCGATGGCGCGAGTGATGGATTCGCCGATCGAGGGGGCCTTTGAGATGACCGCGGAAGAGGAGGAGTTTCCGAGTTGGTTCCCTTTCTTCCTGGAAACACTTCTTTCCCGGGGGCGGGAAGAGAACCTGCGACTTTTTTCAAAAGACCGTTCGGTCGCCGGCCTTTGTGCCGACTGGAGGTTCGCGATGGGCTTTGCTTCTTCGGCCGTTCGAAACATCCCGGATCTCAAGGATATCGTGGCGGCGCTGACAGAAGAAAACGCGCCGGGAACGCTTTTCGAAGAACATATTCTCGGACCGAAGGAAAGAGCGTTTACGGCCGGAGTGGAAGGAAGACTTGCGGCCATCGATACGGCCGCCGTCTCCGCCGCCGCCGCGGGTTTGATAGAGAATCTTCTGATTGAACCCATGCCTCGAGAAGAACTTTTTCAGAATATGGGAAGGACCTGCGGGATCCCCGTGTCGCCCAAAACACTTGCTTTTCGGCAAAAAAGCGCGGTGCAAATTTGGTGGATTCCGTTTTCGCGATCTAACTTTTCGGAAACCACCATCTTCGAGAACCTCTCCCGCGATCAAAGAAAAAGGGGGTTTCTGCTCGTTATCGGAGATTCTGGATCGAACGATTACCCGGCCCTGGAAGGCGTCGATTATGTGATCTTCGATCCGGGTGGAGATGATCGGTATCACGATGCGGCCTTTGCGGAATCGAGCGTGGCTGTTGTCGTCGATCTTTCCGGAGATGACGAATACGATGGAAAAACGGCCGTGGCGCATTCCGGAATCGCGATTCTTCGCGATTCCGGTTCCGGGAAGGACCGTTACCTGGGCGCGAAAAACTCTCAGGCGGTTGCTGTTGGGGGGATCGCGGTTTTGTACGACGAAGGAGGAAATGATCTCTACCGGAGCCGGGAGGTGTCGCAAGGATTTGCCGTGGGGGGAACGGCCGTTTTGCTGGAAAGCGGCGGAGATGATCGATACGAGGCAGGAGCGTTTTCGCAGGGTGTCGGAGGACCTGGCGGCAGAGGGTTTCTTATCGATCTGAAGGGAGAAGACCACTACGAAATCGCCTCTTCGATCAAGGACGCACTTCGTTCCGGCCGACGGAGCCTCTCGTTCGGACAAGGGTTCGGAATCGGTTTACGGCCTGGCTCGGCCGGTGGGTTTGGGGTTCTTTGGGACGCCAATGGCGATGATCACTATGAAGCGGGGCTGTTTGCGCAGGGCAGTGCTTATTGGCGAGGGGTGGGGGTACTTTACGACGGCGCGGGAGATGATCATTACGAAGCCTGGCAATATGTTCAGGGAAGCGGTGTTCATCTTTCGGCGGGAATATTGATCGATGCCGCGGGAGATGACGTTTATCATTCCTGGAGCCTTTCCCAAGGGTGTGGCCACGATCTCGCCACGGGAATCCTTCTCGACCTTTCGGGAGACGACGTCGTAACGGCCTATTCGCGCGCTCAGGGGATGGGGCTCACAAACGGAAATGGACTTTATTTTGACGGGGATGGGGAAGATCGGTACCTCCTCGGACTTCCTTCCCAAGGGCGCGGAAGAGGTTGGTTCGAGCCGTCGGTAAGAAAGTTCGGCTCGCTTGGAATCTTCCTCGATCTCGGAGGACGGCAAGATATCTACGACGAGCCGGGGAAGAATGGAGCCGAATGGGGCGGCGGGGAAGTGGGAATCGGAGTGGATCGATGAGCCTTCCCTTGGCCCTGTGTGTGGCGATGATGGTCAGTGGCCCGCTCTCTTCGAGTGATGTTCAGGAAGCGGTTCTGGTTCTTTCCACGGGCCGGCTCGAATATCGAGGGATGGAACGGGAAGCATTGGAGTATCTCGCGGAAGGAGGGGTACGTGTTCTGCCGGAGATCGTAGCCTTCGTGGATCCGAAGGATCCGCGCGAGGGGAGGATCCTTCGACGGGTCACGCGACGGATCGGGACCAAGGCGGTTCCCACGCTTGAAAAACTCTTGGTCGACGCGGACACGGTTTCGGAGGTTACGATGATTCTTCCGGCGATAGGAGAAGCCGGCGGCGAAAGAGCGGTGGAGGTACTTTCCCGCTACAGAAACGATACGGAACCGCGGATACGTTTCGCCGCTTTGCTGGCGCTGGCCAAGACGAAGGAAGACACGGCTTACGTCTACCTTTCTCAAGCCTTGGGGGATGGGAAGAAGATGATTCGGCGCCTTGCGGCGGGAGCCTTGAGGGAATGGGACGCGGATACCGCTTTGCCGGAGGTCGTGAGGCGAATCGGGCAGGCCTCCTCCGACACGGACGCGTGGGTGCGGTGGAACCTTCGGAAATGGGAGGAGAAATGGGAGAAATCGAGGACGAAGAAGTGACGCGAATGGAAATTTCGAAGGGGAAGTCGCGCTCGGCCTGGAAGATCGGTGTCCTACTGGGAGCCGTCGTCCTCATCGCCTCCGGCGCCTGGTGGTTCTTCCGGGTTCCGCCGCGGCCGAAAATTTCGTACTACAACGTCTTGTACTTAACCGCCGACAGTTTCAACCGCCGGCATTTGGCAATGTACGGGTATCACAGGGTGACAACACCTTATTTGGAAGAATTGGCGAAGTCTTCGGCCGTATTCGACAAGATGATCAATCCTTCCGGGTGGACGAATGAAAATTTGGTATCGATCTTTTCTTCTCTTTCGAGCCCGATTCACCACGTGGAAACGAGAATGCGAAACATCGATCCGCGCTGGATCACTCCTATTGAAATCCTTCGCGAATACGGGTACCGGGCACCGCGTCTCCAGGGATGGCAGGGGGATCAGAATCATTCCGAACTGGGATTCGAACCGGTGACTCCGATGCACCCCGCGGAATGGCTCGAACGGTACGGAAATTCAGGCCCCTTCTTTCTCTTTCATCAGTTTCTTCAGCCTCATCTTCCGTACAACGGAGACGGCCGCGATACCGCACTTTTTCGCACCTTCTTTTCCGAGAGATTGTTTGCGAATCCGTCTTCCCGCGAACGCATTATGAATTCCGTCTTCCGCAACTCTATCAACAAAAAAGGGTCAGTTCGCTTTCTTCCGGAAGACGCCGAACCCATACACGCGCTTTACGACGGCGAACTTCTTCTCGTGGACCGAGAGATGGGAAGGACAATCGAGACCCTGAAGCGATTAGGGCTTTACGAAAAAACAATTATCATCATCGGCGCGGATCATGGCGAGGAGCAGTTGGAGCACGGCTTCGTCGGTCACGCTTCAACAAGCAAGGCGGGGCATCTTTACGATGAGATCGTCAATATTCCCTTCTTGATCCATTTTCCTCCTCGGGTTCCCGCAAGATTCATTCGCACGCAGGTGCGAGGCATCGATGTTATGCCGACGGTTCTCGATTTGCTTGGAATACCGGTTCCGGAATATCTCGAGGGCCGTTCGCTGATGCCCGTCATTCGGGGCGAAGAGACGAAAGATCGTACGGCCTTCATTCAAACGTCTCGGGCGGGGTATGGGGAACCGGATCCGAAGAACGTCACGGATCACATTCGCGCCGTGCGCACGGGAGAGTGGAAACTGATCCACTATTATTTCAAGGAGGATCCAGCGCGTTTCGAACTTTATCACGTTTCGATCGATACGATGGAGCAGAGAAACGTCATCGATTCCCATCCCGCCGTGGCGAACCGCCTTCGGCAGGAGTTGTTCGAGTGGTTGGAACGTTGTGCGGCGACGAGGCCGCCGGACCCGGATCAATATCTTCGAAAGTCTCCCTGGCAGAAGGTTAAGGAGTGGTGGCTTCGGCCTCCGCCGAGAACGGATTTTACGGGGGTCCCCTCCCCGCCCGTCCCGCTTTCTCCTAAAAACGGTGACGTGATCACCTTTCGGACGGCGGGGGGGAAAGCGATTTTGCGGTGGAGCGGAGAGCCGGATGTTCCGTATGTGATCGAGTACGAGGTGGGAAAAGGCGACTACCATCTTACGGGAACGATGAAAGTTTTGGGCAATCGAAAGGTGTTCGGGCCGTTCCCTCGAAAATACTGGGATACTTATCTGGCGCTCTATTCTCCGTATCGCGCCCGTGTCTCGATCGATAAAGAGCCGCGGGAATGGAGCCCCTGGGTGGAATTCGAGGTGCGACCGGTGGGAGAACCCTAGTTGAAGGAAGAAACCGCGAGGGGGAAAAGCCGGCGCGGAGAGGAAGTGGATCGGGCTGGCCGGTGGGGGCGTGTCATCCGAGGGTTCTTTCCGCCGGCCGGGTGGACGCTTCTGATCTTCTGCACGCTTCCCTTCGGCTCCCGGCTTGTCCGAAGCGCGGCGACGCTGCTCAACGAATGGTTCGAGATCGATTACGGGTACGATCTTCTCGGTTGGATCGCGGCTGCGATCGTGGGAGTCGCTTTGGTTCTCATCGGCGCTCGATTTCTTGGAAACCCGATCCTTCGTCGTCCGACACGGGTCCTTCCGTTTCTTCTTATTTCGAGCGTCTATGCGGTGCTGCTTTCCGAGATGGAGATCGCCGCGGAAAAGATACACTTCATCGAGTATGGAGTTCTCGCGTATCTCTTCGTGCGGGCCTGGAAGCGGGTGACTCCTTCGGCTGCCCTCTGGCCGCTGACCTTCTTCTCCGTGGTTCTCGTCGGAACGCTCGATGAGTTCATTCAGTACCTCCATCCGGAACGGACCGGCGAGTTCGTGGATATCTGCTGGAACGTCATCGCGGGAACCTTGCCTCTGGGAATGCTGCGCCTCTCCGAGGACGAAAGCCGTGGAACGCCCTCGCGATTCGATGTTCGAAGAATGCGCCTCATCGGCCTCTTCTCGTGGTTTGTTGCCGGGATATTCCTCTTTACGGCGATCGAGTATGGAATAGAGATTCGGGATCCCCGGGGGTATCGATTTCATACGCGCCTTCCTTCTCCCGCGGCCCTCCACGAGGAGGATGAAAGGCTCTTCAAAAACGCCGCGCCCGGTCTGCGCCGGGAAAACGCTTTTACGTACTCCTCCTTTCTTGCGGCGCATCCCGAGAAGAAGGAACCGTTTCTAAATGAGTTCCGCGTGCACCTCTTTCGCCGAAACCGATACGTCGCGTATTACGGTCACTACTCCTTGAGAAGGTCGCTTCACGGGGGAGCCGCATTCGATTCGGCTTGGCGGAGGATCGAGAACGATGCCGTGCGCGATGCCGTCAGGATCTATGCGGCGTATCTTCATCGAAAAGAACTCCAGATTCGATACGGCCCTCTCGCTCTCTCCCGGTCGTTCCGCCGCGATCTGAAGGAATTCCTCGGAGGAAGCGATATTTGGGAGAAGGAAGTCTGGAAACCATACAGGCGTGAGCAACTTCGCAAGGCGAAGACGGAAGAGAAATCGGAAACGGAGATTATGAAAAATTTGTGGATTGCCGAGCGGGAGGAGGAGATTCTTCGCAATTGGTTCGGAAGGACTCTGGCGGCTTCGGGGTTGGGCTGGCCGGACGCATTCAGGGATCGAGTCTTTCGGAAGGTGGCGGGGCGATTCGGAGTGGAGGAGTACTCAAGCGCCGTCGCCAAGAGAATCTGCACGTCCTGGACGAAGCCGGTCGTGACGGTGATCTATTTCTCGAGCGGCTTTCTGATTCTTTTCGGGGCTCCCTTTTTCGTGGGAAAGACCCGCCGGGGAAACATCGGGCGAGGCGTCCTGCTACTTCTTCTTGTCGGGACCGGTGTTGCGGCTCCGGGCAGGCTCTTTGGAGGCCCACAGCATCCCGCGGTGAGTGAGATTCGCGGGACCAAGGTTCTGGCTTTGAACAAAGAGCAAAACCGGGGTGTATTGTTGCTTCAGGGAAATGCCGCAGGAACCCGTGGCGTTCGTGGAGGTGAGGTCTCCGTCGAGTGGAGGCCGGAGAGACAGAGTTTGGTGTTCGAGATGAAAGCCCTCGATACCCGAATCATCGCGACGCCGGTGCCTCGCGACGGTGAGGTCTGGCGCGGAGACGCCTTCGAGATCTTTCTCGATACCGAATGCCGCGGGCGGCGGTATGTCGAGATCGAGGTCTCGCCTGGAGAAACGATTGCGGATGCCATGGTTTCCTTCGGTGAAGCGATTCGTTTCGACTCGGAGTGGAATCTACCCGAGGCAAGCGTCGAAACGAACCGTGACTCCGATACCTGGCGCGCTCGGCTCGAGATTCCGCTGTCGAGGCTTGAAGGGGGACGCCGGATGATTGCGAGAAAAGAGTGGTGGATACGAATGAATCTGGGAAGGGTGGATTCACGAAAGAAGGGGGGCGGGAACTATTCCTATTATGCCTGGTGCCGTACGGGAGGTTATTTTCATAAACCAAACCGTTGGGGGATTCTCGTTCTGGGAGAGGACTGACTCGGCGGATTCGAATCGCGCCTCGGACAACCAGGGGGAACGAAAGCGGGGGAAGGTGTGGGGGAAAGAGCAAGAGCGGGGAAAAGGAACGGCGGACGGAATCGGAAGCGGACGGGAAGAGAATGGAGAGAGAATAAGAGAATAGTCGAGAGAAACTCGGGGGTTTAACGGCTTAAACGGAGAAGGGGCAGCGCTGGGCCGCCCCTTCCGAACCGTGTGTTCCGGGCTTATCAGCCCGTCCGGTCGCTCAGTTAAGTTTTCTCGTTTAAAGTATAGACCGTGCAGGTTCAGAAAATCAATAGAAGTGTACAAAAAAGTACACAAAAAAAATTGAGGGTCTTCCGACTGGTCCATTCTTACGTTTTGCCGTCTCCGGTGTCCCTACCTTTCCCTATCCAACCCCTTTTTGAAAAACCGATGATAATCTCAGCGAAAAAAGTTTGGAACTTGTGTCATTTCTGGGGACGACGATCTCCAAAGCGACCTAATTGATCCGGTTGGTGATATCGGATGCCGATCAGGCATCGGCGTGGAGCGGCCGGGCCGTCGATGAGAGCGAATTGTCAGGAACGAAAGGTTTTTGCACACTTCCCCGTTTCCATACTGCTGATTTGGAGAAGATTCTTTCCGGCTGGTGCTTCGTGAGGTCTCGAATTTCGATACGCCCGGGCTCTCCTGCTTCTTTCCGAACAATTTCTTCGTGGTCAGTCTAGGTCTCTTCGAGGAGAATCGAGGCTAAGAGACGAACAGGGGCGGGGTGAGGTCGAGACGGGGGGGGCTATCGTCCTGCATTTCCGGCGCGAACTTTCTTTTCCATAAAGAAGATTTTCAACGAAGGCCACAAGCTTCTCTGCGGCCTTTTCGAGCGAGTAGTTCTGAAGGACGCGGTTTCTTGCGTTGCGCCCCATCGATCTTCGTTGTTCAGGAGAATTCAAAAGGTATTTTAAACGTTCGTACCATTCTTCTTTATCGGTGGCGTGATATCCTGTAATTCCGTCTTCAACGATTTCAGCGGATATTTCGAGCGGAGTAACGACCGGAACGATTTCCATCGCCATATAAACCAAGGCTTTATATCCCCCTTTTCCTCGTTCCCAGTCGGAGGCTTTTAAGGGCATCAATCCGATATCCATTCTGGTGAGAGAATCCTTTTCCGCAGAGAGAGACCACGGAACGAGCCGAATCCGTCGATGTTCGAACGGTTTATGTGTCGCGCCAACGAGAAGGAGTTCCGCGTCGGGGAATTCGTCGAGGAGACGCCGGAGCGGTTCTACAATCAACGAAAGGTAGATCTCGGTTGAGGGACTGCCGAGCCAGCCGAGGCATTGTCCAGAAGGCTTGTCGGCGCGCGGGGTGTAATAACGACAATCGACGGGCCCTGTGATCTTGAGGATGTTTTCGTTGAACGGGAGAACATGTCGTCTGTTGAAATTGTTTTCGAGTATGACACCGTCGGCCAGACTGGTACAGAGGCGAAAGCGGCGCGCCGCCCCGGGAAATTTCGGAAGAAAGATTGCATCATCGAAGTCGAAAAGGAGGAGAGCTGAACGGTCTTTGATTTTTCTCAAAAGCCAAGAAGGCAAAAGAACTTTTTGAACGATGACGACTTCATCCTTTCGAACCGTCAGCAATAAACGAAGGCGATTATACCAGTGAAAGAGTGGGAACGTTTTTTGGAGAAGAACGAGAAGCAGGCGACGGATTGGAGAGGAACACGTTGCAATGATGCAGTCCCAATAGGGTTGATCAACCAAAGTTCGCACGGAATGTCCCAAGGATCGGAGTACGGGGACATATTGATACGCGCGTGTTCGGCTCGATGCGAGACGGGAATCCCCTCGTGTATAGAAAAAGAATTGAAGCGGTCCCGGTACCTTTCGAGAAGGGGCGGGGGTTGCAGGAACGGTGTGTGTGCCCATAAAGTCACTTTAACAGACCGAAACCAATCGACAAGACCCCTGCCCTCCAGTTTCGGCGAGCGAGTGGACTCTGTGGCGAAGGGCGTTGTGAGGTTAAACCGCGCGAGAAAGGCCCTTTTTCGGGACGTAACGGGCCTTCCACCCGGCGGACACAAACCCGAAGGCCCCCTGCCTGGAAACACAGTCCCGCAGAAGGTTCCTCGCTTCATTCCATGGTCGCAAGGACCATATGATGTTTTTCTGTCAAGGGAGTTCTTGCGGTTTTCAATGAAGTCAACGGGCTTTCAGCCGTGGCCGCGGTCTAAAGTCTATTTTCCTCCGTGATTTTCTCGTGATACCATGGCGCTGTCGTGAGATACGAAATGATACCGGTGTTTCGACCATCCGTCGGTGAGGAGGAAATCGAGGCTGTTGCAGAGGTTCTTCGAAGCGGCTGGCTCGGAAGCGGCCCGAAAACCGAGGCGTTCGAGGAAGCCTTCGCTCGTTTTATCGGCGTCAAACACGCCGTTGCGGTGAACTCCGCCACCGCCGCCCTCCATCTTGCCCTCAAGACGGCCGAAGTGGAAGGGGGGGAGGTTATTACCACTCCGATGACCTTCATTTCGACGAACCACGCAATCCTGTACAACAATGCCACGCCGGTCTTTTGTGATATCGAACCGGAGACTCTCAATATTGATGTCTCAAAAGTAGAATCACTCATCAATGACCGAACGCGTGCCATTCTGGTCGTGCATTTTGGGGGTTATGCCGTGGACATGGAGCCTCTTTTGGCTCTCGCTCAACGATACAAACTCAAGGTTATCGAAGATGCGGCGCACGGGTGTGGCGGTGAATATCGCTCTCGAAGGTTGGGCTCGATAGGAAATTTTGGATGCTTCAGCTTTCACGCCGTGAAGAATTTGAGTTGCGGTGACGGAGGGATGATTACGACAAACGACGCGAATGCGGCTCGTCGATTGAGAAGTCTGCGATGGATGGGTATTTCGCGCGACACCTGGGGACGTTCTCAAAACACCCGATATAACTGGGAATATCGTGTTGAAGAACTCGGTTTCAAATATCAGATGAACGATATCGCGGCCGCGATCGGCTTGGTCCAACTCTCCCGGCTGCAAGAAAAGAATAGGCGTCGAGAAGAGATTACCCGTCTATTTTCCGAACGACTGCAGGGTATAGAGGAACTCGGCCTCCCTGTCCGGAAGGACTATATGACCCGCCCGGCCTACCACAATTATGTAATACGTACGAAACGTCGCGATGAACTTTCAGAGTTTCTGAAGGGAAAAGGAATTGCGACAAGTGTTCATTATTTTCCGAATAACCTTTATCCAATATACAGACACTTCGAGGCTCCCACCCCTGTCTGTCACAGGATATGGAAAACGTTGTTAACGATACCGCTTTTTCCCGATCTGAAAGACTCGGAAGTCGACTACATTGTGTCTTCTATTCACGATTTTTTTATTCGGGCTCGTCGGAATTCTTCCGGATAAGTCCGCGGCGGAGGAAGCGGGGACCTGAAAGAATCATGGAAGACACCGAACATTGCGGAAAACGGAGAAATCATCGAAGACACGGAGAAACAGGGAAGAGTGGAGAAGAAGAAAACGAGGGAAGGGAAAGTTTAAGGGGGGAGACGCTGGGGCTCTTACCGACTCAAGGGGGATTCCAGGCGGAACGACACGTCCCCCGTGATTAGGAGGAGGACGAAGCCCGGCGAAAAATCTCAGGAAGGCTGCCTTCCCTCGTCGCGCCGGGGAAGGCGCCGGGGCGGAAGGGGGGATTCCACTCGGTGGGCCATACCACAGGGGATTCCTCGATACGCTTCAGACGGGCGGGAAGGTTATGTGGTATTCCTTCTGCTGATTACGGATACGCGGGAGGAAAGGGGCAGAAAGAGGTTGAGCTGATCGAGAAGGGGACCGAAGCGGGATTTCGCCAAACGAATCACGATCCGGTCGAGGAAAGTCGCGCATTGCGCCGCCTTTTTTCTTTCGACCGCTCTGATGAAATCGAAAAGGCCTGGTTGGCGGAAAAGCCCTTCCACACGGAATCCGACTTTCAGCATCGTTCGTAGATCCCAGGAAGTAAAATGCGAAAAATGCCTCGGTAAATCCACGTAAACCGCATACGGACCAAAGAGCACGGCGTCGAGGGAGTCGGCGGCGATGGTTGAGAAAAGAAACTGCCCTCCCGGTTTCAATATTCGATGAATCTGACGGATCATCCCGAACGGATCAAAGAGGTGTTCCAGAACCATCGACATGATTACCGAATCGAAACGGCCGGTTTCCAGCGACGGCAACGCCGCTTCGGCCGTTGTTTCGATTATCGAAAAGCCCAAGCGGCGGGCATTCCTCGCCGCGGCCGCGACCGGTTCGATTCCGACGAGATCTGTCCATCCTAATAAGTGAAGTTCCGAAAGTCTTGCTCCGCTTCCGCAACCAATTTCCAAAAGTGTCCCATTGGGGACATAGTCCGGGATCAAACGAACGGCCGCTTTCCATCGGCGGTAAAAATCGAAGAGCGGGGAGGATTTCCACCCAAGTCGAGATTTATTAGACAAGTGGGAATAGCCCTTTTTTCGCTTCAAATAATCTCTGAAAACAGGGGAGAAAGAGATCTGATCGTTCGCGTTATCATCGGACCTATGGGGAGCGTACGTCTCCGGATACAATCGTGACAGTTCTTCCGTAACGGGCCGGGGATTTTGAAAACAAAAACCACATTTTCGACACTTGAATACGGAGAATTCGCCGGGAAGGTTACAGAGAAAGTCCCGGCTTTTCATAATCGTATCTCCGTCCTTCCCACCGCAGCGAGGGCAAGGTACGGGTTGGCACTTGATCATCTCCATTGATAGAGAGTTTAGCACACGGAGGCATGGACACGAAGCGCAGAACGTAACGCTATGATCTCATTCTCGAGAGAAAAAAAACATCGAGAGGGATAAAGACGGCGGCAAAAGCGAAGAAGCGGGGACGGAAAAAACCCGCCGGGAAAAAGTGTTGCGAGTCTTGGTGGAGGGTATAATAGGGTGAAATGAAAAGAGAAGGGGAAGGCGGTATGGTAATGGCGTTGAGAAAAGTGAGCCGTAAACTATGGGGAGATTGAAGAAGTGGGCTTCGCTTTTTCGCAGGACGCCTCAAGATCCTGCGGTTCTCAACATCTTCACCACCGAAAAATGTAACTTTTCCTGCCATTATTGTAGTCGGGAACTTGCGGACGATGTACCGGGGATAGATCACCGGTATCAGGGAGAGGGATTCTTTAGACAAAAGGATTTAGAGGTTCTTTTGGAAAGGTATCCCGGTATCAAGGAAGTCGATTTTGTCGGTATCGGCGAGCCGTTTCTCGTTCCGGAGCTGTTTCCGATGGCCCGGTGTGCCAAGAATGCCGGCAAACGGACGGGGGTGATAACGAACGGCAGTCTTTTGCATCGGTATTGGGGAGAGATTGGAGAGGTATTCGACATCGTGTCGGTGAGCCTTCACGGGCTGAATGCGGAAGAATTGGAGGAAGTCGCCGGGGTTAAGCCCGCCCTTTTTCAGAGATTCGTCGAAAACATCTCGATCCTCGTTAAAAAGGAGATCCGGCAACACCCGAAATTATGTGTCGAGGCTTCCGTGGTGCCGCTGAAGTCGGATATGTCGAGGATTGTCCGGGCAGCCGAGTTTTGCCTGGAGGTGGGTCTTCCGAAGATGACGATCCATAATTACCTGCCGTATGGACTTAACGATGTCGAGGAATGCCTGTTCGACGACGATGAGGTGGAATGGAAAGTCCTGCAAGATCTCAAAGAGCGTTTCGCGGGGAAATTGGAGATCATTCTTCCGGTTCCCATCAAACGTAACGAGGATGAGATGGACTGGGGATGTCGTTCTTTTTTTCAAATCTTAAGAGTGGATGCACTAGGCCGCGTCTGCGGATGCCACCGCATTATGGTTCCGCGGGAGGAGAACGGAAATTGGAGAACGGACTCCGGGGTTTGGAAGAACGAGTATTTTGAGCGGATGCGCCGGGCGTTTCGCCGGAAGGAGGGGATCCCCAAGTGCTGCCGCTATTGTCCGGAAGCCCAGTAAGCGCCAAGGGATCGGAATACCGCGGGTCGGATCGTTCCTGAATGGAGAATAATCCCTTCCCCTTCAGGCTCGCTCGCGCGTGCTTTATGGACCCGGGAAGTTTTGAAAAACGCTTTGCACCTGTCCCGCCCGCTTTGCGAGTAATCGATAATAAAGGCTCAAGGTGTTGGTGATCATTTGATTACTCGTGAAGTGCTTTAAGAAACGGAGCCGTCCTCGTTCCGAAAGTTCATAACAAACGGCGGGGTGATCCAGAAGATCTTGAAGTGTATCGGCCAGGGGGAGGGGTTCCGAATGGGGAACCAATCTTCCGCAATCCGCCAGGGTTTCGGGGATGCCATTAACGGCGGTTGCCACGACCGGCCGCCCCGTCGCCATCGCTTCGAGGAGGCAGAGAGGTTGTCCTTCCCGGTGTGTCGAAAGGACGACGATCTGGGCTTGGTTATAGAGCGGGCGAGGATCGGCAACCTCTCCGAGTAGCGTCACGATTTCACCGAGCCGGTGGTGCGAAATTTGTTTCTCGATCTGCGGGCGAAGTTCCCCGTCGCCGGCCAACCATAAACGAAAATCGACGCCTCGATCGCGAAGAATCGCGGCGGCTTCGATAAGCGTCTGAGGATCCTTTTGAACCGAGAGGCGGGCCGGGAATAAGAGGATGCCGGACGAAGGCGGCGGAGAATACCTCCATTCCTCCGGATCGATGCCGTTGGGGATAACGACGGAGCGTTCAGGGGGATAGAACCCGCGGCGACGATCTGCTTCAGTGACGAAAACGAAAGCGTCCGTATGGGGATGACCGATTCGTTCCAGGATCAGCCAGACATTCTTCTTAATACGATTTGTTCCGGTGACGGCTCGGTCCGCCAGGAGCGCCGGTACGAGTATACCGTGGAGGTGTGCGATTACGACGGGCTTGGGGTTCATCCGCCAGACAGCCGGAACGCGGGTCAGAAGCATCGCCTTGGGTGTGTGAATATGGATGATATCGACGCCGCGACGGACGAGTTCGCGCACGACACGGCCGGCTCGCAGATCAAGCAGGCGGTCAACGGGAAGATTGGTGCAGGGGATACCTGCCGTTTGGAGACGTGTGACGAGCGGGCCGTCGAAAGGCAGTGCCGCGGAGACCTCGAAACCTGCGTCTCGGGCGCCCAGAAGCAGAGTTTCCATAATTCGCTGAGCGCCGCCGACTCCAGCCGATTCGACGATATGAAGAAGGCGAGGAGCAGAGTTCACGGGCCTTCCTGTTTCCGGGAAATTCTTTGGAAAAAGCAGAGTGTCATAGCCGGGAAAGGAGGATAGGATTTCTTGTCAAGGAGTTCAAGGATTCAGGGACAACCCGAATCCCCGAAGAAGATTTCACCACGAGAGTACACCAGAGATCACAAGAGAAGAAAACAGAGAAGGAATAAAGAAAAAGCGGAACCGAGACGGGATTTGACTCGAACACGGGGCGGACGGGAAGTTCACCCCTATTTTCACCTGATGGGTGAAAAGCCTTTTTTGAGAGAAAATGGCCTCCCTTCTCCTCCCTTGCCTCTCGTGCTCTCTGTGAACTCTTGTGGTGAGCAGACCTCCGGGGAACAAGGGACGAGGAAAGAACGGAAGTGATGGTTGAATTTCTTCTCCCGGAACCCTCTTCGATCGCCGTTGGCGCCGACCGCAGGAAAGGGACCTTCACGAATCCGATTCGAGAATCGACGAGAGTTCTCGGAGGAGTTTCGTTCCGAGGATTCGCCAAGTGAGATGTTGTCGGACGTAGTGGGGGTTTCGATTTCGGGTTTCGAGACGAATCGCGGGATTTTCAAGAATACGGAGCATGATTGCGGCCACGGATTCCGGACGGGAGAAATCGGCGCAGTAAAGGAATCCTCGTTTTGCAAGATCCTGTTCCGTCTGGTGGCGATCCGAAGCGACGATCGGCGTGCCCGCGGCGAGGTACTCGACGATTTTTGTCGGCATTCCACAGTGGCGAGGATGGCGCGGCGGCTGAAGGAGGACATCGGCCGCGGAAAGAAAGATGGGGAGTTCCTCAGGCCGAACGAATCCCTGAAAACGGAAGCGATCGGAGGGCGCGGAACGGCGATAATCCTTTTCCAAGGGCCCGCCTCCGACGACGAGGAAGAGCCAGTTCGGAAGATGTTTACTCAAAGCAAACAATGCCTCGAATCCTTGCCAAGGGGTGAGCGTACCAAGATAAAGCGCAATCGGTTTATCGGGCGGGAAACCGAGGCGGCGGCGGGCAAACGCTCGGTCCGGGATTCTGTCGAGAAACGATTCCTCGACTCCCATCGGGAGGACGAGAAAACGGTGATGCGGAAGATTCAATCGATGCCCGACGAGCTCAGCAACGGCGGGCGCCGTTACAAGAATTCGGGAGGAAGCCTCCAGGAAGCGCCGTTCCACGAAGTGACAAAGAAGCCGTTGGCGGGCCGGGCGTCCTTCCATCTGAAAAGCAAGATCTCCGTTGAGGTCGGCGACGAGGGGAAGATGAAAGCGGCGTGAGAGGACCGGCGCGGCAAGCGATTGATATTCGACCCGGCCGAGAACGATTGCAGGCCGATACCGGCGAATCAATTCCTCAAGAAAAGTGAGCAAGGCCTTTTGAGAGCGGAGGGTCGGGAGAAAACCACGCGTAATTTCCGGGACGATGATTTCCGTTTTTTTGTTTCCGCTCCGGGCGACCAGGAGAATTTCGGCCCCCGCCGCTTCGAGTCCGGAGACGAGACCGCGGATATGCGTTGTGGTCCCGTCAAGACGTTCAAGACGGGCTTCCGTGATGTAGAGGATTCTCATGGAAGAATTTTCCCGTGAGAGAAAGAATCGAGGTTCCGGGGGATTATTCGGAAGGAAGAGAGTGTTTTGAAAAACAGGCGAAAGTCACGGTCACCAAACAACCAGAGGATAAGGCTGAAAACGAGAATCGACACTGTGGAGGAGAACAGCAGAAGAAGAAAGGGCGGGAAAGCCAGACGTGAGAGATAATGGGCGGTAACGAAGGCCGTCAATGCCGCCGCAAGAGTTCGTGTCCAGGAACGGAGGAGTCCGCGAAGATCGAGAAAGCGGCGAAGAAAGACCAGATGGAAGAGAACAGATGTGAAAGTGAGGAGAGAGTAGGCGAGAGGTAAGCCCCCGGCGCCCAGAGATCGGATGAGGATGGGGGTGAAGAAGAGATAGAAAGTGACAAGAACGCCTTCGAGGCCGGCGAGAACTTTGATATTTTGTAGTGCGTAAAGAGCCCGCCCCGTGACTTCCCCCAGTCCGGTTCCGAAGAGGGAAAAGGAGTAAAGAGAAAAGAAAGCGGCAACGGCGATTGTGTCGTGAGGCGAGAAAGATCCGCGTTCGAACAGGAAGCGGACAAGGGGAACAGAGAGGGGGACAAGGAGGGCGAGGGAGAGTGCAACAGGCATAAAGATAATTCTTAGGGCGCGGTTCAAGGTCGAATGAAAGGCGCCCCAGTCGGTGTCGGCCGCCTCGGAGGACAATTTCGGGAAGACAACCGTTCCAAGCCCGAGGCCTATCACGGCTGCGGGAACGGAGAGCAAGCGGAACGCGTAACCGATCTGGGCGAGGCGGCCGGGGGGAAGGAAGGATGCGAAAAAACGTTCGGCAACAGGAATAAAACGGGCAAGAAGACCCGCGATAAGAAGGGGGAGGAGATTGCGGAAGGCTTTCCTCGTGGCGGGGAGGACGGGAAGAAGATGGAAACGAAGGTATCCCCGGCGGAGTAGCGGCGGCAGGAGAAGGACTCCCTGGATTACGGCTCCAAGAAGCGAGGCACACGCAACGCCGAGTATTCCGAAGGCGGGGATGAAAAGGAGAAGAAAGAGAATATAGACCGTCCCCGCTACAACGGGAACGGCGGAGACATATGTAAAACGATTCTCGGCGTGATAGAGGACGGAAAGGATCGTGAAGAGACCGGAGCCGATGATCGAGGGCCAGACGATTCTGGCCAGTGTCACGGAGGAATCGAGTGTGTTCCGATCGAGTCCGGGAACGGTGGTCGAGAGAAAGGGACGTGACAGAAAGATTCCAAGAAGGGTAAATCCGAAAAAGACGACAATGCAGATCGAAAGGAAGTTGGAGGCTGCTTCCCACGCATGGGCACTGCCTTTCTCCCGGTGTTCTTTGGTGAAGATGGGAAGCAGTACGATTCCAAGCGATCCGATGACTCCTACGGAAATGAACTGGGGCAAAGTGACGGCGGCGACGTAGGCATCCATCGCCGGTTGACTTCCGAAGGAACGCGCAATGAGGATTTGTGAGATCAAGCCGAGAAGATATCGGAATCCGCTGAAGAGAGTGATGATCAGAACCGCGGGAAGGAAGCGCCGCATACTTCGCGCGCCGTCGCGTTCTTCCTCCGTGGCTGAATCAATCGTGGTCATCGCCGGAAAAAAACGGAATCCTGATTCACGCAGGTCACATTCGAGAAAACCTCGGAGAATACAGAGGCCGAAAAGAAATCACGGGTGAGAAATCCTCTCACCGGATCCGCGGGGGGCGAAGCCAGTCGTAGCCGATATCGGGGTCGTCGTGGGGAATACGTCCTTCGTCTTCGGGATTGTAAACGTGAGAGGTAACATAGAAAAGGTCCGCGGGACCGCTGAGGCAGCGGCAACCGTGAGCCACGCCGGGAGGAATCTTGAGAACGATCGGGTCGCGATCGTCGCCGAGGAAAAATTCGTTCGTTTCCCCACGAGTTTCGGAGTCGGGGCGAAGATCATGCAAAACGGCAAGGATGACGCCGTGTGCGACGTACCACCAATCCGTCTGTATCTTGTGAATGTGCCAGGCCTTCACGGTACCGGCGTACATTCGCGAGAGGCTCCATTGCCCGAAACCTTCCGCGAAAAAATCGTCGGTGCACCGAATCAGCTCTCGAAAGAAACCTCGATCATCGAGATGCGTCACGAGGCTTTTCGTTGTCACACCATGAATCATCTCCGAAACGCTAGCCGAAGAGAAGGGAGATGTAAACCCAGAGCGGAAGGTAAGGCGGAAGCGGTGTTGGTGGTACGGCACGCGTCGCCGACGCGGGAGGGAAGGTGAAACAGGGATTGAGGGGAGGAGAGATCGGAGTAGAATGGGGGATATTGGCGTGAAGGCAGGGGGCGGTGACGGCGGACAGTGGAAAGGAGGAACGAAGGTATGAGTGTGAAAGCACGTTGGCTGGGACACGCTGCGGTTCTTCTGGAGGGAGACGGAAGAAAGGTTCTGATTGATCCGTTTCTTTCGGGGAACCCGAAGGCGGCGGCCCGACCGGAAGAAATCGAAGCGGATATGGTGCTGCTGACCCACGACCACGAGGATCACGTCGGAGATCTGGAATATTTTCTCAAGGCGGGAGCGGTCTTCGTGGGGATTCACGAGTTGGCGGTGGATTATGCGGAGAAGGGGTATGCCGCGGAGGGGATGAACATCGGCGGAACGATCGAGGTACGAGGCATAAAGATCCATATGACCCACGCCTTGCACACAAGTCGTGTGGGACACGTGGTCGGCTTTGTCATCGAGTTTTCAGATCGTCAAATCTACCATGCCGGTGACACGGGCTTGACGATGGATATGAAGATTCTGGCGGAATTCTTCTCGATCGATCTTGCGTTTCTCCCGATTGGAGATCGTTACACGATGGGGGTTCCCTCGGCAGCGGTGGCTGCTGCGTGGTGTGGAGCGCAGAAGGTCGTTCCGATCCATTACAATACCTGGCCGCTTATCGAGGCGGATACGGAGGAGTTTCGGAAACGGCTGGGAGAGAAAGCGGTGATCTTGGAGCCGGGTGGAACGATCGAGGTGTGAAAAGCGGTCCCCCTTAGGAATATCTTCAAACAAGGTGCTTTTCGGCCCAGAGAACGAGGCCGAAGACGGCCGTGAGAGCCCGCGTGCGATCCACGCGTCCCTCGTTGTGTTCCTTCCAATATCGCCGGACCAGGTCTGGGATGAGCAGCCCGGTGCTTTGAATCCGATCGGAGAGGACGATATCGCGTCCCAGTTCGTGGACGGGATTTCCGGGGCTCCTCAACCAGAGCGAACCCGGTATGACAAAGCCGCGTTTGGGAGCGCGGACGACTTTCGGGGGGAGGAAGGGTTCCATGGCTTCGCGGAAAAGAGCCTTGGTGCGGAGCCCCCGAACAAAGTAGCGCGCGGGAAGCTTCCATCCGTAATCGAAGAATTCATTGTCCATAAAAGGAACACGGGATTCAACGGAATGAAGCATCGTCGTCAAGTCGCCGACGGCATAACCGTTTCCCTCGAGAAACGTAACGAGATCGAGGCCCATAACCTTCCGAAGGAGATCGGCGCCGCGCGCTTTTTCCGCGTATTCCTGAAAGGGATCAAACTTTTCGGTGGGCGGATCAGAAAGGAGTGCATCGATCTCTTCCGGGCCGAAGATCTCCTTGAAACGAAAATGAGCGATCAGAGGTTCTTCCTCGGCCCCTCGGAGGAACGCGCGAAGTTTGACGTCCCATCCCAACTTTTTACCGGACGCGGGGGTCTTGGCCGCCACCGTCCGAAGGAGCCCTCTTCGGATGGGAGACGGTATTTTGCGGAACCAGGGAAGAATCCGTTGAGCCGAGTAAGTTGGATAGCCGCCGAGAACCTCGTCTCCGCCGTCTCCACGTAAGATGACGGTGACTTCTTCCTTGGCCCGACGCGAAACCTCGTAGTTCGCCAGCGCGGACCAATCTCCAAAGGGTTCGGCGACGCGGGTCGTCCAATCCTCCAATATTTGAGGGACCTGGGCGGACTCGAGACGGTACGAGCGGTGGATGGTGTTGTACCGGGACGCGACCGCTTCCGCGTCATCCAACTCACTATAGGATGCTTCCTGAAAGCCGATGGAGAAAGTCCGAAGGGGTTCGGAGGAAAATTCCGACGCCAAGGCGACGATGCTCGTCGAATCGAGGCCGCCGGAGAGGTAAACGCCGACAGGGACTTCACTCTGAAAATGCCGTTCGATCGCGGCTCTAAGAAGTCCGGGAAGGGCTTTCCGGGCTTCCTCCTCGGGAACGGCCTCGCATTCCTCGGGGAGTTCCCAGAATCGAACGAGTCGAGGAGAAGTATTGTTTTCGAGCACGAGCAGATGCCCGGGCTGGAGTTTTCGCACGAAGCGGAAAATGGTGCGGGGAGAAGGAATGTAATAGAAACGAAGATAGGTCTGGAGGGCAAGGGGGTCGAGTTCTCGGGAGACGGAAGGATGGATGAGAAGAGCGCGTGTTTCTGAAGCCCAGACGAATTCCTTACCGGTATCGGCATAGACGAGAGGTTTAATACCCGTGCGATCGCGCCCGAGGACGAGGCGCCGCCGTTTACCGTCCCAGAGAGAAAACGCGAACATTCCGTTGAGACGTTGAAAACCGTCGAGGCCGAATTCCTCATAGAGGTGAACGAGGACCTCGGTATCGGAGCGCGTTCGGAAGTGATGCCCCCGTCCAACGAGAAGGCGGGTCAATTCACGGTAATTATAAATTTCACCGTTGTAAACGACGGTGACGGAACCATCTTCATTTTGAATCGGTTGTCGGCCCCCGGCGCGGTCGATGATGGCTAGTCGGCGCATAGCCATACCGAGAGGACCGTCGAGGAATCGGCCTTCATCATCCGGTCCGCGATGGACCATCGCTTGGTTGATACGATTGAGCAGATCGACCTCGATGGGTTGGCCGTCACGTCTGAGTATGCCGCAGATTCCGCACATGAAGAAGTCATCATAGCCGGTGGCGAACAGAGAGCAACTCGGATGACGGTGTATGTCAGTCAGATTAGGGACGGAGATGAATTTCGGTGAATAAGAACCGGTCTGAGGGCGCAGGCATCTTGTCCGCAAAAGCGGATTTCCTCAGGTTCGCTTTTCGACCCGCCGGATCGTGTGCAGATTTTTCGCCAGAGAGATGCCCGGTTTTTGTTCACGAAGGAGCGTCCCTTTCTCACTATATGCTCCGAAACAGGTGGCAAACTACTTTGGAACAAAGTATTCTCTCATCCGGCAAAGGCATATGTTCGACAGGACTTTATTGAAACTTGCTCTTGATTGCGACGAAGAGTCACTTGCTTCCGCGCTTCTGGAGAAGACCGGATGCGGAGCCTGCCTGTGGTTAAGTCGGAACGATGAACTTGTCAGCGTCTCCTTGAAACACCCCGTCACTCTCGAGATCTTGGAAGACACCGCGGAAGCCCTTCGATCGCGGCTCGAAGAATGGGATTGTCCCGGCATTCCCGAAGTCGTGGATCTTGATCTCGACGAATCCGCTTCGTTTGCTCCGGAACCGATTCCTTACGAATCCCGGTTCGTGAAGGTTGAGGAAGGGGACCGAGTGGTAGGCGGCTATGCGTTGCTCGAATTTCCAGAAGAGGAAGGAGGAGGAACTGGTTCCGCTCAAGAGGAGGTTACCGAATTTTTCTCGTCGTTGTTCGCGGTGTCGTTCAAACTGCGCCGCAGTCAGCGTCGGGTGGACAGAGCCGCGGGGCGATTGGAGGAAGTGGCGGAAGTCGGGAAGGTTTTTGCGGAGGTGGGAGAGCCCGAACGAACGATTCATCGCATTCTCGATCTGGCAAAGCAGGCTTCGGGGGCGGAAGTGGGGGCCGTTGTGCGTGCTCTTTCCGAGGAGAATTTTGTCGTCACGGGGTTGCCCCGGGAGGTGCTGGAGAGAATTCGTTTCGGAAACGGCCGGAATTTGATCGAGGTGGCCTTGCAATCCGATGAGACGCGGGTTTTCGATCGCGGTTACCTCGCGTCCAACCTTGAACCGGACTCGAGCGGGATCATTCTCGAGAACGTGATCCTGGTTCCATTGGAGTATGAGGCGCAGCGACTTGGAGCGCTCGTGCTCTTCAATCTTCCTCCGGACCAGGTTACGGACGGACTCAATCTCGCCACGGTCGGGACGATGGCGCGCCTGGCGGCTTCCGCTTTGACATCAGAGATTCGGCAGGCTGAACGGTTGGAACAGGAACGGACGAAACAGGAATTGAAGGCGGCCTTCACGATCCAACAGGGCCTCTTGCCGAAAGAGTTTCCGGAGTTTTCCGGCGTGACGATCGCCGCCGTATCCCGTCCTTCGCGCAGCGTGGGCGGAGATTTCTATGACACCTTCTCGATCGGAGAAAATCTGTTGGGAATTCTCATTGCGGACGTGAGCGGTAAGGGCATTCCCGCCGGGCTTCTGATGGCCACGGCGCGCGCCTATATGCGGATCCTTGCGATGCGCCATCCCGATTCTCCTGCGCGATGCCTCGAGGAGCTCAATGACCAACTGGTGAAGGAGATCGCGGACAACAAGTTCATCACAGCCAACTATGTCATCGTCGATCTCGAACGGAAAAAGGTTACCTCGGCCAACGCCGGCCACCACGAAGTGCTTATCGTGTCCGACCAGGGAACCGAGGCTGTTGAATCGGGAGGTCTACCGTTGGGGATTCTGGAGGGGACGGAATATGAAGATGTCGCGGCGGAGGTGAAAGGGGGGGACAAGATCGTGCTGTTCACGGACGGATTGATTGAGGTGAGGAATGGAGAGGGGACCCTGTTGGGAACGGACGGGTTGAAGCAGATTCTCTCTTCGATGAAAAAAGCGCCGCCCGGGGGGTTGTTAGAAAGTTTGTGGGAGGAGACGATTGCCTTTTCCGCTTCGGGAGAACCTGACGACGATTGGACGGTGGTGATCGTGGAGGTTCGTTAGAGCAACGGATCGAAAAACGAATTTCAGAGTCTTGTGAACGTGGAAAGACTCAAGGAATTGGATCGAAGCGGCGGCTTTTAACCGGGAGAGGTCCCGCCTCGCAAAAAACGTCCCTTTTATTTTCGGAGCCTGGCATCGTTTTTTCGGCTTGTTTGCCCCGGGATTTCCGGATAAGTTTTCCCCTCGAAGCGTCGGTCGAGAATTCCGAACCGAGGAAACCTTTCAGGAGGGCGGAGTTTCAGATGGAGATCGTGAAGGAGGAGGAAGGCGAGGCCCTGCTTTACAAACTGAACGGGGATTTGGACGTCTACTCCACGGGGGAAGTGGAATCGGCATTACTGGAAGGTCTCGAAGAGGGAAGAACGATCGTCGTGGACCTTTCCGAGGTTCCTTTTGCGGACTCCTCGGGGTTGGGCGGTTTGATTGGTGTTTACAAGAAGGCGCGCGCTCGGGGGATCGAGATTCGCTTGCGCAATCCCAAGCCCATTGTTTCCGAGATACTCACGATCACGCATATGAAGAAATTCTTTCCGGTGGAGGAGAGTTAGGCGGATTCTTTCGCCCACGTAGCTCAGGAGGTTAGAGCGCATCCTTGGTAAGGATGAGGTCGGCGGTTCGACTCCGCCCGTGGGCTATGCGTGTATGCAGGGGGACGGAGCAGGATCGAGGTGGTCGCGGGTGACACCGAGCGCGATTCCGTAACGGTCGCGGCCGAGGTGTGGAAAAAAAAGAAAAAATTCTGTTGACCGCTGTTTCGACTTGTGGATAATTACTCGCTCGATCCCCGAAATGTCCTGAATTCAGAAATCTGAAAACGACGTTCGTCGTCTGGAAAATCAGGTTGGTAATAGGTTTCGGGCGTTGGGAGATTGAAGGAAAGGTGGCCGGAAAACCTATGCAAGAGATCATCACGTTGGCGTGCGAGGTCTGCAAGAGGCGGAATTACTCGACGAAGAAGACGAAGCGGCCGAATCAGCCGCGTCTTGCCTTGAAGAAGTACTGCCGGTACTGCAGAAACCGCACGATCCACAAGGAGATCAAATAGCGAGCGGGCGGACTTGCGTGATCCCCGCCGAAAGTTTTCCGCGGGGATGTGGGAGAACCGCGCCGAAATTTTCCGGCGGACAATTGTTGTGAGAGAGGGAACGGCGGGCGTGGCGCCCTCCCGCCGATGGGACGCAAACAGGGCTGTAGCTCAATTGGTAGAGCACCGGTCTCCAAAACCGGGGGCTGCGAGTTCGAGTCTCGCCGGCCCTGCGGGGAAAGAAGACGCGGTGCGGGACGAAAGGCGAGGAACGGCTTGGAGACGTGAGTAGGATCAAGAAAGTTCGGACGTATTTTGAGGAAGTCTGGAACGAGGTGAAGTGGGAAGGGGGCAAGGTCACGTGGCCTTCCAACGAGGAGGTCAAGGGATCGACGATCGTCGTGATCGTCACTGTCGCCCTTATGGCTGTCTATTTCGCCGTCGTGGACACCGGTATCGGTTGGGCGGTGGCGAAGATGTTGGGAGTACGGTAGGAGATGGTTGAAGCGATGGAAGAAAAAGCGGAAGAAGCGGTCGCGGGCACCGCTGTTGCGGGCAGTGCGCCGGAGGTGGAAGCAGACTCAGAAAGGGCTGCTCCGGAAGCCCCGCCTTCGGAAGAACCGAGGAAAGAGCCGAAGAAGAAGTGGTATGTGGTTCATGCCCAGTCGGGGATGGAAAACAAGGTGCAGGCCAATCTGGAGAAGCGAATCAAGACGTTGGGGGTTTCAGACAGGGTCTTTCGGATCCTGATCCCCACGGAGGTTGTCGCGGAGATGCGCGACGGCAAGCGGAAGATTTCACGACGAAAGATCTTTCCCGGGTATGTATTGGTGGAGATGCTCGAGGGGGATGAAGAGGCGTGGTACGTGATTCGCAACACGCCGGGGGTGACGAACTTCGTGGGAGCGAACGGGCGCCCTCAGGCGTTGACCGAATCGGAAGTGAATCTTCTGTTGCAACAAAGTGGCTTGAAGGGCGAGACCGAGAAGCCGAAGGTGAAGCCGAAGTTGGAGATCGAGGTGGGCGAATCGGTAAGGATTACGGATGGTCCCTTCCGCGATTTCGTTGGAAAGGTGGAGGAGACGAATCCCGACCGCGGGAAGGTGAAGGTGATGGTCACAATCTTCGGACGAACGGCCCCGGTCGAACTCGATTTTATGCAGATCGCGAAGTTGTGATCGGCGCAGGAAAGAAGATGCGGAGGCGACGGTGAAGAAAGTATTGACGGAGATCAAGTTACAGATTCCGGCGGGGAAGGCTGGGCCGGCTCCGCCGGTCGGTCCCGCCTTGGGGCAACATGGGGTCAACATCATGGAATTCTGCAAGGCCTTCAATGCCAGGACGCAGAAGGAAGGGGACACGATCATCCCAGTGGTCATTACGGTATATGCGGACCGGTCGTTCACGTTCGTTTGCAAGTCCCCCCCCGCGGCGGTCCTTCTCCGCCAGGCGGCGGGGATCCCGAAGGGGTCGGGAGAACCGAACCGAACCAAGGTAGGGCGGGTGACGAAGGCGCAGGTGGAAGAGATAGCGAAGAAGAAGATGCCGGATCTGAATGCCAACGATCTTGGCGCCGCCGTGAAGATTATCGAGGGGACGGCGCGGTCGATGGGGATCGAGGTGACGGCATGAAGCGCGGAAAGAAAATTTCGGCCGCGCGCGCCAAGGTCGCCGAGGTGGTTTCGGAGAAGGGACGACTTTCGGCGGCCGAAGCGGTGGCTTTGGCCAAGGAGACGGCGCGGGCGGGGTTCGATGAAACGGTCGAGTTGGCGTTGCGCCTCGGGATCAACCCGACGCAATCGGATCAGAATGTTCGGGGGACCGTTATGCTGCCGCGGGGGTCGGGAAAGAAGGTCCGAGTGGCGGTTTTCGCCTCCGGAGACAAGATCAAGGAGGCAGAAGCGGCGGGGGCGGATGTCGTGGGCGGTGCCGATCTCGTGGAGAAGGTTGCGGGAGGGTGGTTGGAGTTCGACGTGGCCATCTCGACTCCCGATATGATGAAGAACGTCGGCCGTCTCGGCAAGATCCTTGGTCCTCGCGGGTTGATGCCGAACCCGAAATCCGGGACCGTGACCTTCGACGTGGAGCGCGCCGTGAAGGAATTCAAGGCGGGGAAGGTCGAGTATCGAAATGACAAGGGCGGGAACGTCCACGTTCCGATCGGCAAGGCTTCGTTCCCGGAGGAGGACCTCGTCGAGAACGCGCGGGCCGTGATCGATGCGGTTCTGAAGGCGAAACCCTCGTCCTCGAAAGGAACCTATCTTCAATGTGTTACGATTTCGACGACGATGGGGCCGGGGATCCCGGTCGATCCGGTGATTTTGCGAAAGGAGTTGGGCAAGTAATGCTGACGCGAGCCGAGAAGGAGGAGGTCGTCCGCGGAATTCGACGGGAATATTCGGAAAAGGCGGCGACCGGCGGGGGGGTGGTTTTCGGAGACTACCGCGGGCTGACCGTGGCCGAGATGACCGAGTTACGGAATCGGCTTCGGGAAAAAGCGGTCAAAATCCGCGTCCTGAAGAATACTCTGGTGAGACGCGCGTTGGCCGAGGAAGGGATCGAGGGGTTGGACGAACTGACGGCGGGGCCGACGATCGTGGCTTTTTCTCCCGACGAGGTCAGTGCCGCCAAGGCGATGGTGGAGTTTGCCAAGGGGGGAGCCAAGGGGAGCGCGACCGCCGCTTTTCGATTGAAAGGGGGGGTCATCGGCGGCGAGGTTCTTTCGGAGAAGGAGATCAATGAATTGGCGCTTTTGCCGGGGCGGGAGGAGGTTTTCGCGAAACTGCTTGCTCTTTTGCAGGCTCCCGCCGTGCATCTGTTGCGGTTAATCAACGAGCCGGCCGGAAGGATGGTTCGATTGATTCAGGAAGCGAAGAAGGCGGAATGAAAAAGGAAATGAAACGGGAAAAATCGGAAAAATCATCAGAGGAGGATGGTGGAAATGGAATTGGCTGAGTTGAAAGAGGCGATCAAGGGCCTGTCCCTCTCCGACGCCGCGACGTTGGTGAAGGAGTTGGAGGAGGAATTGGGCGTTTCGGCGGCGGCTCCGGTGGCCGTTGCGGCGGTTCCCGGAGCGGGTGCGGCTCCGGCGGGAGGAGCCGAGGAAGAAAAGACGGAGTTCGACGTGATCCTCGTCTCCGGCGGGGACAAGAAGATCAACGTCATCAAGGCCGTCCGGGAGATCACGAGCCTGGGTCTGAAGGAGGCAAAAGAGCTCGTGGATGCCGGTGGAAAACCCGTCAAAGAAGGCGTTTCGAAGGAAGAAGCCGAGGAGATCAAGAAGAAACTGACCGAAGCCGGCGCAACAGTTGAGATCAAGTAATCTCTTTTTCTTGAAGAAGATGGGGAAGCCGAGCCGGGGCGGGCGTGTATGCGGGGCGTCCGCTCGTGTCGGGTCCCTGGATGTCGAGAAAGTGTTGAAAGGGGAAGAGGTTGAAGGCGCCGTTCGGAGCCCGCAACCGTATGGCGGAAGGAGTCGTGAAATATGAGTGTTCGGCCGGGTCCCTACAGGGAACGGATTTCATTTGCGAAGTTGGAACCGTCCGTGGAGTTACCGGATCTTGTCGAGGTCCAGCGGCGGTCCTACGATTGGTTTCTCCAACTTGATGTCGATCCCGACAAGAGGAAGGATCAAGGATTGGAGTCGGTTTTCCGGGAAATCTTTCCGATCGCGGACACCTATGAGAAGAACCTGATTCTCGAGTACGTCGGCTATAGTTTGGGCGAACCAAAGTATTCGGAATTTGAGTGTTCGGAGCGGGACCAGACCTATGCGGCACCGCTGAAGATCAAGGTTCGTCTGATCAACAGACTGACGGGGGAAATCCGGGAACAAGACGTTTATATGGGAGATATTCCTCTGATGACTTCCCGGGGGACGTTTATTATCAACGGAGCGGAACGGGTGATCGTGAACCAAATTCATCGTTCGCCGGGTGTCGTTTTCGACCACGACGAGGGAAAGACTCATCCGGCGGGAAAGCGTCTCTATTCGGGGAAGGTTCTGCCGTACCGGGGTTCGTGGATCGAGATGGAGTACGAAGTCGGAGAGATTCTGAACGTACGACTTGATCGAAAGCGTAAAATTCCTGTTACAACGTTTCTCCGCGTGCTGGGGCTGGAAACGAACGAGGCGATCCTCCGCCATTTCTACAAGCCGGAGGTTCTCAAGCGGGCGAAGGTTTCCCTCGAGAAGGAACATCCGTGGCTGGGCAGGGTCCCGATGGAGAACATCGTGGACGGGGAGACCGGTGAGGTGATCGCGTATGCGGGGGTTCCTCTCGATGAGAAGTACGTCATGGATCTCGAGGAAGCCGGGGTCGAGAGGATCATCGTGGCCGGACCGGCCTTGATTCGAAAGCGGGAAGGGGAAGTGGAGGGCGAGGACGAAACGATCCTCGTGACACTGGCCGAGGAGCGAAAGAAGATGGGCAAGGACCGGGACAACCCGGTGGTCACGGCGGATGAAGCGGTCATCCGCATTTACGATCTTCTTCGCCCAGGAGATTCTCCGCCTGTCGAAACGGCCCGCGAAGAGATTCGGAGGGTTTTCCAAGATCCCCGCAGGTACGATCTGAGTGATGTCGGCCGATACCAATTGAATCGGAAGTTAAAGATGAGCGGAGAAGAGAGCGACGAACGTATCCTCCGGCTCGAGGATGTTCTGGCCGTAATTGACAAATTGATCGAGTTGAATGTGGAGCAAGGCGCCACGGACGATACGGACCATCTGGCGAATCGGCGTGTGAGGTCCGTTGGAGAGTTATTGCAGAATCAATTCCGAACGGGATTGATGCGGATGGAGAAGGTCATACATCAGCGGATGACGACGCAGGATGAGGACACGATGACGCCGCAGGAATTGATCAACATCAAGCCGGTCACGGCGATTGTGAAGGAATTTTTTGGCTCGTCACAACTGAGCCAGTTTATGGACCAGGTCAATCCGCTTTCCGAGCTGACCCATAAACGCCGTCTTTCGGCTCTCGGTCCCGGGGGACTGAAGCGGGAGCGGGCGTTGTCAGACGTGCGAGACGTCCATCGGACGCATTACGGGCGGATTTGTCCGATCGAGACTCCGGAGGGGGGCAACATCGGACTGATCGTCTCCTTGGCGACGCATGCGCGCGTAAACGAGTATGGGTTCATCGAGGCTCCGTATCGGCGTGTCAAGAACGGGCATGTCCTGGACGAAGTGGATTGGCTGACGGCGGATGCGGAGGATCGGTATGTCGTGGCGCAGTTTTCAACGGAAGTGGACTCGAAGACGCGCCGGTTTGCGGTCGAGAAGGCCTTCGTGCGCCGGCGGGCGGAGTATTATTTCGAGGATCCGGAGAAGGTGGATTACATGGATGTCTCGCCGGATATGATGGTTTCGGTCTCGACGGCTTTGATTCCTTTTCTGGAGCATGACGACGCGAATCGGGCCTTGATGGGTTCGAATATGCAGCGGCAGGCCGTTCCACTCTTGTGTCCCGAGGCTCCCCGCATCGGGACGGGGATGGAATTTCGAGCGGCGTACGATTCCGGGGCCATGGTAACGGCGTTAGAGGAAGGCGAGGTCGTGTACGTGGACGCGGCGCGGATTCTCGTGAAAGAGCCGCGCCGTTCGACCCCCCGCGAATACCGCCTCTTCAAATTTCACCAGTCGAATCAGTCGACGTGCATCAACCAACGTCCGCTTGTTTCCGTCGGAGACAAGGTTTCCCGGGGGCAGGTTTTGGCCGACGGGGCCGCTACGGAGAAAGGCGAACTCGCGTTGGGGCGGAACGTCGTCGTCGCCTTTATGTCCTGGGAAGGCTATAACTTCGAGGATGCCATTATCGTTTCGGAACGGCTCCTGAAGGATGATGTCTATACATCGATTCATATCGAATCTTTCGAAGTGGAGGCGCGGGATACAAAGATCGGCAAGGAACAGATAACGCGGGACATTCCGAACGTGGCGGAGGCGAGTCTGGAGCACCTGGACGAGAATGGGATCGTCAAGGTAGGCTCCTGGGTCAAACCCCTGGATATTCTCGTGGGAAAGATCACGCCGAAGGGCAGCGGGGATTTAACTCCGGAACACAAACTGCTCTATTCGATCTTTGGTGAAAAAGCGCGGGACGTGCGAGACACGAGTTTGAAGGTCCCTCATGGCGTCGAGGGGGTCGTGAAGGAGGTGAAGGTCTTCACGCGGCAGGCCGGGGACGAGTTGAATCCGGGAGTCGAGATGAAGGTGAAGGTTTTAGTCGCGAACAAGCGGAAGTTGAGCGTGGGGGACAAGATGGCGGGGCGGCATGGGAACAAGGGGGTGGTTTCGATCATCGTTCCGGAGGAAGATATGCCGTATTTGGAGGACGGCACGCCGGTGGACATCGTTCTCAACCCGCTCGGCGTTCCCTCGCGGATGAACATCGGCCAGATTCTCGAGACGCACTTCGGCTGGGCGGCGCATCATCTCGATCTTTTCATTTCCACGCCGGTCTTCAACGGCGCCACCGAGAACGAGGTAAAGTTTTATCTGGCGGAAGCGGGATTACCTCCGGACGGCAAAACGGTTGTCTACGATGGAAAGACGGGAGACCGAATCGACCAGGAGGTGGTCGTCGGCGTGATGTATGTGTTGAAACTGGACCATCTTGTGGACGATAAGATGCATGCGCGTTCCACGGGACCTTATTCTCTCGTGACCCAGCAGCCTCTTGGAGGAAAGGCCCAGTTCGGAGGGCAGCGGTTGGGGGAGATGGAAGTCTGGGCGCTGGAGGCGTACGGTGCCGCCTACACGTTGCAGGAATTGCTGACCGTCAAGTCGGACGATGTCGTGGGCCGTTCCAAGATCTACGAAGCCATCGTGAAGGGCGAGAATGCCTCGCCGCCGGGGATCCCGGAATCCTTTAGCGTTCTGGTACGCGAACTTCAAGGTCTGGCCTTGGATGTTCAGGTGATTTCGGAGGATGGAGAAATTATCGAGTTGAGGGAAACGGACGAGACGGACCTCTTTTCCGGAATGCAGGCCGCCATGCAGAGGCGGAAAAGGAGTGAGAAGTAATGTGGAACATCAATGAATTTGCCGCCATTTCCATTCGGATGGCCTCTCCTGAGAGGATTCGGGAGTGGTCTCATGGTGAGGTGAAGAAACCGGAGACGATCAATTATCGGACGCTGAGGCCCGAGATCGAGGGGCTCTTTTGCGAGATGATTTTCGGTTCGACAAAGGACTGGGAGTGTTATTGCGGAAAGTTCAAGTCGATCCGATACAAAGGGGTGATCTGCGACCGGTGCCAGGTCGAGGTAACGCACTCAAAGGTTCGGCGCGAGCGGATGGGACACATCGATCTCGTCGCCCCAGTCTCGCACATTTGGTATTTCAAGGGAATTCCCTCGAAGATAGGTGTTCTCCTGAATCTTACCGGCAAGGAACTCGAACGTGTCCTTTATTTTCAGGATTACATCGTGATCGATCCCGGCGAAACGCCGTTGAAGAAGAAGCAACTTTTGAATGAAGAAGAGTATGAGGAGGCGCGGGCGAAATACGGCAAACTTTTCAAGGCGGAGATGGGGGCGGAAGCGATCCGGGAGTTGCTGGCGGAGATTGATGTGCAACAGTTGCGCAGGGAAATCCGCGAGAGTCTGAAGTTCAAGCAGTCGAAGCAGGACGAGCGCCGGCTGATCCGGCAGTTGACCGTCGTCGAGGCGCTGGCCAATTCAGGGAACAGGCCGGAGTGGATGATTCTGACGGTCCTTCCGGTGATTCCTCCGGATTTGCGTCCGATGGTGCAGTTGGACGGAGGGCGTTTCGCGACGAGTGATCTTAATGACCTTTATCGCCGGGTGCTGAATCGAAACAATCGGCTTCGGCGGCTCGTGGAATTGCGGGCGCCGCAGATAATCATTCGGAATGAGAAACGGATGCTCCAAGAAGCCGTCGATGCCTTGTTGGACAACGGGCGGCGCGGGAGGCCGGTCAAGGGGACGAACAACAACCGCGTACTCAAATCCCTCTCCGATATGCTCAAGGGAAAGCAGGGACGATTCCGGCAGAATCTCCTCGGGAAGCGCGTTGATTATTCGGGCCGCAGTGTGATCGTTGTCGGTCCCGAACTGAAATTGAACCAATGTGGATTGCCGAAGAAGATGGCACTGGAACTCTTCAAACCCTTTATCATGAAGGAACTTGTAAAACGCGGCTTAGCCTCGAATATCAAGGCTGCGAAGAAGATGGTTGAGCGGGCGGCGGCCGAGGTTTGGGAAGTGATCGAGGATGTCATCAAGGATCACCCCGTTCTTCTCAATCGCGCGCCCACGCTCCATCGCCTCGGCATTCAGGCGTTCCAACCTGTTTTGATAGAAGGGAAGGCCATTCGTCTTCACCCGCTGGTTTGTGTCGCTTTCAACGCGGATTTCGACGGGGATCAGATGGCGGTTCACGTTCCGCTGTCGCAGGAAGCGATCATCGAAAGCAAGATTCTGATGATGGCGGATCGGAACATTCTCTCGCCTGCGAGCGGGAAGCCAATCGTAACGCCGACCCAGGATATCGTTCTCGGAGTCTATTATCTGACGAAGGAAAGGGAATCAGCGGCGCGTGCGGAGAAACTCTTTGCGACGAAGGAAGAATGTCTTTACGCCCTCGAGGCGGGGTGGATTTCCCTTCAAGGGCGCGTGCGGGTCTGTATCGGACGGGAAGAGAGCGGTCGACCTCGAATCGTCGAAACCACGCCGGGCCGGATTATTTTCAACGAGGTTTTGCCGGAAGGGTTCGGGTTTGTCAACCGCACGATCAGCAAGAGCGTTCTGGGAGGAATCATCGACCAGATCTTTCGTCGCTACGGCGAGACGATCACAGCGCGGACGGCCAACAGTATCAAGGAACTGGGGTTTCGTTACGCGACCCGTTCCGGGATTTCGATCGGGATCGAGGATATGAAGGTCCCGGGCGAGAAAGAGGAGATGATCGCGGCGGCCAAAGAGGAAGTAAACAAGATCAACGAACAATACGCCAACGGAGTGATTACGGAACAGGAGCGTTATTCCAAGATCATCGATCTGTGGACGAGTACGACGGACGAAGTCGCGAAGGTGATGTTCGACCAGATCGAATCGGACAAGGAAGGGTTCAACCCGATCTACATTATGGCGGATTCCGGAGCGCGCGGTTCGAAGGCCCAAATCAAGCAGCTGGCCGGAATGCGGGGATTGATGGCGGATCCATTCGGAAAGATTCGCGAGACGCCCATCACCTCCAATTTCCGCGAGGGACTTTCGGTGATTGAATTCTTCCAATCCACGACGGGAGCACGGAAGGGACTGACGGATACGGCTCTGAAGACGGCCAACGCCGGCTATCTCACCCGCCGCCTTGTCGATGTCGCGCAAGATATTGTGGTGACGGAAGAAGATTGTAAGACGACCCGAGGGATCGTCATGGAGCCGTTACGGGCGGGGGACGAGATTTCCGAGTCTCTGGCGGACCGTGTACTGGGGAGATTCGTCGCTGAGGACGTGGAAGATCCGCGGGAAGAGGGGAAACTCCTCTTCAAGGCCGGGGATTATATCGACGATGAAGCGGCGCAAGAAATTCGCGAATGCGGTCTCGAGGAGATCAAAATCCGCTCCGTTCTGACTTGCGACTCAGAAACCGGAGTTTGCCGCCGATGTTACGGCCGCGACCTGGCGACCGGGCGGCTGGTTGAGATCGGGGAGGCGGTCGGGGTCATCGCCGCGCAATCGATTGGAGAACCGGGAACGCAGCTGACCTTGCGGACGTTTCACGTCGGCGGAACCGCTTCGGCCGACGATACCTATCTGCGCTCCCGCTTCACGGGCGTCGTGACCTCGCTTCCGAGGACGAAGGTTCAGAAGGACGGCAGTGTTTTCGTTGTCGAGGAAGGGGACTACAAGGGAAAGCGTGTGGATACGCTGGTCGTTCGCAAGGACGTTGTTTTCCAAATGAGTTCCCGTGGCGCCCGAAGTCAGATGACCGTCAAGCGCGGGGTGAGCGTTTCCGTGAAAGCAAAGGACGGCGCGAAGGTGGAAGCGGAGACGCCGATTGTTCTTCTCTCCGTCCACTCCCGAATCCCGGGAACAATCAAGGCCGTGAAGAAGGACTTCATCGTGATCAAAAGCGGAAAGAAGGAGCAGCGCGTCGACATCCCCTTGGGAATGAGGATCGTCGTGGCGGCTGGGCAGAAGATTTCAGAAAAAGATCCCGTTGCCGAACGTGTGTTCGCGGCTCCCTTCGCCGCAAAGCTCGAGGTTTCGGAGAAGAATGGAGCAAAGATCATCCGGATGGTATCGTTGCACGAGGAGAATATGTCGGCGGTATCCGAGAAAGGAGTCTTGGTCGAGGCGCCGGCGATGATGGGGGCGGAACCGAAGGTCAAAGTGGGAGATGTCGTCGAGCGGGGGAACATCATCGCTTTGAATCCTTCCTTCAAGCCGATTCTAGCGGAGATGGATGGGCGCGTGGAATTTCGGCGCGTCGCGATCCAAAAGGAAGGGAACGAACAGATCGTCGTAAAGCCGTCCGAAGTTGAGGGGACGGAGCAGGGGGCACTGATCGTTTGGCGGGGAAGCGAGTACTTTATCGGACCCGACGATCACCTCGAGGTGAATCCTGGAGAGAAGGTGGAGGTGGGGCAGCGCCTCTCGCGAAAACACACGTCCAGAACCCGCGGCGTTGTTCACGTCGTGCGGCGTTATGTTGCGAAGAGCGGCGCCGAGACGGCCTGGTTGATCCGGGTCGTCGAGAACGCGGACCGAAAGGCCCTCCCCTATCTGCGTTATACACGCACGTCCGCCGGAACCGGAAAATCCAAGGCGCTTTCGAAGGTCAAGAAGCAGAACATTCGGCTCATCTCGAAATGCCACGTCGTGCGAAACGATCTCTTCGAGAAAAGTTCCTCGACAGTCGCGAAGATCGAGAATTGGCTGGCACGGCACAGAGCGAAACGGATCGAGGAGGCGGGATATAAGAGTGAGGTCTTCGATACGGTTGAATACGAGTTGCCGTCGGACCAGGCCGTAAGGGAAGTCTCCGAACTCGAGGAAAAGGCTCTTGCCGCCGGGGAAGCGCTCACCGTTGAGAGCGGCGAATTGATCGTCAAACTCTTCTCGGACTTCCTCAAGGGGCCCAAAGAAAGCGGCGGGGAAAAGGCGGGAATGACGAAGGATATTACGGGCGGGCTACCGCGTGTCGAGGAACTCTTCGAACTTCGAAAGCCGAAGTCCACTCCCGCGATTCTGGCTCCTTTCGGCGGGAAGATTTCCATCGGAGCCAAGTTCCGCAAGGAGCGGAAGGTCGATATCACGGGAGAAGACGGTTCCGTCGAGGAGATCGAGATTCCTCCGGAGCGCCATCTGATCGTCGAAAACGGAGCGGAAGTTGCGGCGGGGGATCTGCTGACGGACGGTCCCGTGGATGTTCACGAAATGCTCAAGGTTCGCCCGGGCACTGATGTTCAACGATATATCGTCGGTGAGATTCAGGACGTCTATCGAATGCAGGGGGTGGAGATCAACGACAAACATGTCGAGGTGATCGTGCGCCAAATGATGAAGAAGGTGCAGATCGAGGAGCCGGGCGACACGGAATTCCTGCCCGATGAACTCGTGGATCGTTCACGGATGTTGAGGGAGAATCGGCGGGTTCGTGAACAGGGCAAGAAGCAAGCGACCTATCACCCGGTGTTGCTTGGAATCACCAAGGCCTCGAAGTTCTCCGAGTCCTTCATTTCAGCCGCCTCGTTCCAGGAAACCACCTGGGCTCTGACCCAAGCCGCGGTTGCGGGAAAGCGCGACGATCTGCTCGGGCTCAAAGAGAACGTGATCATCGGCCACCTCATTCCCGCCGGTACGGGGGCGCGGAGGTATCGCGACGGAGTCGTTTTGGAGCTGCCGGAGGCAGCCGAAGAAGAGGGGGAGGAATCTCCGGAGAAGCAAGAATCTCCGTCGTCTCCGGTTTCGGCGGGAGTATAAGCATTCGAGCCGCCCGGGGAATCGCTCTCGCTGGTCAGGGAGGGAGGGAGCGCAAGCCCAAGGTAAGCAACGTCCTGAGCGAGCGGAAGAGCATTTGCGCGTGAGCGAACCGCGCCGACGAGGTTCGTTGTTTTCTCATAACGGCCGCGGCCGTGGAGGAGTTGGGAAGAAGCGTCTGGTGCAGGAAACGGATTCGGGGACGGACCCGGGGAATGTCCAGCAACGTGAAGAGGAAGCGTAACGCGGGAATCGGTCGCCCCTCCCAGGCTGCGTTGATGGCCGCTTTTTCGAGAAAACCCGCTCTCGGTGAGAGAAGAGTTTTCGGAACAAATTTATTCTTGAGGAAGAATCGCAACTGGTGAAAAACCACCGATTCGAATCGAGAGCCCGGCCGGCGACTTTGAGACAATGTGTTCTCGATTAAAAAGAAGCGATGGAGGTCGAGGAGCCAGCGGGCGCCCGCGGCTCCATGATGATGAATATAATGAACGAGGAGATAGGTCAGGGTGAGATGGGGATCGAGTGTTGGTAGTCTTCCGTGGGGTGTGTCGATGAAAGTGATATGCTCGGACCAGGAAAGGTTTGCATCCTTTGTCGCCGCCGCGCGGGCGGGAACGCGCGTCGTATTGAGAAAACCGATATGAAGATCGACCTGCCCGCGAGAACTGAAGAAGAGTTCGGGATGTCCCGGATCCTGTCTTAAGCCGAGGTTCTCGACGAGCCGCCTGCGCGCCGCCCCGCGGTCTTCCGGAAGAACCAACAGATCAATATCACCGAAGGGGCGATGAAGGGGATTATCGTAGAGGGAGAACGAGAGGGCCGGCCCCTTCAGGATCGCCCAAGGCCTGTTCCAGGTCGAGAAACACTCGAGAAGCGATTTCAAAAGCGTTTCCTTGAGGAGCCAGTCGAGGCTGGAACGCTTCCGTTCCTCGAGACAGTCGGAGAAGTGAGAGTTCGTTGAAGTGAGATAAGCGAGAACACCCTCCCGTTCGGCGCGAGCCAAAACGGCGCCTCGCGCCGCGCCGGGAACTTCTTCTCCCCTCAGGGCCGCCCAGAAATGAACCGGTTCTTTGGAAGATGGCAAGAGCCGTTTTACTCCGTCGCTTCCGTCCGCTTGCGGACCGGGAATGAAAGGAAGAGTCTCGCCCCGTCGAAAACAGAAGAAGGGATGTCAGACCTTCCGCAGGGCTTTATTGAGGTCGCGAACGAGGTCGGCGGCATCCTCGATTCCTATCGAGAGTCGGACGAGATTATCTCCGATTCCAAGACGTTTCCGTTCCCTCCGGCTCTTGTCCCAGAAGGACATCGTCGCAACGATCTCCGCCAGACTTTCAACGCCCCCGAGGGACGGGCCGATCTTGAAGAGACGGAGAGAATCGACGAAGCGTTCCGCGCCCGCGAGGTCGGTTTGAATCTCGAAGGAAACGACACACCCGAAGCCGTTCATCGCTTTCCGTGCGATTTCGTGATCAGGATGGCTCGGCAGGCCCGGGTAAAAGACTCGCTGTACCTTCGGATGAGTTTGGAGGAAGTGCGCGATGGCGAGCGCGCTTTCGTTCTGCGCCCGAACGCGCAAGGCCGCGGTCTTGATACCGCGGAGAATGAGGTAGGCGGCGAGAGGGGGAAGAAGTGTGCCCACCGTTCCATGGTACTCCCGGACGCGGTCCACGAGCGCGCGGGGTCCGAGAACGGCGCCTCCAATGATGTCGTTGTGCCCGGCGAGGTACTTTGTGAGCGACAGGATGACCAAATCCGCCCCCAGGCCGACGGGATCACAGTTGAAGGGAGCCGCGATCGTCGGATCCACGAGCAGGGGGATATTCCGTTTCCGGCATTTCTCGGCAACGACCTCGATGTCCGGAACGTACAAGTGCGGATTCGTGGGAATCTCCAGAAAGACCGCTTTCGTCCTTCTCCCCAGAGCGCGGATGACATCATCGGCGCGGGGGGAGACGAAATCGACCCGCACCCCGAATTTGGAAAGAAACTTTTCGCTGAAAGCGCGTGTCCGGCGGTAGCATTCGGAAGTCATAACGACATGATCACCGGAAGAAAGCAGAGTAAGGAGAGTGTCGGTAACCGCGGCCATTCCGCTCGACGTCACCAAGGCATCCTCGGTTCCAAAAAGTTCGGCGAGTTTTCGTTCCAGTGTGAGTTGGGTCGGGGAGCCGTACCGGCCGTACTCGAACCGCGATTTCACCTCCGCCTCGTGATAGGCGCGGACCTCGGCGCTCTTCCGGAAACAATACGTTGCTGTTTGAAAAACGGGAGTGACGACGCTGTCTCCGAGCACCTCCGCCGTTTCGCCCGCGTGAACGGAGAGTGTCCGGGCCGTTTCCAAAGGTGATTTTCGCTCGTGCGACGCGTTCTGCACAGTGATCAAGGAAAAGGTCTTGGCGCGTCGCGGAGGGGAGGGCTTTTCGGAGTGATTCGTTTTGCGTGATTTTTTTCTTCGTTTCATAGGCGGAGTTTACCATCTCATGAGCCTCGCGGGAAGTCTGCGATACCGGAAAGAGTGAAAAGGGCGGAAAAGAAACAGAAGCAAGGCGAAAGAGAAGGCAAACGGCAAGAGGGCGAAGGACAGTGAGAGGAGGGAAGCCGGAAGAAAAAGGCGGACCGGCCAGTTGCGGGGGAAGGGTTCGAGGCTTAGAATGAGTTCGGGGCGAACAGAGTGGAGGAGAAAAAGATGCGATGCGGAAATCCATGGTGAACCCAGACGCCGTTTCCCAACAATCACAACGAAAGACGGAGGATGTTTTGACGGCGGTCGCGCGGGAGATTCGTGAACGGTTGCCGGTGCTTCGTTCTTCCTTGCCGCTCAATCATGCCGGTATCTCACCTCAACCCCGCGGAGACCTCGTTTCAGAGTGCCTTCGGTTGCGGAGTGAGCGGACTCCCGGCGAAGTATTGGAGCGTTACGCGGGGACTCGTTCCGAGGTCGTTCGGGATTACGCACGATTCCTCTCGGTCGCTCCGGAAGAGATCGCCGTAACGCGGCATACGGCGGAAGGAGTTAACATTGTTGCTCAGGGGTTTCCGTGGAAATCGGGGGACGTGATCGTGACGGTGAACACCGAGTATCCATCAAACGTCTATCCGTGGTGGAATCTTCGGGATAGGGGGGTCGAGATCGTTTCCGTTCCCGAGCGGGAGGGACGAGTGGATCCGGATGAATTCTCTTCGGCCTTGACCGACCGAACGCGACTTGTCGCGATAAGCCATGTGGAGTTCTCGAGCGGGTATCGATTCGATCTACAGTGGTTGTCGGCTCTATGTCGCGAGAAAGGCATCTTTCTTTTTCTGGATATTGCCCAATCGATCGGCGTTTGTCCCGTCGATCTTTCCCTCGTTGATGCCGCGGCGTGGCCGACCTGGAAGTGGCTGATGGGCCCCTTGGGGATGGGGGGCTTCTTCCTCGCGCGCCGTCGCTGGAAGGAAATTCGACCGGTTTTCGTCGGAACGGACGGGATGGTGAGGGGGAAGGATTATCTGGATTATCGTTTCGAGTTTTTGGAAGGAGCCGAGCGGTTCGAATATTCGACGGGGAATTTACTGGGAATGTTGGGGACGGCGGAGGCGTTGAGGCGTTTTCGGCGCGTCTTTTCGGTGCCGAGCGGAATGGAGAAACTTTTCGCGAGAGTCCGCGGTTTGGCCGAGCGGATCATCGGAGGAATGGAAGCGAAAGGCTACAGGCTTTTTTCCTCGCGACGTTCGGGGGAAACGAGTGGCATTCTTTCCTTCGAAGGCGGCAAACCCGCGGAAGTCGTACGGCGGCTGGGTGAATCCGGTATCGAGGTGGCATTCCGCGCCGGACGCATTCGAATCGCCCCGCATTTTTACAACACGGAAGAAGATGTGGAACGATTGTTGCGGGAGCTGCCGGCTGTATGAAACGCCGGATTCTCTTTGTGCCAGGAAAACTTCCTTACGTTCGCGGTGAACGCCCGAAGGTCGACTGCATTCTCTGCGCGGTCCTCCGCGATGATCCTCGTGTGGACCGCCTCGTTCTTGCGCGGGATCGTTCGGTCTTTGTGACGCTGAATCTTTATCCCTACAATCCGGGGCACGTGATGGTGGTTCCCCGGCGGCACATCGTGGATCCGCGGGAGGCGACTGAATCGGAACGAAGAGCGATGGCTCTGTGGCGCGACCGCGTGATGGATGCCCTGGACGAGATTTACTCCCCGGCGGGATACAATATCGGATATAACGTCGGAAAACGTTCCGGTGCTTCTCTCGAACATCTGCATCTTCATGTCGTCCCGAGATACAAGAATGAGATCGGCTTTCTTGACGTTCTCAGCGGAACACGCGTCATCGTCGAAGAGCCCGGGGTGAGCGCGAGGAAGATAAGCGGTTTTTTGAGAAAATATCGCGGCGGAACAAAAGAGAAAAAAAGATGAAACGTCTCTTTTCCCGAAGGGGAAACCGCGGGGGGAGCGTCCGCGCGGCGTGATGCCTCCTCTTCTCGAAGTTCGCCGTCTTTCGCTCGAAACGGTCGCTCACGGTCAAAAACGAAGACTTCTCCGGGATGTCAGTTTCGAGATCGAAACGGGCGAGATCGTGGCGCTCGTGGGCGAATCCGGTTCGGGGAAGACACTCACCGCCCTGGCGATCGCGCGTCTTCTTCCCAACAACGTCCGGCAACACGCGGGCGAGATACGTTTGGGGGGCGAACGAATTGACGCCCTGGCCGAAGAAGCGATGTGCCGTATTCGAGGAAAACGAATCGGAATGATTTTTCAAGAACCAATGACAAGTCTCAATCCCGTCCTGACCGTCGGTTTTCAGGTGGAAGAGGGAATGCGGATTCACGGCTTCCCGGCATCGGAGGTTCGGAGGAGGGCGAAGGAGTATCTGGCTGCGGTGCGATTTCGCGATCCGGAGCGGATTTTTCGATCCTATCCGCATGAACTGTCCGGAGGAGAACGTCAGAGGGCGATGATTGCCGCAGTTCTGGCCCCTTCTCCGGAACTCGTGATCGCGGATGAGCCGACGACGGCGCTCGATGTCACCATTCAGAAGGAGATACTCGAAGTGCTTCGGGAACTGCAATCAAGGGGAACGCCGGAGGATTCTTCCGGCAAGACTTCCTTTCTCTTTATTTCCCATGACCTGGCCGTCGTGAGCGAAATTGCGGACAGGATTCTCGTGCTCTATCGAGGAAGCCTCGTGGAAGTGGGGCCGCCAGAGAAGGTTCTTTCGGCTCCCGCTCATCCCTATACGAAGGCGTTGCTTGACGCGATCCCTCGTGAGAGGCTGCGGCTTCCGGAACCACCTCCGGGGGACGAAGGAGAAGGTGAAGAGAACGAACCGGAAGGGAAATGTATCTATTTCAGCCGTTGTCCGCTTGCCGACGCGGTATGCCGGAAAGAACCGGGGTTGAGCGGTCTGGAGGGGCGACAGGAACACCGTGTGAAGTGTGTGAAACCTCTTTTGGGGACGGGGAAAGAATGAGAGGAGAGTTTCTACGCGCGGAGAATGTAACAAAAATTCATCCTCCGCGGCGGTGGGGAGAGCGGCCGCTGAAGGCGCTGGCGGGTGTCTCGGTGACGGTGGAGAAGGGGGAAGTATTGGGAATAGTGGGAGAATCCGGTTCGGGAAAGAGCACGCTGGCACGGATTCTTTTGGGATTGGAACCGCCGACGAACGGAAGAGTATTGTTTCGCGGACGGGACATTTCAAGAATGAGTGCGATGGAGCGAAAGGCATTTCGCCGCCGGGTACAGATCGTCTTTCAGGATCCGGAATCGAGCCTCAATCCGCGGCACCGAGTGGGAACGCTGGTCGGAGATGGATTGCGAATCCATCAGCGGCTTCCTTCCGAAGTTCGTGAGCGACGGGTGGGCGAGTTATTGGAGTCCGTGGGTCTGAGTCGAGGAGTGGTCAAACGATATCCACATCAACTCTCGGGGGGCCAGAGGCAGAGGATTGCTTTGGCGCGTGCACTTTCTGTTTCTCCCGATGTGCTTCTTCTGGACGAACCGACTTCGGCGCTGGACGTGTCGGTCCAAGCAAGAATCCTGCGACTTCTCGATCGACTGCGGCGCGCGAACGACCTGACCTACGTCTTCATTTCCCACGACCTTGGAGTGGTACGAGCCTTTTGCACGAGAATTATTGTGATGCGGGAGGGGCGGATTGTGGAGGAGGGGGAAACGGTTCTGGAATCTCCGCGGGAGTCCTACACGCGCCGTCTTCTCGATTCCATTCCTCGCCTTGCAGCGGACCGATGAGAACGATCAGTCGAGAAACGGCTTTCTCCAGATAATCTCATTGCGGTCCGGTCCCGTGGAAAGCGCGATGACCGGCGCACCGGAGTACTCTTCGATGGCGGCGAGATAGGAGTCGAGTTCCGGTGGAATCTCGAGGCCGCGGAGTGTCGGCCACGTGGGAAAGTCGCGGTAGGTGACGGTGATCTTCGGAGGGAACTTCCGCGGAAGTCGGGAAAGTCCTTCGTAAGCGACACCGATTTTCGTCTTTTCGAAAAGCGTATTATTCAGGACGTCGGCCTTCGTCAGAATCAGACCGTCACAACCGTTGATATCGGCGGCGTATTTGAGCGCGACGGCATCGAGCCAACCGACCCGTCGCGGTCGGCCGGTCGTCGCACCGTATTCCCCTCCGGCCTCGCGAAGACGCTGGGCTTCTTCGCCGAAGAGTTCCGTGGGGAAGGGGCCTTCACCGACGCGCGTGGAATAGGCCTTGAAGATACCGATAACTCGGGTGACGGCTCGCGCCGGAATCCCCAGCCCCGCCGTTGCTCCGAAGGCGCAGGTCGTCGAGGAAGTCACGTAAGGATAGGTTCCGTGGTCGATATCGAGCATAGTTCCCTGCGCCCCCTCGGCCAGGATCGTCTCCCCGCGTTCTATCGCTCGTCGCAGAGGAAAACCGGTATCGGTGACGAATCCGGCGAGGGAACGCGCGGCCTCCTTCCAGAAGTCCATTTTTTCCTTGAGTTCCGGTGACGGAGAAATACCAAGTTGGGAAAGATGGTTCCGGAGGAGTTCGTCGACACATTCCTCGCGATCGAGAAATTCCCCGAAAGGAACCCCGCAACGTTTGAACTTGTCCGAATAGGCCGGGCCGATTCCTCGAAGTGTCGTTCCTATCTTCTTGACCAATCTGTCTTCCTCGCGGGCACGGTCGAGCATCTGATGCGTCGGAAGCAGCAGATGAGCGCGTTCCGAGATGAGAAGGCGTCCCTCGAAATCAATGCCTCCTTCCGCCAATCCGTCCATCTCTTTTCGCAATTGAACCGGATCGATCACCATCCCATTTCCGAGAACGCATTTCTTGTCGGGATAGAGAATACCCGAAGGGACGAGATGGAAGACAAACTTCTTCCCCTCGAAGACGATCGTGTGTCCCGCGTTGGCACCGCCCTGATACCGGGCGATCCACGTGAAGTGGGGGGCCAGAAGGTCGACGATCTTTCCCTTGCCTTCGTCGCCCCACTGCGCGCCTATGACGACTGTCACTGCCATAACCGCGGTACGATAGCATTTTCGGACGAGGTTGCCAGTTAATCCGACGCGGGGTGAAGAGAAACAGAGACAGGGAACCTTGTGCTCCATGTTCCTCGTTCCCAGGCTCCGCCGGGAACCAAAAAAATCCAGATTCGACCGGGTCGCTCCTCTTCTTTCGAAGAAAAATGAACTCACAAAGGTCGCCGGAACAAAAAAGCGGCGGATCACGAAGATCCGCCGTTCGAAGATTATTTCGAGTGGCGTTCCGCGTTCGCCGGGAGGGGTTGTAGCGATACGCTGTTCACCACTTGATTTCTTAATCGGTTGGATCCGTGAAAGACTTGAGCGTTTTTTTCAATTTTTTGCCCCATTTTCTTCGAAGCAGAATTACTGGAATACCGCCATCCGAAAAGGGATGAGAGAAACGGATTGAGATGGAATATTCGCTGTGACGTCTCCGGAAAATATCCGGTCCGGGAGGCGGAAAAACAGGGAGCGAACGGAAAAAATGCGGATTAGAACATACAAAAACATCCCCCTCTCCCGAAGGCTATTGAAAATGCAGGAGTTACAGAGCGCTTGCTCGAAAAATTTTTTTGAAAAAAATGTTTGACAATGGTGGGAGAGCGTGCATAATTCTTCCTGTACGTACACGCCCGGCGCAATCGCGTGGCAACACCTGCCCCCCCTCAGGTGCCCCATTCGCCGGGCGTTATATTTTTTTAAGGAATTTGTTTTTAGGGAAGGGGGGACAAACCCGCGCAATAATAAGCCGTAACATTTTGCTCTTCCGTTCGAAAAAAGGTTATTTTTGGAAAAAAGAGAAGTGTGATTGATCATCGAATCATTGTTCGGCGTGAGAAAAATCGATTCAGTGAGACCGATCGAATATCGAGGAGGGAATTCCTCCGAAAAAAGGGCAGGAAGGAAGCAGAGCAAGGGGAGAAATTCTTCGGTTGCGGCGAGAAAAGCGGAGAATTATCATTCCCATATGCACACGCTCGTTCTCAATCGAAACTTCTATGCAATCCATCTTGTTGATTGGAAGAAGGCCGTGATGCTTCTTTACACGGATCGTGCTTCGGTCATCGATGAGGAGTACAGAGCGTATGATTTTACCGGTTGGCGGGAGTTGTCACGGACGATGCGCAAACATCCGTCGGGTTTCGTACACACTCCCACTTTTCGGATTGCGGTGCCGGAAGTCATCGCCTTGAAGTATTACGATAAACTTCCGCCGATGCGGATCAAGTTCACGCGCCGCAATGTCTACGAGCATTATCGTTACCGATGTTGCTATTGCGGAAAGAAATTTTCGACTCAGGAACTCAATCTTGACCATGTGATTCCGAGAAGTCGAGGGGGAAAGTCAAACTGGGAGAATGTTGTAACAGCGTGTATCCGGTGCAATTCTCGCAAAGCGAATATGCTTCCAGAGGAAGCGGGGATGCGGTTGAAGATCACGCCGTCGCAGCCACGTTGGCGCGGACCGACCACGCTTTTGTTGCGACCGGGGGTCAAAGTCAAAGCCAGTTGGCAGAAATTCGTGGATCTCGTCTACTGGGACGGCGAATTAGAGCGAGAGTAATCCGTTCGATTCCGACGGCGGTAAGTGATGACGGGGAAGAGATGAGAAAGGGCGGGTAGAGATGATCCTGAGATCCGAGATCGGGTATTCCCTCTTGGAGTATTCCTTGAAGGAGGCGCCGCGGGAGGCTGTGGCGCTTTTGTGGGGGCACGGTGAGACGATCACAGCCGTACGGATTTTGACCAATATCTCAAAGGAAGAGGGAGTATTTGAGCTGGACGAGGAGGAAGTGGAGGGCGCGGTTCGGGAATATCAGAACTTGACCTTGTTGGGTTTTTTTCACTCTCATCCGACGGATATTCCGGCTCCCTCCGTGCAGGACATCGACGGCGCGGAAGGAACCCGGATTCCCTTTCATGTGATTCTTTCCCTGAAGCCTCGGCCGTGTTTCCGTTGTTGGCGGATCTTCGGGGGACAGGTTTATCCCGAACGGGTGGATTGGGAATAAAAGGCGTTCCTTCGTGGACCGAAGGAAAAGAAGAAATCTTTCCTTTCGGAATTGCGGGAAAGTTGTTTGTCGAAGAGGGGGAATTAGAGTAATTTAGCACCTTGGGGTGTCGAGAATCATGAAACTGGTCGAAAATGCGGTGAGAGAAGGGCGTTTGCCGAAATGCACCTGGAGGCTCGTTGGGGTCTTGGCGGCGCTTGTGTCGGTTCTTCCCGTGTCCGCGCCGCTTCGCGCTCTTCAGATCACCTTCCCTTTGGAGGCCCCCAACGGCGAAGTGATCCAAAAACCGGTGACTTTAAAGAGTCGCACTTTGAAGGAATATTTCGACAAATTTCAAGTCACGTACAAGAGCGATGTCTACCGGTATGGTACCTATGGCGATCGTTCAAGGGCTTTTCGTCCGGACAAGACTTATTATCAAGAGTTGTTGGGAATCACGGCGGGGAAGAAACTCCGGAACGATATCCATTACGAAGTCAAGGGAACGCTGCGATATGTCACGGACCCCATCGTCACTCTCCGCGATGACGTTCACTTCACCTCCCTGGTGGGACTTGTGGAAAAGGAAGATTTCTGGAGGATGCGGTTCGGAGACCTTTACCCTCGACTCTCCCGGTATTCCTTCAACCGATTTGCCGAGGGGTGGCAAGGAAGTTTGCAACGCGATTTAGGAAGTTTCGCAAAGGTTCGACTCCTGGGGGTCACGGCCCGAACGGAACGAGAACGGGAAGCGGCGTCGTTGTTGCGAACAGCGTTGGCCGGCGGAGCGGATTTGGCGAGCCAGACACTGGTCCGCGGGCGTCCGCGTTGGTTCGTGGGTTATCGTTACAGCCATGCGGCGGATAAACTGAATTCTGTGGATAATCATGGGAGCCTCGTGAATGCCCACTCCTCCGTCAGTTCCGCTGTTTACGCTTTTCGTCTGAACGGGGGCTGGACGATCACGGGGGAGAATGCGTGGAGTGGGGGCGAACGTGATCGAAAGACAGCATGGGTTCACAAGCGGGGAAAGGCGTGGTTGACGGACGTAACATGGTTGAAGCCACGCGAATCGAAGCCGTACAGAGGGTTACATCGTCTTCTTCCGTTCGCTCTGCAGGCGAGCTGGGAGCGCGTTTCGCCGGATTTTCTTACACTACTCGGCGTGGCCGCAACCGATCAGCAGAAATACAGCATTCGAACGGCTCACCGGTGGAATTCTTTTCTGGAGTGGAGTTTAAGTTACCTCCGGTTAGAGGACAATGTCGAGGAGCAAAAAAGCGTGACGAACATCAGCCGCACAACGACGGCGGGACTGAAGATGCGTCCGTTTCGCCTCCTCAACGACAAGTATTCGACTTGGATCTCGCGTCTTCCGGATTCCGTTAAGGATATCCGATTGAAGGCCGATTTCCGGTATAACTTCCGTGATGCGACCGACGCCACGGTGAACCAGAAGGTCGAGGACTATATCTACTCGTTGTTCTACAGAAATTGGGGGGCGAATTTCCGTCTGGACTACCAGTTCCAGATCACGGATGATGACGTCAACGCAAACAACGAGCGGCGTCTTCAAAATTACGGCATTCTTGTCAACAGGCCGTGGACCTGGAAACGCTTCAATCTTCGTCTCTTCCCCCGGTTCATGTACCGCGTCAGTCGAGACCATTTCCGTTTCACGGGAACCTCGACGGTTCTCCAGACCACGAACTTCGGCATCGGGGCGAATTGGGAGGAACTGACGGGAGACGTAAACTATCTGATTTTGGACTCGAATCGTACCCCTGCCGGCAACGACTACCTTCAAAACAAGATCACCTTTAACCTTACGTATCGGCCTTATCTCTTTCCCGGATTCCAATCCACGTTCACCTACTCCTATTTGGACGACAACGAGGAAGACGCAAGTCGGTCGTATCGGCAGACGGAGACACGCTTGTCGATACGCTATACGTTTTAGGCGAAAGGGAGGGAAAAGATGGGAGAGAGAGCGATTTTCCGGAATACAATGGGGCTTGTTTTGTCAGCGGTTTTCGTAGCCGGATGTCTGCCGGGTACCGGAGCCGGAGCCCCCCCGAGTTCGGCGCCGTCGGATGACGTTTTCATCAGTATGCTTCGGGCGATCGAGGAGCGGCGCGCGGATCGTTTTGCGGCTGCCGTCGCACTTACCGCAAATCCCGACAAGGAAACGATCTGGCAGAACCTCAATACCTTCCTCGACAATGCCGAAAAGATCGAACTCGATGTCACCGTCGATCGGCGCATTCACAAGGCCGATGAGGTGATCTACCTCTTCAGCTGGACTCGAAAGTATCAGAAACGAGATACGGGCGAGACGGTGACGGACAGCGGAGAGTCGGAATGGTCGTTCAGCAATCGAACAGGAAGATATCTTCTTGTGCAGATGACAGGAAACGAACTTTTCTGATTCTTTAACGAAGACGAGCCGGTGTTTTTAAAAGGCGGCGATGGGCCTGTACATGGAAAGGGCGACGTCGCCGACCTGGGGAAACGGTCTTTCGGGGGCTTTAGTTCACCGCGGCCTTGATATTGACGGAAGAAACCCTCGGTACGGCTTCTTCGCTGCTTCCCGTTGCGAGGCCTAATTCCTCGAGCGTCATCCCCATTTCCTCGGCGGATTCCAGATAGAATCCGACCACCTTTTTCAGCCGCGTAACAGCGATCTCGACATTCCGCCCGTAGGAATAGATGTCGAGTTCCGGGCAGAATGCCACGAAGGTTGAAGGGTCCTTCTGATAGACTTCGACGGAAAAATACACGCCTGGGTCACCTCCGGTGGTTGTTTTTCTTTCTTCTTCCATCGTCCCTAAAGGAATCGGCTTTCGCGGTCTTCTTCTTCAGCGACTTTAACGGATGGGAAAGCAAAAAAGAGGCCGTCGTTTTCTCAAATGTTGAGATTTGGAAAAGTTTGTGAAGGAAGCGGAACTTCTTCCGGGAAAAAGTTGTGGAAAAGGGAGACCAGGCGAGTTGGCCAAGAACGATCCGCCACGGAGACACACGGAACAAAGAGAAGAAAGAAAGGAGGAGAAGAAAAAACGAAGATGATTTCGAACGAAAAATTCGTTTTTTTCTCCTTTCGCCGGGGGGACCGGTTCATCTCCTGAATTTTCCGTTGTTGGAGAAGAAAATCGTCACTTCCTCTTTTCGATTTTTCCCCGTGACTTCTCTGCGTTCTCCGAGTCTCCGTGGTCTTTCCGATCTTCCAGATGCGACGTGCCTCTTTCCAGTGGAAAATTCGTCAGGCGGGGAAGTCGGCATCCGTGGAGCGATTCAAGAGGCGAACGGAGACGATCTTCTTTCCGGTTCCTTCCGCGATTCGATCGGCGATATAGCGGGCATAATCGAGAAAGTTATCCTTTTTGAGACGGGCGAATTTTTCGGCGGGCCAGCGGGGATTCGAAGGGGGCTTGCAGGTTGCGGCTGAGGAGTGGCCGCCGTCTCCCGGACCTCCCAAAATCGGCATCAAGGTCGAGAGGTCGAGGCTTTGGTCGGTATCGTTGAACCGCCTTGTCGTCAAGAGATTCGCTCCCCAGGCGTAAAAGAAGTAGTCGAAACGGAAGAATCGTTTCATATAGTTGATGGCCGAAGCCACATTGATCCTATGCTCCTTTCGCGATTGGAACGGAGCGAGTGTCAACAAAATCCGATGCGGCTTTGCTCCCCCTTTGTAGCGCAACCACAGTGCCTCGAGATCGATATTCCTGGTACTCAGAGCCTTGATGATTCTTCCGAAACCCTTCAAGGCGGCGGGGACAGCAGCGCCGTTTGTTTCGGTCGGATCGACAAATTCGATCGCGGCGATACAAGCCTCAAGTTTCGGAAGAACTTTCTCGAGATCTGCTTCATACCGATCAACCACCGCTCTCCAACCGGTTGTCTCCATAATGTTGCGCATATCCTCGTAGGACCGAACGAACATCAACTGCTGAGCCATATCAATGCGGGAATGTTTGGAGCCAATCAATTTTGAGAGGTCGATTGCGAGATAGTCGGGATGGGTCCTATCGTCGGGGTCTTCGATGAAATGGAGGTCCTGTTGATGGGCGAGGCGGCGGAGTTCTTCGAGGCCGGGGGAGTCGAAGCCGCGTTTCTTGAGCATCTCCGCGTGGATCAAATCCGCTCCACAGGTTCGCTCCTCGGGCGGTTGTTCCTCTCCCTTGAGCGGGCCGGACATCACGTAGTCGCCGATAAGTCCGTTCCGTTTGAGGTTTTCCAGGAGTTCGTATTTTTCCGGAGCCATGGGATGATGATCGTCGATGCGGACGAAGAAGGAGCCGTTTTCGACCAGCGCCCGGGCCGCCTCTTCAAGATCGGGAATGGCGTCCATCGGAAAATCCGGAAGATAGACCTCACAATTTCGGTGGCGGGCCAAGTGGAGGAACGACTGATGGTAGTTCACAAAATCGAATTCGAAATCCCGGCCGTAACGGGGAGGAGATCCGTACTTTGCTTCCCACGCCTGAAGAATCCAGGCTCCGTAGAGGGCGTTGGAGGCGATGGTATCGAGGTCGCCGCCGGCGTCTCCGAGGCGTTGGAGTTCGAGGAGGCATTCGATGAACGCCTCACCATCCTCCGGGGAATGAGAAAAAGCCTTGCGAAGCGCATCCTTATATTCTCGTTCGAGGTACAGACCGCCGTCGGGAGGACGGAGAGAGTCGCGGAAGCGTTCGAGATGATCGACGAAGGCGGGATAGAGCGTGGCGGAAAAGTTGAGGCGGCGTCCCATTTCCTCGTACACCTGCGCGTAAAGACGATCCACCCAGACCTTCTTCTGCTCCAGAGTTCCCATCGGGGCACCATAGAGTCCCAGCTTGTCGGAAACCTTGAATTCGGAAAGTTTCGTCCAGGATTTGTCGGGAACCCAATCGGGCGGAGGGGGATAGAGCGGGGAGAGAACGAGTTTTCCCGCCAGAATTTTATCGATGAGAGCCAGAAAAGGATTGGAATGGGCATCGTAGAGAATATAGCGTGTAAACTCGGAATTTTCGGAGTCGACGTAATAGTTCATTTGATAATAGCGGAGTTTACAGCGAAGCAGAGAGGTGAGTTTCCCGAAGGCTTGATGCATTGTATTTCCCCGGCCGTGGATGATGAAGATCTTCTTCTTTTCCGTTATATCGATCTCCGCGCCTGATCCAACAAGCGGAGAAGGAAGACTCGACGTCGCATCGGGTTCCGGCAACAATTCTCCAATGTCGGCGAGAAGGACCCATTCCTCCGTCCCCGCGGGACAGACATAGGTGTTGGGGTCGAGTTTTCGAGCGCGAACGGCCTCCGCGGGCAAAGGCCCCACAATTTCGTTATTCAAATAAATATAATATTGATGGGGCTCGCTCATAGACCAACGCGGTTCCGGATCTCCCGCCGGAAAACGCGGTCTTCCCGCCGATTACAGATTGGCGAAGAGATCGTCTTCTTCGAAGTCTTCGTCCTCCTCGAGGAGATCGTTTTCGGATTCGTCTTCATAGGAATCAAGGATATCTTCCCCGCCCTCGGCGGATTCGTCCAGTAAATCCGAATCGTCATCCAGGAATTCTTCTTCCTCGCCGGAAAGAAACCGCTCTTCCTCCTCTTCCTCGCGCTCGTCCTCGGCATCGTAGAGGTCAAAGAAGTAGTTATTCATATCGTCGTCCATCGTTTGTCTTCGTCCCACGCGCTCACAGCCTCCGTTGAAAGCGGTTTCGTTCTCTCTCTTTCAGGAACATTATAGGACAAACGTTTCTCATTTCGCAAGATGGAGAGAAAATTTAAACCTGAAACGGGTCGGAGCGGGAATTCGGAGACCTACAGACCGAATCGATCGAGAGTCGCGATCGATCAGGGCGCGGGTCGGGATCGTTCGGAAGACCGGCTCCGGGATGTTCGGTATTCCAGTCGCGTTCCAGGGAAGTAATGTAGCAGAATTTCCTCGGCGTTCCAGCCGGCGCGCGCGCGCCCTATTGCTCCCATCTGACAGAGACCGACTCCGTGTCCCCAGCCCTTTCCCTCTAATTCCAACCCGCTGGGAGAGTAATGGAATTGGAAGGCGGTGGAGCGGAGCCAACCGCCGCCGGGGCGCCGGAGAACCTTCCGGATCGTATCACCGATAATGAGACTGTCGGCGTCGGCGAAATGGATCACAAGCGCCTCGATGCGCCCGGCCGTATCCCATCCGAAAACCTCGAAACCGCGAGGCAGACGTCCGAGGATTTTCCCGAGATAACTGCGCGGATACCGTTCACGCCAACGAAAATATTTGGAAGCGACACAGGCAAAAGTATCTCCCAAAACATCGGAAACCCCCCGGAGATGAACGGGGGTCGTCCCCCCCCAAACGTCCCCCTTGGCCGAAGTCCGTCCCCCGCACGTAGAATGGTAATAGATTTCGGCGGGAGCGGAATCGATCACGAGGATCGAATCGGCGGTGAGGACGACGGCGGAGTCGGAGAGAGGATGTTCCGAGCGCAAGCCGTGGTAAACCTGGTCACGGTGATCGGCGAAGAGGTCGAAACCGAGTGCGGAGTGGCGCCCGAGGTTTCGGATGGCGTAGGTTCGCGCCGCGATCGCCTGCGCTTCAATCGCCGCGAGGTGCTCGGGCCGAAGAAAACCGATCTCATTGGGAACGACACCCCGCAGATAATCCTCGATCTCGACGATATTGACGACGGTCAATCCCGTGTCGGAAGCGGTTTCCGGTTCCGAATCCCTTCCGTCGGGCCGCACGAGCACATTTCCGCGATAGGGAATCCCGTTGACGAGAAGAGGTTTTTCGTCGAGGGAATGAACCAGCCAAGAGTCTTGAAAGCGTTCTGCTGGAATACGTCGGGGATTCTCGTTGGAAAAGAGCCGGCCGACCCCGACAGCGGACTCCTCTTTTCGCTCCGGAGAGAAGAGGATTTCCATTGAAGGAAAGACGAGAATCTCCCGGTCACCTCCGCGAAGGATCATTCCCCCTTCGGAGGAGAGCGTGACACGATCCTGGGCCCGGAGCAGACCGAGGCGGAGGAAGAGCGGATCGGGGGCGGCGCAGGCCGGGGAGGGAAAAAGAATCGATGAGGGGAATATCGAAAGGAGAAATAAAAGAGAGGAAAAAGCGCCGTGCCAGGAGCGAATGGAAGGGGTTCCAAGACGGAAGAATCCTTGAAGAAAGCCTTTTCGAAACGCGAACAATTTCACTTTACCGAGGTTAATGAAAAGCAATTCCCTTGCCAAACGGATGAGAATCCGAAAAGTAAGAATAACCTTTGGAACGAGCCGGCTGCTGATACGCCGAAAAAGTACCTCCATTACAATCTTTGTACATCGCAAACTCGGTGCTCATCCGATGCGGTCCTTGAGCACGGAGAAAGAGAGGGGAACGTTGGCGTTGGAATCGACGGCCCGGGCGAAATCGAGCAGCGGTTCCTTCCACGAGGGATGGAGTTGCGCCAGAACCGGAATCGCGTCTTCAAGGAACTCCTGCAACTCCGCGCGCTTCCCGCCTCGTTTGGTTCCCCACTTCCAAAATTCCTCCTCAATCTTCTCTCCTGTTCCATATTTCTTAAGAAGGTTCCGGGCACGCGAAAGCGAACCGTCGGCGGACTTCAGGAGCCGGTATTCCGTGCTGCCTTTCGTCACTTCCAGAATCTCCGCGATCACCTCCGTTGAAAGAGGTGCGAAACGAACGACGTGTGATCGGGAGCGAATTGTGGGAAGAAGCGCTTCGGGGGAAGAGGCCAGTAGAATGAAATGAACGCCGGGGGGAGGCTCTTCAACTCGTTTCAGAAGGGCCGCCTGCATCGAAGGATTCATTCGTTCCGCGCGAGAAAGGATCACGACGAAGTACGGAACCACCCGGCGGCGATCAGCGACGGAAAGCCGTTCCTTCAGAGCCGCCGTTTTGTTCGAGAGATTCTTTTCCGAAAAGATCTCGTCGATCTCGATCCGAAGCAGCCCTTCACCGAAGCGGTTTGCAAGACACGCTTCGCACATTCCGCAGGCATTACGGTTTTCGCAGGAAAGAATCCTCGCGAAGATTTCCGCGGTGAATCCCTTTCCGACGCCGTCCGGGCCGGCAAAGATCGTGCAGGTCGGAACCTGTTGCCTTTCGACCCACTGCGTGAGAATCCGGACCGCGTCATCCTGGCCCTTGATATTTGCGAATCCTGTCGTCACAATTTCCTCCCGACGGCATTCTTGCATCTTCCGTTCTCGCGGGAAAGGAAAAGCAGCCCTTTTTCCTTGCGATTTGTCAGGGTGCGGTTCGTCGCCTTCAAGCGGATACCGAGAGCGCGGCCGGCACCCGCTTTTCGTCACTCCGCGACTCCCGTTTTCGGCACGTGTTCAAGTATGAAACGAAGGGAAGGAAGAAGTCCTTTCCCGTTCCTACCGATATTCTTGGTATGGAAATCCTTTCGATCAAGAATTTGCTTCCCGGTTTTCTTCGTCATCTCGAAGAAGAACGCAGCCTCTCACCTCACACGCTCCGCTCCTACCGGACGGACCTCACCCGCGCCGGCCGTTACTGGGGCGAGACACGGTCGGTCAAGGAGATTGACCGGTTCGCGATCCGCCGGTATATCGCCACCCTGACGGAGGCCGGCCTCCAACCACGCTCCATCCACCGTCATATTGCGGCGATGAGAGCCTTTTTCCGCTACCTTGTCCGGGAAGGGGTTCTTGAAACGAATCCGGCCCGCGCTCTCGCCCTCCCCCGGCTCGAACGCCGGCTTCCAAGATTCCTCACGGAGAAAGAGACGGAACGATTGTTGGAGAAACCTTTTCCGAAAACACCAAAGGGAGTCCGAGATCGCGCCATACTGGAACTCTTTTACGCCACGGGCGGCCGGATTTCGGAAATCGCGGGTCTGGACGTCGATTCCTTTCTCGAAGGCGGCCGTCTCGTTCTTTTCCGCGGGAAGGGAGAGAAGGAGCGAATCGTCCCATTGACGGATATAGCGCGGAATGCTCTGGAAGCGTGGTTGCAAAAACGCCCGGCCATTGCATCACCGGCCGAACGCGCGCTTTTCGTCAATCTCAGACGCGGAACACGGCTCAGTGTCCGGGGGTTGAGAAAGATTATTTCGACCGCCATTCTCCGCAGAACAGGACGGCGCGCCGGCCCGCATTCGTTGAGGCATTCCTACGCGACGCATCTTTTGAACGCCGGAGCGGACTTGCGGGCCGTCCAGGAACTGCTCGGCCACTCCTCCCTTTCGACGACTCAAACTTATACCCATATCACACTCAAGCGTCTCAAACGCCTCCACGCTCGCGCCCATCCGAGAGCCTAACCTCTTTTCTCCACCCTTCGCCTTCACCCCCACCAGAAAGGACCACCGTTCTGCTCCGCACAGGTTCAAGCGTCTCCGCTTTTTTTCCCCGGCTCCGGAGGATAAAGTATTCCTATGAAGATTCTGATCATTACGGGGCGAAACCGCTGGTTTTTGCGGGCCGGGGTGGAGGAAATGGAACGTCGGCTCCGTCACGCCGGTTGGGACTGCGATCGAAAGTCCCTCGATGAGTTCCTCCGTTCACCTCCTCCTCGCCTTCATTACGACGACGTCGCGGTTGCGGGCGGTGACGGCACGATCCACGCCGCCTTGCCACTCCTCTCGCCATGGCCGTTGCTCGTCATTCCCGCCGGAACGGGAAACGATTTCGCCCGCTCCGTCTCGATTCGAACCCTGGCCGATTGTATCCGGCACCTCACCGCCGGCCGGCGGATCCGGATTGACACCGGCCTAGTCGAACTCGAGGGGCGGTCGGAGCCTTTCCTCAATGGCGCCGGCATCGGGCTCGACGGACTCGTCGCCCGTGCGCACGAGAGGAAACTTCCGTATGGTCTTGGGGTCGTGGCGGCGCTTTTGAAACGTCCCGTCCACCGCGCTAGTCTCACCGTGGACGGAAGGGCGCACGAGGAGGAGACCGAGTTTTTCTCACTGATCGTGGCCAACGGCCGAGCGTTCGGCGGCGGATACCGCCTGGCCCCCAACGCCCTGCTCGACGACGGACTTCTTGACGTCATTGTGATCCGCCCGCTTCCGCGTCTCACTGCTCTCCGGTATCTGGGGAAAGCGCGCGAAGGCCGACACCTCGACCATCCCGCCGTCGAGTGGTTCCGCTGTCGGGAACTCCTCGTCGCGTCGGCGCAACCTCTTCCGTTTCATTTGGACGGAGAATTTCGGGAGGGAACGCAACTGCGCTTCCAGTGTCTTCCCTCATCCCAGGTCGTGTACGGCATCCTCCCTGCCTAACAGATCACTTCCCTTCTCTTCCCTCTCATCTTCCTCCGCCGTCCGGCGCTTTCCGCCGGTGCATGAGCCTTTCGACCGTATCCCAGAAGCGTTCGCTGAGATCAATTCCACTGACGTGTTGATAATGCCAGAAGCCCGTGGGGCTCGTGACATTCACTTCCGAGAGAAATCCTCCGATGAGGTCGAGACCAGCGAAAAGAATGCCGTCCTGGATGAGTTTTTCGAGAACGGGTTTCAGACGCCGTTGTTCCGTGCGCGTAAGGCACGAGAGGACCGGTTGGCCGCCGACGTGCATATTCGCCCGAAAATCGTTCTTCACCCCGCACCGAATCATCACTCCTTCCACCTTTCCGTCGATCACGAAGACGCGTTTATCGACTCCGGAAACGTATTTCTGAAAGAGCGCGGCCGAATTTCCCTCGGCCGTCATTAAATCCAGGAGAGCGCGGGCTCCGCGGTCCCTGTAGCGAAGCAAAACGACGCCGATGCCTCCGAAGGAATCGAGCGGTTTGGCAACGAGGCGTTTTTGTTCCGCGAGGAACGCCAGAGCGCGGTCCCGGTCCGCCGTCACGAGCGTGGGAGGCATCGCTTCCGGAAAATTCAAGGCATAGAGTTTTTCATTGGCTTTGCGCAGTCCGGCCGGAGAATTGATTACGATCGGCTCCGAGTCCAATTCTACAATACGGGTCGCATGGAGATAGCTCAAATCGAAGGGAGGATCCTTCCGGAAGAGAACGACGTCGAACTCCGCTAATCTTTTTCGGCGATGCGAGGATGACAGGCGCGGGAAACCGGTTTTCGTCAACCCGAACGCTCGGCAAAGCACTTCGGGTCTTCCGTTCGCCACCTCGAGATCGCCGTGGTCGGCGTGCCAAAAGCGAATCCGCCGCCGAAGTCCCTCCGCCACGAGGCGGAGTGTTGTGTCCCCAGGAGGAACGAGTTTCTCCGGAGGATCGGCCAGAATCAGAACTCGTTTAACGGTCACAGATCCACCCGGGAAATCCCTTCCTCCGTGACAAAGTAAAGCCGATCTCCCTCCGGTGAAAATCTCCAGGCGTCCAAGGGGAGGCCGGGAAATTCTTGATAGAGTTCCTTTTCGGGAGCCGCGAGGACGGAGCCGGAGGTTCGGCGGAATCCGATGATGTCACCTCGAGGAGAAACGAGAAACTCGTCGGGATGAATGTCATCCGGCAATGTTATGCTTGCCGTCGGGGTATCGGATGGGACCGAATATCGTACAAGACTCCATCGGTCCGTGTACCGTTCCTTCACGGCGACAAAAAGATCTTTCCTCGACCAACGAAACGGGGTGATCGCTTCCTTCCTTCGAAGAATGTGCGGCTTCCCCTTCGGTCCCGCAACAAAGAGAGCCGTCCCCAAGGCCTTGGGACCGTACCAGGCCACGTAACGCCCGTCCAATCGGACCCTCGGTTGGTTCGCCCAAGAAGAAATTGTTCCGATCGGTGTGCTGAATTCCGCATTCAAACTTCGGATTCCGCGATCGACAGGCGAGAGGACGAGACCGCTGCCGTGCCCGAGAGGATAATGATAAGAATGCTCGTCACGAAGCAGTCTTTTTCCCGTTTCGGCATCGACGATCTCGACTCCCGAAGGAGCAACGTCTCTCGTTTCATACAGCGACCGGAAGGCCGCACAAGTTTCTTCGCCTAGACGCGCCAGATCGGTCCAAAGCCCCACCCGACCGAGCGGAGTGGGGGAACTCGGCGGCGTCCAGCGATAGAGGCGACGGCGCTGGGGTTCCTCTTCCACGATCAAGAATACCCGGAACGGCTTCTTCAAAACCAACCACTTTCGAACGGGATGGTCGAGGTAGGCGGATTGAAGAACCCGGCCTTCGTCGTTGTACACCTCGAGGACGTAACGTACGCCGCCCTTCCGAATGACGAAAATTCCCTCCGGAAGCGCCTCCGCTCCCACAACCTCCAGTCGCTTCTCGACGGCAAAATTCTCCGTCGCGGCGTTCCAACGCGTCATCGCTACCGGTTGGTACCCCGCGTTACACCCTGCTCCCATCGCGAAGAAGGCCATCGCAGCGGAAAACAAGAGCGGAACGATTCCGTGAAAAAAACACGGCGACGTTCTCCCGGCGTGTGCTCCGTATCGTCCTTCAGTCATTCCCCTCTTCCTCCTCGTCTTTTTCGATCACGCGTAAGCGGAATCGTGTTTTCTCCTTTGCCGTGACCCTCCAGAGGACTCTTCCCGGTCGATCAACAACAAGATCGATGGAGTCGTGTCCTTTTCCCAGTATGCGACCGTCCGAAAAGACGAGGGTACAGTCGACGAAAGGAATATGCTTCGGTTCGGACTCCGATGCATCCGTTCCCGGCCGTATTTCGAAACGATATTCGCCCGGCCCCGAGGGTGTGAAACGATACCAGCCTGTCTCTCCTGGCTCGACCTCGTCGGTAAGTTCCTCATCCGATACGATTGAAACAGGGTCCACTCCCGGCACAATCCTGTCAGGGGGAAAGAGGGCCACCGTTTCCGAAAAGAGGACCGGTGCGGGACCGCCTCCTCCTTCGTAGGCGTAAACCCGCGCTGCGACCTCCAAGCCGGCCGGCACGGCCACAATCACCTCTTCTTTTCCACCTTCGGACTCCGCGCTCTCCATAATCCGTTCCCATTCGTCGCGCACTTGAAGATCGATATCGGAGCCATCGGAAGATTCGGCTTTCAAAATCCAAAGAACCGGTCGTTCGAAACGGCGGCGGTAAATTTTCTCCAGCCCGAGTCCTCCGAAGGCCGGTTCGAGTACGAAGGCTTCACTTGCGGAATCGATCACAATGAATTTCTCAACGCCCGCCAGAGCATCTGCCTCTTCGACCGGCATTATTCCCCCTTTCCGCCTGCCCGTGCGGGAAAGAACCGAGTCGGCGGAAATATCGCGAGCGGACAAGTGTCCTTCAGACGGGGGGGAGGCCGGCGTGGTTGAGGAGGGGACCGGCGAGGCCGGTGCAGAGGCGGGTTCAACTTTTCTCCGAGGCGCGGCGACGGAAGAAGCAACGGGATGGGAACTCGGAAGAGCAGCGGATTTTTCTTCCGGGAAATACTGTGCATCCTGAGAGAGAGAAGGGTGTTTCGAAAGTATTTCCGCCTGTGGTTTCTTCCCAACTGGCGGCGCAAGATTCTCTTCGGTATCGATCTCGCTCTCTGTTCCCTCGCTTTCGCCGGTGGATTTCGACAGGATCTCGAGGAAATCATCAAGGGGAATCGGTCCTTCCCAGCGTTTTTGAATTCGACCATCGGGCCCAAACGCGATCCCTTGCGGGATACCGTGGATCGCCCATTCCGAAACAGCGTTGGGATGATCTTCCACAAAGAGAAGAATCCATCGTTTCGACTCGCAGATGTGTCCGCCGCCGAGAAAACATCCAGGGATTCCGGCTTTTTTTGTCAGATGTTTGACGAAACGCCGGGGTTCACGCCGATCAACGTCCTCTCCTGCTCGAATCACCTTGACCGAATGAATGCGCGACGCGAAGAGAAGAACGGTACCCTGATGCTTCCGGGCATTGCCTGTAATGATCTTTTTTACAAGGGGGATATCCTTTCCGTAGGCAAAGGAAGAGACACCCAACGCGAGACAAAGCGCAAGGAGAATCCGCTTTTCGTATCCTCGAATGTCTCGAATCATTTCACACTTCACCTCATCCTCGAAGCAGCCATCTGAAGTTTCTCCTGCAACCGATCTCTTCCAACGGTCCCATCGTATCACGTGTGAAAAGAACTTCCACGGTGGAGTGAAGATTTTGCGTCTGTCCGAGCATGCCGATCTGTTGGGCCGGTATACCCGCCGGCAGGCCGGGATGGAAAGACCTCCCGCCGCGTTCTCGGCGGGTGTCTGGCGAAAAATAGACACCTTTTGCCGAATCGTGTTGGTCCCTTACTGGGCGAAACCCCGCAAATGATCGGGGCGGCCGAAAGGTGGTCCTCTACGAACCCGTTTTTCCAGCCAAGATGCCGGCACTCCCAGGAATGCCTGTTTACCTAAAGTTGATCCTGCCCACAGTTTGCCATGCACCCGTTCTCGGCATGAAGGGATCTTTGTGTGATACGGAACCGCGTTTTCATTCTTTTCTCGCTTTCGGCCTTGCCCACAGCCTTTTTGAACGCCTTCGCGAAGCCCGTTTTTTCGGACGGATCCTTATCGTGTTCCTCGAGAAGTCGTACCTTTCCCAATCTTTCGAGCGAATCAAAAAAACACAGGGTCGGCAACGATGCAGACGCTGTTCGAGGCGGCGATTATATTGTTTGGAAGGGAAAACTCGGTTCAGCGAAATTTTTGGAAATCTCACCGGTCGCACAACAGAACGTGTTCCAGGCGCGCCGCGTATCGTTTCTTCGAGAAGTGCTTCGCGGCGTATTCGGCCCGGATGCGGCGTTTTCGAGATTCCGCCGGTTCCTCCAAGAGCCGTTCAACGAGCGCGAGGAAAGAGCGTTTTCGTTCCGGACGATAGAGTTCCGTTCCTTCGGGAACGATCTCGCGGACGACGGGCAGATCCGGCGCGGCCACAGGGAGACCGGCCCCGAGGTATTCGAGGATCTTGATCGGTGAACAGCCCTGTTCTTCATTCCGCCGGCCCCGCCGAAGACAAGCCAAACCGATATGGGATTTCCGAACAAGAGCTGCGGCCTGGTACGGCTCGAGGTTCTTCTCAAAACGGATATGCTCTCTCAGCTTGAGCCTCCGTGCCAATACCTCGTAAGCACGAACGAAGCGCTTGTTGCCGGACACGGCGAGAATCAGCTGACAGTCGGAACGGGTCCGCAGAGGATTTCGCAACGATGTCAGCAGAAAATCGACTCCCTGCCACGGACTCAACGTTCCCGTGTAAATCAGCGTCTTCTTCTCGAATTTCTCCTTTTGATGAAAGAACAACTCCGTGTCGAACCCGTTCGGAACGACAGCGATCTCTTTTCGAACTCCCCGGCGGCGCAAGAAGCGCTCCGTTACTGAGGAGACGCAGATGATTCTTTCACTCCGTTCCAGAACCTCCTGTTCTTCCCGCCGGATTTTCTCGATCAAGCGTTCGTTACGGTTCAGATCGGGAAAATGATAGGGAAGTTCGATAGATGGCAGAGCGTTCACTTCGAAGTACGTTCGTGGAATGTGCTCGACGAGCACGGCTCCTTCCCAAGGTGAACGGAAATAGGCCGTCTCGAAAGATTCCTCGGAAAGGAATTGACGAAGCGCGCCGCGAAACGCCAGTGCTCGTTCGAGGTAATTCGGAACCTGTAGGCCGACGCGGATATGCCGAACCGTTCCTCGATACGTAACCTCGATGCCAGGACGATTCCGAAGAGAAAAGAGCGTTACATCGAAAAGGCGCTCCAGCACCTCGAGATCGGCGGCAATATGTTGCGAAGCGCCTTTCACCGAAGGAAAGAGGTCGAAGGATGCGAAGAGTAATCTCGGTTTGGGATGGCTTTCTTTTTTCCTTGTCATCGCTGCCACTGAAAGAGAAAATATCCTACATCCTCGGAGGGGAGTAAAGATTCGGGTGAATACGGGGCAAACAGAATTTTATCTTTTTTTCGGTGGCGAGCGCAAGGGGCCCGTTGATTTCGAAACGGTCCGAGAGTGGCTGCAAAATAAAACTCTTTCTCTCGACGATCAGATCTACGACGAGGAAAGGAAGGAATGGGTCCCTCTGAGCGCGACTCCTTTCGCCCAAATGGTTTCTTCCCCATCCGAGGTGATCTCGAAGGAAGCCGTTGAAGCGGAAAGCGCCGGCCTGCCCGCACAGGGCGCCGCTTCGGCCTCTTCCTCGGAAACCGCCGGCGGGGCTGCTGTATCGGGGGGAGAAAACCAAACCGGTAGGACCGCAACGCCCGGGAAAAGAAAACGACCTCGGCCGACAGTCAAGGACGTTCTCGGGAAAGAATTTTTACTCGAAGATACACGGAGAAAGAAACACTTTCTCGAAATGCTCGATGCGATCAGGGAGGGAGACAAGTACGCCGAGGAGAAAGAAAAGAGGTATGGAACGATTACGATAACGGCTTTTGTGCTGACGTTCCTCAGTGCTTTCGGGATCGGGTTTTTGAGAGGCGGTTCTTATCTTTTCGTTATTCTTCCCGGCGTTGTCTTTGGTCTGGGTGCCCTCACGGGTATTGTTTCCTCTCTTTTTTGGCTTCATTGGAAGAAACTCAATATCGAAGATCGGCGTTACAACTTCGGGTATCTCGTTCTTCAAGTCCTCGGCGTGGACATTCCCGACTCGGAAAAGATTCGGCTTAGGATCGACTTCCGGCCCTCAAGGAAGAAGGTCTTTCTCGCGGAAAAGAAGGTACCGATGCCACCAAATCGCCGGGGCGCCAAGAGGATGAAGAATGTCTATGTGCAGAAATGGTTTGAATGCGAAGGCCGATTTCGCGATGGAACGCATTTTCTGATCGAGGTCACCGGCATTCTCGATCTCATTCGGATCGCGGGGCGGTCTTCGAGAGGGAAGTACAAAGTGAAGTGGAAAGAGAAGAGACACGAGGAGATCACGACGTATCTCTCTTTGAAGGGCCGTTCCGTCGATCTTTCCGCGGCGCGTTTTCAAGGAACCGGGTGGCAATTCAAAACCGAAGGGCGCGAAGGGGTCTATCTTCATCCCGCTCTGAGATGTATCGCGAAGGTGCGCGGAGGAAAACTTGCCTTGACGCTCAAGAGCAAGAATGCCCCCGTTGAGGATCAGCGATTTCTGAATTCACTTCTTTCTGTTTACCGCCTCTTGGAGACCGCGGCATGAGAGGTGAAAAAAGGAAAGGAAAGATGGGATGAAGTGCGCCGAGGAAGCCGGGTTTCTTATGAAGCGAGCATGCGAGAATATTGCAAGCCGAAACTGCGATGTCTGCCGGAAACCGATTTGCACCCAACACACCCGTACCATCGGTGAAAAACGGTATTGCATCGCCTGTTACAAAAAGGAAGCCTTGGAAAAGAAATTCCCGCAAAGCCAAGCACGGGTTCGTGATCGTCGGCGCGGCTACAGTTACTACGATCCTTTCCTCTATCATCATTACTATTATCACGATTACGATCCCTATTATGATTCCGTCTATGACCGTGGTGATGCCGCTCACTTCGACGAACGGGCCGATGGAATCGATTCCGACGACGATTTCGAGAGCGATTACTTCGATTCCTAACCCGAAGATTGCAACGGTTGGATCCGCCCGCCGAAAGACCTCTCCCCATTTCACACGGGACCGCCGTGTTCTGATCGTCGCGAACGGTTCGGGGCTGGGGCATATCACGAGAGCGCTTGCCTTGGCGAGAAGATTCCCATCCCCCGTGACGATCATCGCCAACGAGGCTCCGCCGAAAGTGATCGCCGAGAACACGACCATACTTGCGACAACGAACGAACGCGAAATTCTTCGTACCATTCGTCGCCACGAACCGGGCCCGATCGTTATCGATACCTTTCCGCGGGGACTCCGCGGAGAACTGACGCAAATCATGCCGCATTATCCCGGCCCGCGGATTCTCCTCGCCCGTGTTCTCAATCCGCGGTACTGGAAACGCTGCAACGTCGCCGATTTTATCGAACGACATTACGACTTCGTTTTCGTCCTCATGGATCCGGCCGGAGGAGTCGGGTTTCCGCCGAACATTTCGGGGTATCGTGTCAACCCGATTACGATTCTATCGCGTAACGAAGTTCTTTCTCGCCGCAAGGCCCGAGAGGTTCTTGGGATCCGTCGCAACGAATTCGTCGTTTACAATCCGAACGGTGATCCGATTCCACGCGCGATTCGGTCCCGAATGCGTGCGCCGTTGCGAGACATTCGGGGCGAAGAAGCAAAGGCGCGGTATCCTTTTATGCGTTATCTCCGAGCCGTCGATCTGGCGGTTACCGGATGTGGTTACAATACTTTCCACGAACTCGTGTTGTGCCGGATCCCCGCGATCTTTATTCCACGAAAACGAAAGTACGATTTACAAGAAGAACGCGCGAAGCGCGTGGACCTCGTAAAGCGTTGGCGCGTCAACGGCGCCGATCAGATTGCCCGAATCCTATATCGGGACGGCCCGAGGCTTTAGCCTGTCGAAGGCCTATTCCGTCGTTTGCCTTCCTGTCCGCCCGCGGAACGGCTTCCTTCCCGCAACGCCTTTTCCAGAGCGGCATTACGGACGAGATACTGATCGCAACGGTGACATACACCGAGCCGCTCGTGCAGGAACCGGTCGCGAAGCCGTGTGTAAGTCTCGCCGGTGAAGATTCGCTTCAGCGGCTCGGCCCGAACGTTTCCCAGCGGCTCGATGTTGTTGTGCGTCATACAACAAAGATAAACGTCCCCGCGCGCTCCGACGAAAACGTGTATCCAAGGAATAAAGCAGAGATGCTTTTCGTAATAACCTCGGGCGTATTCTCCTGCGGCGGCCCGCGAAGTGTCCGATCCGAAGATATCGTAATGCGCCGGCGCGGCCGGGAATCCCAACTGTTCCCGCACCAATCGCACCGCGGGCCGTATCTTTTTGTTGTAATCCGCCAGTTCCCGCTCGTTCAGATGGAGTCTCGGGCCCTTCTTTCCTCTCGTAACCTTCCCTTTCGGTGTCCCGTTGGAATAGATTCCCTTCTCGTCAACCGGCATCAGAACGACGTCCTCCGCGCCCACGCGGTGAGCCAGGTGATGAATCGCGACGGCGTCGCGATAATTCGCGGCTTGAACCACCATATTGATCCGCATTTTGATCCGGTGTTTCTTTTTCATGTTCCGTTTGCGTATCTTCTCCATCAAATCTACGGCTTTTTTGAACGACCCCTTGACGCCGCGGATGCGGTCATGAAGCGCGGATGAGGCGGCATCGAGTGAAACGGAGAGGGAACGGAACCGAACGCGGTAGAGCGCTTCGAGGTCACCGGAACGAAATCCGGCGCCGTTCGTGGTCATCGCTACGCGCAGGCCCGCTTCCGCCGCATGGGAAACGATAGCAAGCCAGTCCTTCCGCGCCGTCGGCTCGCCGCCGGAGATGTGGATCTTGCCGCAACCGAGTTCGAGAAGTTCGTCGATGACGTTCTTCCATTCCTCGAGGGTCAATTCGTTGCGCGGAGGATTCCTCCAGTAATCACACATCCGGCACCGGAAGGGGCAAGCGTAGGTGATCTTGATCTTCCCGGACTGAAGGCGTGGGAGAAAGCCGCCGTTTGGAAGCGGTTCTGGTGGAAGTTCATCCGGCATAGGGGAATTCTATTCTTCTTTGCCGCCGAACGAAAATAGGAACTCTGGAACAGGAGAAGACGCTAACAAAGACAACAATGGTATCTTTGACTCCATTCCCGAAGCCAGTTCTTCGTGTTGGACGGGGGCGAGATTGCCTGGGCGGTGAACCGCCGCCCAGGCACTTTTGGTTGGCGAGGGCCACTTTTGGCAGCGCCACTGTTTTTCCGGCGGAAAGAGGAATACCTTTCCGAGAAGGATTTCCCGACCGAATTTTCTATCAGGTAATAAGTCACGAGGCTCCCCCCGGAATCGCCGATGACGGGGGCGGAGGGGAGATGGTATCATTTTCTCATGGGTGCTCGAGATTCGTCAGAGGAGTGTTGTCTAACCGGGCCCTGTCCGGATGCACGGGACCATCGCATCGCCGGTTTGCTCTTCGCGGCCTTCCTTCTCTTTGAGATCGCCTTTGCCCCGGGGCATCTCTTCTCCTACGACGAAGTGGTGATACTCGAAACGGCCCAGCAGATCCTCGATTCGGCTCAGGCCGGGCTTCCGGACACCCGGGAGATCCGGGAATACAGCAAGGTCGGCCGCGACGGAAGGCTCTATTCGAAATTCGGGATGGGAATGACAGGAGCCGTTCTTCCCTTCGCCGCTGCCGGCCGTCTTCTCGGGTTGCGCCTTTCTCCTCGCCTTCGCCGCGAGTTTTCCGATTTCATCGCCTCTTTCGCCAACGCCTTCTATCTCGCTCTCCTCGGTTCGTTCCTGTATCTTTTGATGCGGGATTATCGTCTTTCCCGCCGTGCCGGCACGGCGGCCACCGTGACGGCGATATTGGGAACGTCGTTGTGCGTCTTCGGCCGAGGACTCTTCAACGATCTCGTCACCGGGCTGGGCCTTCTCCTTGCCTTCCGGAGTGCTAGGACCAACCGTCCCTTTCTCGCCGGCAGCGCGGTCGCCATCAGCATCGCCTCCCGGCTCGAATATGTACTCGTCCTTCCCGCGTTCTTTCTCTTTGCTGGAGTTCGAAGGCGCCCGGCGCGGTTCCTCGCGCCTTTGGTCTTCACCGGCGGTCTTCTCTTTCTTTACAACGCCGCTCGCTTCGGTGCCTTCTTCGATCAGGGACAGATCAACACCGATCCGTACGACACCTTTTCCACTCCTCTTCTCAACGGCCTGACCGGCCTTTTTCTTTCTCCGGGAAAGGGCGTCTTCTGGTACACGCCGCCGCTTCTTCTGGCCATTCTTGCGGTAGGAGATTTCTCGAGGAGGTATCGAACGGACCTGGCTGTTATTGTCGCTCTCTCGGTACCGCTCGTTATTCTGCATGCCAAATGGCATTCCTGGATGGGGGGATGGTCCTTCGGGCCGCGGCGCCTGATTGCGCTCCTTCCGCTCTGGCTTCTTCCTTCCGGCCTCGCGGTGGAAAAACTGATGAGGACGCGCCGGGGAATCGGTATCCTCGGCGGAATTTTCTGTTTCGGGTTGGCCGTTCAGAGCAGTGGTTTGCTGGTGAATTTCATGCGGGCGATTCCGACCGCTCCCGACTTCTCATCGACCCTCTGGACCTTTCGCTTCTCGGGAGCATTTCATCAGTGGCGGTATCTCTTCCGAACCGGCGACTGGGACAACTGGCTCTATTACCTTACCAGTTCCGTCCCCGCGGCGCTTGGCGGAGTTTTCGTCTTTCTCCTCGCATCCGTGCTCTCTTTTCGAGCCGCCTTTGCCTCCGCCGCGGCGGAGAACGGATCTATCGCGTCATCTTCCTCATAATCGCCGCGGCGACGGTCGGGTCCATCTGGGCCATAATGGCTGCGACGTTGCGCTCCGGCATCCTCCGGAAGATCTCGATGACGAGGATGTCCTCCTGCTGAGCCAAAATCTTCGCCGCATCCTGAGGCTTCATACTCAAATAGAACTTGACCGCTTGTTCGTATTGCTTCTCTCGTTTCGTGTACTGTTCTTCCCGTTCCTTCAAAGCCAGTTCGCGGCGTTCCAACTCGGATTCCCACTGGGAAAGTCTTTCGCGGTCATCGTTGAGCCGTTCTTCGACACGCCGTAATTCTTCTTCTTTCTTCTTCAAACGCTCGCGTTCCTCCCGGCGGGCTTGCTCTTCTTGCAACCTCTGGAGTTCAAGCAGTTCCTTTTCCGCGGGCGGTGGTGGATTACCGATGTATTTTCCGACCCAAGGGATTGCATGGCCCAGAGCCGTGAGCGGCCCGGCGACGTCCACGATCTCGTTCTCCTGAAGAAAATAGAGGGTTCCTCCGACCACCAGAGCGCTGGCGAGGAGAAGGAGTGGAACCAGAACACGGGAGGTCATCGTTCTTTCGTCCCGGGACCGCCTTCCACGAGCGACTGGTGCATTCGTTTCAAGACATCATCGACGTATTCGCGCGTTTCTCGGTAAGGCGGTACGCCACCGTATTTCTCCACCGCGCCCGGCCCGGCATTATAAGCGGCCAGAGCCTTCTTTATGTCCCCACCGTAGCGTTCGAGAAGTGTCTTGAGATACTTCGCGCCGCCTTCCAGCGATTCCCTCGGATCGAACGGGTTTTTGACGCCGAGCATCTTGGCCGTTTCCGGCATTAGTTGCATCAGACCTTGGGCCCCTTTCGAGGAAACGGCCGTCGGATCGAAGTTCGATTCCTTTCCCGCAACGGCGGCCAAAAGCGCCGCGTTCAATTCGTGCTTGTCCGCCACCCCTTTGATCATATCTTCCATCGCCTCCGCCGAACCTTCGGAACGACGAACGCCTCCTGCGGCACGCTCCAGTTCCGCCGCGAAGGTATCTGGTCGGGGTGTTGCGGCTCTGACGATTGTCTTGATACGAGCGCGGATTTCATCGATCCGGCGTACGACTCTCGATATACCCGTGGCGCTCATCCGACCAAGGCCTCTTCTTCCCGCAGGCGTCGAAAACCGGCCACTCCCATTTCATCCAGTTCTTCCTGTTCCCGTCGGATTTCTTCTTCCCTCCACTCCTCGAACCGCCGTTCCCGGAGGCGCTCAAGGAGGCGGCGTTTCTTTCGCGCCTCGATCAAGTAGCGGCGTGCCTCCTCATAGCGTTCCTGTGCCTCCTCAACGGCTTTTGTCTCGCGTTCTTCTCTTCGCAATAACGCCGCTCGGTATTCATAGTCTCGGACGAGATCCTCGATTGTCGGTCGGGCCGCCGCCACGGCCGCCCCCTTCTCGACAGCCCGGCGCAACTCTTCCCGCGTCGCGCGGAGGTTCTTCCGCGCTTCCTCCAGATTCCGCACCGCGACGGCGAAACGCAACTTCTCGCGATCTTCTTCATGCCGTCGCACCGACAAGACCCGCTCCAACCGGAAACGAAAACGCGCCATCAGCCCACGACCTCCTTCAACTTCGCCAGTGTTTGCTCCATCGTCGAGGGCTCTTCGACCCTCTGACGCAAGAAGGATTCGATCATCGGCATACGTTTCTTGGCTTCATCGATGACCGGATCCGCACCGTCCACATAGGCGCCGATCCGAATCAAATCCTCGGCATCGCGGTACGACGCGATCCATTCCTTGATCTTTCCTGCGGCTTCGATTTGCTCCGGAGAGACGATGTCGTTCATCAAACGCGAAATCGATTCGAGAACGTCGATCGCCGGGTAGTGATTCCGAGAGGCCAACGCGCGCGAAAGGACGATATGGCCGTCGAGGATTCCACGAACATTGTCGGCGACCGGTTCGTTCATATCGTCGGCATCGACGAGGACGGTGTAGAGGGCCGTGATCGTTCCGCGTTCGGAGGTTCCCGTTCGTTCGAGGAGCCGCGGAAGCGTTGAGAAGACGCTGGGGGGGAAACTGCGCAGTCCCGGAGGCTCCCCCGCGGCCAGCGCGACCTCGCGAAGCGCGCGGCAGTAGCGTGTCACGGAATCCATCAGAAAGAGGACATCCGCGCCCTGATCGCGGAAACTCTCCGCGATAGTCGTGGCGGTCATCGCGGAACGGATACGCACCAAGGGAGCCTTGTCGCTCGTTGCGACAACGACGACACTTTTCTTCAAACCGGCCTCACCGAGATCGCGTTCGATAAAATCACGAACTTCCCGTCCCCGTTCTCCCACTAAGGCCACGACAACGACGTCGGCGGCGGTGTAACGGGCCATCATTCCCAACAACGTCGACTTTCCGACGCCGGAACCGGAGAAGATGCCGATTCTCTGTCCCTTGCCGACGGTAAGAAGACCGTCGATGGCGCGGACTCCGAGAGAAAGTGGTTTCGTGATTCGGGGACGCATAACGGGATCGGGAGGGGAACGGAAGACGGAAGCCGAACGACGACAACGCAACGGACCGGCATTGTCCATCGGGGTTCCGAGGCCGTCGAGAACACGACCGAGAAGTTCGGGGCCGACGGGAATCGTCACGGGACGTCCTGTAGCGAGGACGAGATCCCCCGGGCTAACGCCCCCCATCTCGCCCACCGGCATCAAAAGCGTCTTTCCGTCCCGGAAGCCGATCACCTCCGCGAGGCGGTACACCGCCCGAAAACCCTTTCCTTGACGGGAAAGTCGAACGAGACAGACGTCGCCAACGGAAGCGGGGGGACCGGAAGATTCGATGACGAGGCCGGTCACGCGCGTAACCAGGCCACCGGGACGAACGAGGTCGACGCTTTCGAGTGTGTCGCGGAATCGGCGGATCACTTTTTCCGCCACGGTGTTCGGATTCATTCGGCCCCCAAGACACGCGGGGCGGATTCGGGAGTCATTTCGGAGGCGTTGTTTTCTGCGGTCGTGTCCGAGAGATCGAACGGCACGGATTCCTCGACGACCGAACGCATCTCGCGGAGGCATTCCTCGATCTGGCTGCTGATTCTGGCATCGATCCGTCCGAAGTCGGTGTCGATCACAACGCCACCGCGGCTGACTCCCGTATCAGGAGAAATCTCAATCTCACTGACGCCTGTCACGAGGCGCAGGATTTCTTCCCGCATTTCACCGGCGACAGCGAGATCGTCCGGATGGACGCGAACGAAGATCTTTTCCGTTCCCGTGATCTTTTCGACGGCGGAAAGCAGGGTTCTTTTGACCGTTTCCCGATCGATGTTTACCGGACGGCGAAGGATCTTTTCGAGGACGACCTGGATCAAATCGATCATACCCTCGGCGCCGGAAAGAAAGAAGGCACGGCGCTCCCGCCGTAGCCGTTGCGCGATCTTCTCGAGATGGACCAGAGTTCCTTTGACTTCTTCGAGCGCTTTTTTCCGAGCGGCGGCCTCCGCGGCCGCCTGTCCCGCCCGCCGGGCTTCTTCCGTAACCGCGGCGGCCTGCTCACGGGCACGCTTCACGATCGCTTCCGCCTCTTCCCGGGCGGCATTCAGGATTCCCCGTGCCTCCACCTCGGCGTTCTTCAAACGTTCCACGCGGATTCGTTCCGCCTCTTCCGCCCGCTCGGCGGCTCGGCGCGCCAATCGGTTCCGAATTTCCAACCGGCGGGCGTCCGCTTCCTCACGAAACCGGGGCGTAATCGCCTTGTGGAAGGTCAACTGAATCACTTCTCCGGATTCCGCAACGTTTTCCGCCCGGATGATTCGCGAAGAAGTCTCCTCGGGCATCAAACCACCAGTTCTTCCTCGCCACCGCGGGCGATTACGATATCTCCCTGTTCTTCCAACTTCCTGATGATATTGACGATTCTCTGTTGGGCATCCTCGACATCACGAAGCCGGACCGGCCCCATGAACTCCATATCCTCCCGCAGCATCGCAGCCGCGCGTTTCGACATATTGTTGAAGATCTTGTCCTTCACGGCGTCGTCCACCGCCTTCAAGGCCAACGCCAATTCCTTTGTGTCTACCTCCCGCATCACCTGCTGAATGTCACGGTCCGTCAAGAGCGTGATGTCCTCGAAGACGAACATGCGTTTCTTGATCTCCTCGGCCAGCTCGGGATCCTCCTCCTCCAGCGCCTCGATGATGGATTTCTCGGTCGTCCGGTCGACGAGGTTCAGCACCTCAACGATCGCATCGATTCCACCCGCGGAGGTGTATTCCTCGTTCACCAACGAACTCAACTTCCGCTCCAATACCCGCTCGATGTCCCGGATGATGTCCGGAGAAGTCCGATCCATTTCGGCGATCCGTTTCGCAACATTCGCCTGAAGTTCATCGGGGAGATGAACGAGAATCTGAGAACTCGTCTGCGGATTGAGGTAGGAAAGGATCAGAGCAATCGTCTGCGGATGTTCTCCCTGGATGAAGTTCAACAACTGGCTCGGATCGGCGTTGCGGATGAAATCGAACGGCCGGACCTGAAGGCTGGTCGTGAGGCGATTGATGATGTCGATGGCCCGATCGGAACCGAGGGCCTTTTCCAGTATTTCACGAGCGTACTCGATTCCGCCTTGGCTGATAAATTCCTGAGCGAGCATCATTTCCTGGAATTCAACCAAAATCGCGTCACGTTCCTGCGGATCAACACGGTCCACGCGAGCGATCTCGAGCGTCAACTGCTCGATCTCTTCGTCCCGAAGGTGCTTGAATATCTCGGCGGAGATTTCCTGACCCATACTGATGAGAAAGATCGCCGCCTTTCGTTTGCCGGTCAGCGATTGTGATTTCTGATGAACCACTTGTTCTGGACCACCTCCTGAAACTCTCTTGCCTCTTTCCTTCTTACTTTCATTCTATCACACTCCGCACGTTTTCGCGGGACCCCGATTCGATAAGGTTTCGCTGTTCCGGTAAAGGACGCATTCGTCGTGTCACGCAGCCGCCGAGGTATCCTCGGCCATCCAGGTCCGCAGGAGATCTGCCACGACTTGCGGCTTGGCGCGGGCCAAAGAAGCCGCGCGGCGCTGAATTTCCTGCCGCTCCTGCTCCTCCAACGAGATCTCCGCGCCCAGCCCGGCCTCCGCCGCCGCCAGGGCCTTCTGTCGCTCCAACTCCCGCTGCCTCGCCAACTCCTCCTCCTTCAACCGGACGTGCCTCCTCCAGGCCAGATACAGCACGATCAAAAGGATCACGAGCGGCGCGGCCAAAAGGGAATAGATCATCATCTTCCGGCGGAAGGCTTCCTTCGCGCGCTTCGCATCGAGATACGCGAATTCCTTCGTTCGATCCCACGGAATATTGCGCACTTCAACGAGGTCGTTTCGTTCCGGCGAGTTCCCCAAGGCCGATTTGACCAGAGCCTTGATGTGTTCCAGTTCCTGCTGCGATCGCGGGATGTATTCCCGTACGATCTTGCCCGAGGTGTCTTCTTTTTCTTTCCAGATTCCGTCCACGGCGACGGCGGCCGAGATGCGCTTTACATACGGCGACTGTATCCGCTCCGTCGTCGTCTTGTCCGAAAGGTAGTTCACGATCTTTTCGGAACGGGAATAGTCGATCGGCCCCGTTCTTCCGATCGCGTTGTAAACCGGCGGAGAATTCGACGAGACTCCGGGTTCCCCTCCCGGCCGGACACCCTCGCCCTTCAATTTTTCGTCTTCCGTCTGCTCCGACAACTTGTACTGTTCGAAACCGGGAACCGCGTACTTTTCCGCTTTTATTTGGACGTTGTCCCAGTCGAAATCGACGTTGACCGCAACCGTGAACTTGTCGTCTCCAAGGACCGGCCCCAGAACCTTGCGGATGTCCCGCTCCAATTGTCGCTCGGTCTCCAATTCGACGGCCATCTGCCGGGATTTCAATTTTCCTTCCCCTTCGTCGTCCGGGATCAACGGCCGCATGAACTGGTCCGTCAGGGTGATGTTCTCTTCCGTAAGTCCCGGGAAGCCTCCGGCAATCAGGTTCCGGATCGCTCGAATCTGTTCGTTGTCCAACTTCATACCGGGCCGAAGCGTGAGCACAACGGAAGCCGTCTGGGGAATTTCGGTCTCGATGAAGATCGATTGGTTCTCGATAAACGGTACCGAGATACTGACATCCTCGACTTGCGAATAGGCTCGAATCATCCGTCGCATCTCGGATTTCAACGCCTCGAGCGTTTTGATCCGCTGTTCGTAGTCGGTCGTCGTGATGTCGAACTTTTCGAAGATGCTGAACCCCTTTTCCGCGTGTCCGAAGAGGCCCTTTTCCGCCAACGCGAGGTGAATTTCGTTTCGCTTCTTTGCATCCACCTCGATTGTCCGGCCCCCGTTCGATAAGCGGTAATCCTTTCCGGCCGTGTAGCCGCGTTTATCCAGTTCCGTCTTGATTTGCGCGGCTTCTTGGAGTTCGAAGGTTCCCAGTTCGACCCACACCGTCTTGCTGGCCATCATCAGGATTCCGGCGAAGAGAAGGATGGTGGCCCCGAGCAACACGCCGGAGGTTATCCGCTGTCCCGGAGTCAAACGCCCCCATAGTTCTCGGAAATAACCGAGTATGCGTTGAAAGAATTCGTTCACTACCCCTACCGTTCCTTGCTACGTTCCAACCACGTTTCGAACTGCTTGCCCAGGAGATTTGGAATCCATGAATACTCGGATCCCTCTTCTCTTTCAATTCAATAAATTTCTATACCTTTCCTTCCCCTTATTCAACCGCGGGAAAAGAGGGAATCCAACCTGTGGATATCCAGTGGATAAAAGGTGTCATTCTTCCATTTTGTCAATTTCGGCGCAGAAATGCGGAGGTAGTGGTCGGCGATATCGAATCAGTCTTCCGGAGGGGAGCCGGAGGGAGCCATTTTCACGATTCGGGGATGGAATATTCCGCGGATCCTCACGAGATCCTTCTGTTCTTCCATAACGTTTACGATGTTCTTATAAGCCATAGGCACTTCGTCGAGGCCGGCGCTGATCAATTCCACTCCTGCATCTTCAAGAATCTTTTTCACTTTGCTCCAGGAGAAATTCTTCTTCGCTTCTTTTCGGCTCAATATTCGGCCGGCGCCATGCGCGGCTGATCGGAGGGAGCGTGGTTCTCCCATTCCTTCGACAAGAAAAGCGGGAGACGCCATCGTTCCCGGAATGATTCCCAGTTGTCCTTTTCCCGCCGGAGTGGCTCCTTTCCGGTGGACGATCACATTTCTTCCGTCGTGCCTTTCCTTCCAGGCGAAGTTATGGTGGTTTTCGATTGAAATAAGGATTTCGGCTCCAAGCGCATGCGCGATGGCGGTATGAATCAGTTCGTGATTCGCGGAGGCGTAACGTCCCATTAATTCCATCGCGATCCAATATTCCTTGCCCTCGGCGGAATCCAGTTCGAGCCACGCCAAATTTCGCAATTCGGGCGGCAGATCTTTCCGCCGTTCCTTTGCTCGGCGGCTATAGTATTGAGCAACCGCGTGTCCGGGCCCACGACTACCGCTATGGCTTAGCAAGGCCAGGTACCGTCCTGCCTCCGTGTCGCGCAATTTTTCCTCCAATTCCAGAATTCCGAATTCCACGAAGTGATTTCCGCTCCCACTCGTTCCCAGTTGTGCGTAGGCCTTATCCTTGATTTCGCGGGTTATTTTGGAAAAGTTCCAATCCTCATCCATTACCGGATGAGATCGGCGTTTTCGGAAGGCAGCGCCGATCCCGAAGCGTGTTTCTCTTTGAAGGGCATCCTTGAGGCGATCTGAGTATGTTTCGAAGGAAGAAATGGGGAGATCGAGGAGGCTGAGTTTCATACGACAAGCGATATCGACGCCGACGGCGTAGGGAATCACGGAGTCGCGTGTGGCCAGGACGCCGCCGATCGGTAACCCGTAACCGACGTGCGCATCGGGCATCAAGGCGGCCCGGACGGCGACCGGAAGCCGGCAGGCTTGGTCGATTTGCTTTTGTGCCTCCGGAGGAATCTGTTTTCCCCAGACCGCGCAAGGCACCGGTGTGTCCCGCAATGATGTTTTTCTTTTCATAACTCAAGGACTCGATTCTACACGACCGGACGGAAAATGTTACCGTCGAATAGAGAGACACTCGTTGTCCATCGAAGAACGACGGATATTGTAGCAGTACCGCAATGTTAGCGGGAAGATGGAACGAGCGGTTGAGGATGGAGGTTCTATCTCATCGTCGTAAGGTTTTGATAAGCGCGGACGGCCAGGTTGCGGACTTGAACCGCGGTTTCGATCGCCAGATCAGCCTTGGCTCCCGCGATCATCACCTCATGCAAGTTTTCGACCTTTCCCGCAGCGAAGTCTCGAGCCATACGTTCCGAGGTCTGAGTAACATCGATCAAGGATTCCAGTTTTTCACCAAGGATTTTGCCGAATTCCTGGACAAGTTCCGCGCCCGGTTTTGGCGGCGCGGACGCAACCGATCGAACCCGCCGGCTCGTTTTCCGAAACGTTTCCGCCTTGGGAACGAGATCAAAGAGGTCTAATTTCGTTTCAATCATTGTCCACCCAGTCTCAAGGTATCCTGCCACATCTGACGGAAATCCCGGATCGTCGTCACGTTCGCCTCGTAGGCCCGTGATGCATCTATCATATCCACCATTTCAACGACGATGTCAACATCGGGATATTCAACATATCCTTCGGCATTCGCATCCGGGTGGTTCGGTTCATAGCGAAGATATTTGTAGGGAACCGGCCCGTCATTCTCAATAATCTTGGTGATTCGCACGCCGGTTCCCGGTTTATCGAAGAGATTACGATCGGACCCCTCGACCAGCGGAATCTGAAAACGGATGGGATTTTCCCGCGGCTCGAAGATAACCCGTTGCCGTCGGTAGGGCCCGGGCTTTCCGTCACCTCGTCTCGTCGTGTCCGCATTGGCGATGTTGTTTGCAATTACATCGAGGCGGGTCCGTTGCGCACTCAAACCCGAAGCCGCTGTGTAAAGCGAAAGGAAGGCGCCCATCAGTGAATCTTCCTCCCCTCCTTTACTCTCTTCGTCACAACGTCGGCGTCCGCGTGACGATATTGCGCAAATTCCGCATCGTGTCGGACATACGGTTCACCAGCACCTGATAATACAGCGTGTTTTCCGCCAGCCGTGACATCTCCACTTCCGGATCGACGTTATTTTTATCATTACGAGACCAGGTATCGAGTTCCGCGAAGACCTTTGGTTTGACCCTCAAGGGATCGTGGGGCGGCTGGGTTTCGAAATGCCGGTCCGATGTACGTTGCATCTCGATCCTGGGGGATTCATCGAGGGCCCGTTGGAGTTCGTACTGAAAGGATACGTCTGATCGTTTGAAGCCGGGTGTATCGATATTGGCAATGTTATCCGCCAGAACCTCATGCCGCAGCATCGCATATCCCATTGCGTTGCCCAGAATTCCGATGTTGTCATAGGAACGGACTCGTGCCATAACATTATCAGAAATCGGCTGGAAGCAGAGGGGGCTTGAGTAGAAAGATCGATATTTTTCTCGATTTTTCTGGAAGAAAGGAGCCGGGAATGCCCGAGACGGAAATTCGGATCGTGTTGACGACGGTGGGGAGTCCGGAGGAAGCGGCGGTGCTGGCGCGGAAACTCCGAGGAGAGAATCTTGCGGCGTGCGTCACGATTCTCCCCGGAGCCCGATCATTCTATTTTTGGGATGGCGAGGAATGCGACGATACCGAAACGATCTTGCTCATCAAGACCTCGCGTTCGGTTTTATCGAAGCTGATGAAACGGCTTCCCTTGCTTCATCCCTATGACACTCCTGAGGTAATTGTGATAGCTCCGGAAGCGGTAGGAAAAAGATATTGTCGTTGGATACTCAATACTCTTTCAAGCCGCGAAAAGATAGGGAGCATCTTTTTAAAAGCCGAAGAGAAACAAAGCAAGAAAACGTGATGACGGTTTTGTGTGATACCTTCTTTTGACGTTTTCGTTTCTCGTGTGAGGTTTTCCGTTTAGCGGGCCGTCGGCGAAGGACGGCAGAAAAAATCTCTTCTATCTTCTTTTTCTTTTGCCTTTCTTGTTCCGCCGTTTTCCTTTACCTTTCCTGCGGTTATGTCTTTTCCGCTTGTCAATGCGCATACCCACTCCGAATGGAACGCGTCCAAGAATCTCGGTTACGGTGATGGTATGATTCCGTGGATCCGCCGTGTCCTTTCCTATCAGTCTCGCGATCAAGAGCCGGCTTCTCCGGAAACGACGATCTCGACGATGGCGAAACAAGGCATCACACACCTCGCCGATCACACGGCGAATTCCCGAAGGCCAATTCCATCATCGATCAGAATTCTTCGGTACAGGGAATTTCTTCGCGATCAGCTCCCCGAAGGCTTCTCATCCCTTTCCGGCGACGAGGGGCTTGCTCCTCATTCCCTCCACACCGTCTTCCCATCGGTTTGGGAAACACTTTCCGGGCTTCCAGAAGATGTTCCTCTTTCCGTTCATGCCGGGGAATCGAAGGAGGAGAGGGAACTTTTCGAGACCGGTTCCGGGCCGCTCGCTGAACTACTGCTCGAGCGAAACTATCCTTCGGACCAGATCACGTTTCTCAAAGGGAGGACGCCTTGTTCGATTCTGAATCAGTACGGTCTTCTTCGGCCGACCACGCTGATCGTTCACGGAATGCATCTTTTCGAACGAGACTATCATCTGATCGCCGAATCAGGAGCTACGCTCTGCCTCTGCCCGCTTTCCAACCGCTCGATCGGAACGGCTTTCGGTTCCGGCTCCGCATCAAGACGTCACACAGTGGAACGCCTACGTCTCATCGACCGTCTCGATCTCTCTTTGGCTGTCGGAACGGATTCGTTGCTTTCTTCTCCCTCTCTTTCCCTTGCCGCCAACGGGGAGTTACTTTTGGAATTCGGTTTGGATCGTGAAAAGCTCGAACGGGCCTTCAGAAATGTTTCCTTTTTTCCCTCGGCCGAAATCGAATAGTCACCGAGAAAGGATCTTCTCAGCCGCACGGAATCCGCTGTCCGCCGTCGCCGGAACCGAGGCGCCGGTAAGGTAACTACCCGCCAGCAAGAGGCCGGGGCAACGCGCCTCCAACCTTTCTTGTGCCTTAAGAATTCTTCCGTGGCCCAGAAGGTATTGGGCGATCGCTTTCGGATACCGAATCCAATGCTCGAAGAGAGGCTCTTCTTCAATTCCAAATATCTCCTGCAGGTCCCGAAGAATGGCCTCACGCGGGAATTCTTTTTCATCGAGCACCATTTCCGGATTTCGCCGCCCACCGTAGAAGATCGTCAAGAGCCTCATTCCCCTCGGAGCGCGCTCCGGAAAGAGACTCGAGGAAAAGAGCACTCCAAGAATGGACCGCCGTTCCACGGCGGGGACGAGAACTCCAAAACCTTCGAGTCTCCGCAGCGGCCCCTGATCCTTGTATCCCAAAGCCGCAATGCCGACCGGGGCGTACGGCGCTCCGGCCAACACCTCACACGCCTTGCGTACCTCGGGAGGCATTTCGATTCCGGAGAGGGCGTGAGCCGGAACCGCCAGGACGACGTCCGAGCCGAAGACTTGCTCTTTCATCCCATCACCTTTCTCAAGTGTAAGGCGAAATCCGTGATCGATCGGCTCAATTTTCCGCGCGCGCGTTCCAAGAAGAAGACGGTCTCCGAGAAATTTCTCGACGGCGCGCGGCAGCTCCTCCAGTCCCTCCGGAAATGAGAAGATCATCGCTTGGCGCTTTTGCCTCTTTTGGAGCGCCCGGTCCCTCCGTGCTCGTCTCATTCTTTCGACGGCACCACGGATGAGGCTTCCCGAATTTTCCACCAAAGCGGTCAGTTTTGGAAATGCGTAACGCATCTCCATTTCCCGCGGATCTCCCGCGTAGATTCCCGCAACGACCGGCTCGAAAAGCCGTTCGTAGCCTTCTCTTCCTATCCGGCGGCGGATGAACTCCTCCGCCGAGACTCCCGCCAAGGGAAAGGGCTTCACCCATGGCTCGACTGCCAGACGAACCTTTCCCCTCAGAGAAAGCAGCGGAGACGTAACAGAGGAAAGAACGCCGGTAGGGACAGGATGGACGCGCCCAAACCGCACAAGATATTTTTTTTCCGTTCCCGTGGCGAAGAGCAAACGATCCTCCAGACCCAACGCCCGCCGCATTTCTCCCAATTCATCCGAGTGATTCTGAACCGTATTCGGGCCTTCCTCGATCAGAAAGCCGTCTTTCCTCAGGGACCGGATCACTCCTCCCAGTCGTCGATCTTTCTCGATCAATCGAATTTTTTTGCCGGCGCGTGCGAGTTTCCAAGCCGCCGCGAGACCAGCGATTCCGCCTCCGATCACGATCACGGGCGACTGTTCGGCATTCCCTTGCGCGTCACTCGCCGCCAAAATGCAGCGTTCCCTTCCCACGAATCCGGTGCCGTCACACGGTTCGCGAATAGCGATCAGCGGCTTGACCGACCGTGGGATCGAACCGCATCGCTATATTGCGGATGAAGAGTCGGCCACGCTCCGTAACCAATATCCCCTCGTTCCCCCGCTCGATCAACCCGTCCTCCTCCAGATCCCGCAACCCTTCGATTTCGCGTGCAAATTCCTCTCGAATTTCGACTCCGGTTTCCCGCCGGGCTGCGAGGTAATCGAGCCGGAGGTTGCACATAATGTTCATGATCACGTAACGCCTGACGAGGTCTTTTTTCGAGACGATCAAGCCTCGAGACCACGCCCTTCCGCCTCCCCTGATCCGCACCTGGTACGTTTCCAGATTCTTTTCGTTTTGAGCGTAACAGCGCCGTGTCTGCGAGATCGCCGACATACCGAAGCCCGCAATGGGAATCCCGCCGAAAGTACTGTATCCCTGAAAATTCCTTTGGAGCGTTCCCGAACGCTGAGCCTTCACGATCTCATCGTCTTCCCGCGCGAAATGATCCATTCCGATGAACACATACCCGTGACTCGTGAGGAATTCGATCGTCTCCTTGAGAATCCGCAGTTTTTCCCGAGGAGGCGGCAGATTTTTCCGCGCCAATATTTTTTGGTGCGGCTTCGCCCAAGGCACGTGGGCGTAATTGAAGACGGCGAGCCGATCCGGGTCGAGAGCCAGGGTTTTTTCAAGCGTCACACGGAAACTGTCCGCCGTCTGATGAGGCAAGCCGTAGATAAGATCGAGGTTGACGGAGAGCATTCCTTCCTCCCGCGCCCAATCGACGACGCGGCGCGTCAGTTCGAACGGTTGAATCCGGTTCACCGCTTCTTGAACCGCCGGATTGTGATCCTGGACTCCCATCGAGACGCGGTTCGCCCCGATCTCCCGCAAGGCCCGAACATGTTCCCGCGTCAATTCCCGCGGGTCGATCTCCACCCCGAATTCCCGTTCGGGGGGAATCTCGAAATGCATCAGGAGAATCTCGCCGAGACGTCGGAGTTCGTCAGGAGAGAGATATGTCGGAGTCCCGCCGCCGAAATGAATCTGCAGTGCCGTTTTCTTTCCATGCCGTGGGGTCCAATCAGCGAATTCGGACTTGAGGGCCTCGCAATACGGTCCAACAATTTCGTGTCGTCGGCTGATGATCGTCGTGCATCCGCAGAACCAGCAGAGAGTGTCACAGAAAGGAATATGAATGTAGAGCGAGACATCCCGTGAATCGGCGAAATCTTCCGCGATCGTCCGCTCCAGAGCCTTCCAATCGACCTTGTCGGAAAAGGCCAGCGCGGTGGGATACGAGGTGTAACGCGGTCCGGGAACGTCGTATTTCTCGACCAAGGAAAGATCGACCTCGGTGATCTTTCCAGGCGGCGAAACCCTCGTCATTTCCGCTCCCGCTTTCGAGTCTCGATTCGTTGATCGAGCAGAATATCGTACACTAAGAGAATTCCATAGATCGCCAAGTAGGCCGCAAAGAGGTAATTTACGTGAAAGGGATTTTCCATCGTCATCGGCTCCTTTCGAGTTTCATTCTCTTTCCGACAAGGTACACAGTCGCCGCGAGAAAGGCGAAGGTATTGAAGAAGAGAGTTGCGCGAATCCTGGGATCTCCGAAGAAATCCGGTCCTGGTTTCGGATGGTTTTTGGCTCCCCAGAGATGGATGGAGAGGACGACGATGGGAACGGTAGCGAAGGCCAAGACCGCGTAGGCGGCGGTAAACCGAGCGCGGGTCTCGCGGTCCTCGATGCTCCCGCGCAGGATCAGACCGGCGAGGTACACGAGCCAAAGAACGAGGAACGACGTAAGCCTCGGTTCCCAGGTCCAGTACGCGCCCCAGGCCGCGCGCGCCCAGATCGGACCGGACACGATCACCAGACAAGCCAGAACCCAACCGACCTCGAGACACGAGGCGACGAAGATATCCCATGACGGTTTTCGATTGATCAGATACCCGATCCCCGCAACGAAAGCGGCAAGAAAGCAGAGGAAGGAATTCCAAGCCGCCGGAACGTGCATAAAGAAGATACGGAATGCTTCCCCGAGATATTTCCCGTCGGAATCATAAAACGGGGGGGAATATTCGAGAGCGAGAAAGATGCCCGTTAGCAGCAATACTCCCGCAAAAAACTTCAAAAATCGTTCTACCATGACAACTCCTTTCTTAATCCATTTTTTCAATCTTCAAGGACGGCCGGAGCCAGAAGAAGCGCCGTGCCGCCGACGACGAAATCGAAAGCCGCCAACGTCATCCCCGCAGACGAAAAGCCGTTTCCTTCGAGAATGTCGCGCGAGGCCATCACGGCCGTGATCAGAAAGGGTATGAAGATCACGAACGAGAGCATCGGCGTCAAGACCTCGCGAATCTTCGAGGCGGAACCAAGCCAGACCGGAAGCGGTCCGGCCAACGCCAAACCCACTCCTCCCAGCAACACGACTCCCGCCAATCCCGGAACCTGACCGGCGGGGATCTGAAAAAAGAAGGCGCAGGCGAGAAGCGTCGGAAGGAGGAGGAGAAGCATCGAGGCGAAGAGCGAACAGGATTTTGCAAGATAAAAGAGACCGGGATCGATTCCCAACGACCGCAAGGTCTCAAGTCGCCCGTTGGAACGTTCAATTTCCACGCTGCGGGAAAGACTTACCTGCGTTGCGACGAGAATCGCCACCCACAACGCCGCCGCGGCATGTTCGTATCCCACCGCGCCCGCCGGAAAGGCGAAAGCAAAGATCAGAATCACCGTCAAGGAAAGTCCGACTCCGCCGAGAACGACTTCTCCCGTTCGCGTTTCACGAAGGAGATCTTTTCCAATCATGGCGCGAACCACCCGAAACGTCACTCTTCCAACCTCACGACACCGGCCTCGATTGTTTCTTGAAACATTCCGTCGTGTGTCGAGACGAGCGCGGCGGCCCCCGCCGCGGCTCGTCCCTTCAAGTAGGAAATCAAAATCTCGATTCCGGCCTGATCCAGACCCGTCGTGGGTTCGTCCAGGAGAATGAGGGAAGAATCGAAGAGCATCACCCGGGCCAACGCCAGCCTCTCCTTCATTCCGCGCGAAAAGGCCTCGACACGAATCCCCGCTGCTTCGCTTAATTCGACGCGATCCAAGATCCGTTCGATCTTCTCGGGACCCGGCGGTTTTTCTCCTTTTCCTCTCGGTTTCACTCGAGAATAGAACTCCAAGTTCTCTCGAGCGGTGAGTTCGGAGTAGAGCCCCAGTTCATGACCAAGATAACCGATTTCCCGGCGCACCTCCGGCTCCCTCGCCGGATCTTTTCCCAAGACTCGCACCGTCCCCGCGGTCGGTCTGAGCAAACCGGCCGCCAACCGCAAAAGAGTCGTTTTTCCGGAGCCGTTCGGACCGCGAAGAAGAACCGTCTCTCCCTCTTCCAGTTCGAGGTGATCGAGGCGGACACCGGTGCGATCGCCGAAACGGCGTTCGACGTTATCGATTTGAAGGAGCGGAGGCATTGGATGGAGGCAGTTTCCGCTGGGCGGCGGTGATGGGATTTGCTTGTCCTTGATACTTGCTCGGACACTTTGTCAGAAGTTCCGTCGCCTCAAGCCGGTCAGCGCTCCGATCGTATTTTCCCGAAACGACAACCTCCGCGCCGTCCTTGAAGGTGTCCGGGACAGTTCCCTGATACATCACCGGCATCGTCTCGCCGTCTTCATCCTTTACCGTAAAGACGACCGTTCTTTTGTCCAAACGGTGTTCGATCGTTCCGGCGAGGACGTTTCCCGTAAGGCGGTAGGAGCGGCCCGCATCGCGCGCGGCGTTTTCGGCTCGAATCTCCCTGACCTTCTTGTAAACGATTCCCTCGGCGCGGGAGACGGCAAATACCAGATAAACGACTCCGAACACCAGCAGCGCCACGGCCAAAGTTACACGTGTTTTTTTCACAAGTCCTCCTTGTTTCCTCACCGTTATTTTCGTTTTTCGACGCGCCGTCGGCTATGACTCTGCTCCAAACCCGGCGGCGGAAAATCTCACCTTGACAGCCTATGACAATTTCCTTTTCTCGGTTCTCTTCTTCTTAACATCGTAATCTTATCACGCTTTTTTTTGAATTCCCAAAAGTTCAGCAGTTGGAGAAATTCGGCGACCTCTCCTATTTACTCCCGCCGAATATTCGGAGAATCGGGGGCCGCAACTGTCACAGGACGACTCCGCGGCGGCCGTTCTTCTTCCCGCCCCTGGCGATATCGAAGCGGATTCGCCATCTCTGCTGCCGGCAGAGGGGGATGCCCGACAGGGAGTCCTCGTCCAGGTTTGTTCAACGCCGAAGTTCCCAGCAACCAACCGGCCAGAAAGGAGGCAATGGCAACGGCGATAATTCCCCTAATCTTTTTCATTGCGTTCTTTTCCTTTCCCCTTCCTCTTCTTTTTCAATTTTTTTCCTTTCTCCCGCCGTTCTTTTCGCCCTTCTTTTCTTGCTTCATTCCCGTCCGCAAGTTGTTCCAAACGCATCAGGGCCCGCGCCGCACGGCGCTCGACACGTTCCCTCGCCACGCGATAATCCTCCGGGGAAATCTTTCCCGCGTCCTGGTCGGCGTCGAGGTCGCGGATTTCGTTGACGGCGGCGTCCACAATTGCGTGAAGGGCTTTCTCCTCCGAGCGGATCGCTTCGGGAGAATCGGACGCAACCGTGAACCCCGTGATCGTCCAGTAAAGGAGCAGGAGCGCGACCACGACGACGAGCAGGGTCATTCCCCTTCCTCCAACCGCTTGCGAAAGGCTTCGAGAGCTTTTGGATCGATGTCCTCGCCGCTGTCCGCGACCTCTTGGGATCGCTCGGCTGTCTCCACTCGTGGTCCAGTTTCGGCGGTTTCCGACCTTCTCCAACGGGAAAGCAGGGTCCCGCCCGTTCCAACAGCCCCCAAGAGCGCCAACAAGGGCAAAAACCACGCCGACCAATCCCAACCTCGCATCGGAGGTTCGGCTCGGATTCCCTTGCCGTATTCCTGTTCGAGTAAGGCGAGGATCTCCTCCTCGGTCATTCCTGCTTTCAAGTACTCTTTCAATTTCCCTCGCACTTCATCGCGGCCGGAGCAGGTCGTGTGGTTGCAGTTTGCGACAGTGAGGCCGCAGCCACAAGGACAGATCACTTCAGCCGAAAGCGAACGCATCGTTGGGGGTTCCTTGGCGGCGGCTTGAAAAGCGAGTGAGGAGAAAAGAAAAAGCAGAACGGCGAACATGACGGCATCTTGCCGTGTCCGAAAAAAAGGTCGTTTTCTGATCGGTCTTTCGTTCACGCTGGACTCCTTCGAACACCTTTCCGAGAAGGCGGGGGGGCCAGTGCAAAGAGAGAACCGAGAAACATCAAACCGCCCCCGACCCACACCCACCCGACAAGAGCATTCCAGCGAAGTTGAAGTCCGGCACGTCCCTGCTCATCCACGCCGGCAAGAACAAGGTACAAATCTCCACTGAGACGCGGAAGAATGTCCACTTCGCTCGTGCGCTGCCTCTCGATTCCCGTTCCCCGAAAGAAGGATATCTCCGGTGTCGCCGTCTCAACAATTCGACCGTTTTCCGACACCGCCAACACGGCTCGATATCCGCTTCGATTCGCTTCGTTAATCTCTTCCACCCGTTCCAATTTCACCGAATAGGGTTCCAGAATCGCAGTATCCCCGGGCAGGAGATCGACTTCCCGTTCGCGGTTATAGTAGGCTCCCATCACTCCGCCGATCAGAAGAGCGATGCCGACGTGAACGAGGTAACCTCCGTAGCGGCGACCGTTTTTTCGGAGAAGATTCCAGGCTGATTTCAAATAATGTTCTCCGCGATTCCGATGTCGCACGGCGGTGGCGGAGAAGTAGTCATCGAGGTTGGCGAAGAGGACGAAACCGGAGGCGAAAAAGCCCGCAAGGACGGCAATGTTTCGCACGCCGGAGACGAGAAGCCCGAGGCAAAAGGCTACGGTCCAGAGAAGAGGGCGCGCCAAATTCCGTTTGAGCGCCTCCGGCTCCGCTCTTCTCCACGCGATGATCGGTCCGACAGCGGTAAGAAGAAGCAAAAGCATCGCCAGCGGAAAGAGGACCTTGTTGAAATACGGGGGACCGACGGAGGCGCGTTCCCCCGTGAGAAATTCGGAGATCATCGGATAGATCGTTCCCCAGAGAACGGCAAAGGCCATCGAGAGAATAATGACGTTGTTGAAGAGAAACGCGGCTTCGCGTGAGAGAAACGATTCAATGCGATGCACCGAACGCAGGCGGTCACGACACATATATAGCCAGCCAAAGACCAGAAAGCCGCCCACGCCCAAGAAGACGGCGAAATAGGTTCCGATCGGGCTGTTCGCGAAGGAGTGGACCGAGGAGACCAGACCGCTGCGCGTCAGGAAAGTTCCGAAAAGGCAGAGGATGTAGGTGAAAATGATCAGGAACATATTCCAGATCCGAAACATGCCGCGCCGTTCCTCGATCATAACCGAATGAATATAGGCGGTGGCGGTAAGCCAAGGGATAAACGACGCGTTCTCGACCGGATCCCATCCCCAGTAGCCTCCCCAACCGAGTTCGACATAGGCCCAGCGCGCGCCGGCGAGGATCCCCAGGGTCAGAAACAACCACGCCGTCATACTCCAGCGGCGCGTGGAGCGGAGCCAGAAGGCGTCGGTGCGGCCGGTGCCGAGAACCGCTATCGCGAAGGCGAAGGGAATGACGAAGCCGACGTAACCGAGATAGAGCAGAGGCGGATGAACGACCATTCCCGGATTTTGCAGAAGAGGGTTGAGGCCCGCGCCTTCCTCCGGAACCATTCCGACCGGAGCCTCAGGAAATTTTTCCCAGAGCGTCTCGAAGACTGGCGCCGCGTGAAGGGTAAGCCAGAGAAAGAAGAGGGCCGTACTTGCCAAAGCAATAAGAATCCACGGCAACATTCGTGGACTTTCCCGGTACCGCACCAAAAGCAAAGCCCCGTAGCCCAGAAGAATCCAGACCCAGAGGAGAAGCGAACCTTCCTGTCCCGCCCAGAGAGCGGAGAGGGAATAGAAAGGAGGAAGCGTGGTGGAAGTATGCGCCCAGACGTAGGCGTTCTGGAAGGAATGAGTGCCGAGAAGTACAAGAAGCGTTCCTGTACTTATCGTCGTTAGGGTAAACCCGGCAAGAAAGGCACGTCGGGACACGGTCAGCAGGCCCATCGGTGTTTCCCGCCGCCACGCCGCGGCCACCGCCGTCAGAAAGGAAAGAAGGGTAAAGAGGAAGGCGCACCAGAGAGCCGTTTTCCCCGCGGAATTAATAGATAGAGGGTTCATGATTTAGTCTCTCGACATCGGACGAAGCCGTCGATCTCCAAAGTGTCCCCCAGAAAAACTCGCTTCTGGAATATTTCCCATTTGAAGAGTGGATGTTAACACGTTTCCGAAAATGTTGCGAATCATTTGTGATATTGCGGGATCACGTGCTTCGGCGTTATCGTCCTTCTTGGGAAGAAAATATTATTATGGGAGGTATGGATTGGATGCTGACAAAGACTCTTTCCATTTCAACGAAGGGAAATGCGCAGGTTCTGGATATCACGTCCGAAGTGGAGCGAGTCGTTTCGGAATCGAGACTGGAGGAGGGAACCGTCACCGTCTTCGTCCCCGGTTCCACGGCGGGCGTCACGACGATCGAATTCGAGCCGGGATGTTGCCGGGATCTGGCGGATCTCTTCGAGCGGATCGCTCCCGAGGATGTGGATTATGAACACCACCGACGGTGGGGTGACGGCAACGGTCATTCTCATGTCCGCGCGGCCTTGCTGGGGGCGTCGCTTGCGATTCCCTTCGTAAAACGGAAACTGTGCCTCGGAACGTGGCAGCAGATCGTGCTCGTCGATTTCGACAACCGCCCGCGGCGGCGATCGGTCGTTATTCAAGCCCGGTGACGGTAGCGGCGAAGCCGGGCGATCTGTCCCGCGGGTTGGAGAAGCCGTGCTCAAATCCTGCAGGCAGGTTGCCTGCACTCCCAGGTTTCGCGGCAGATTGGAGAGTCTACGCTCCATCCGCCAGCCGCAGATTGGAGAGTCTGCGCTCCACTGCAGGTAGGAAGCCTGCGCACCCGGGTGGGAGAACGAGCGCTCCCTTCCTAGCTCAACGTGGAGGCCGGGATGGAACGATCCGTCTCTATCGGAGTTCTACTTTTTTATCCCGAGCGTCAACAGGACGAACGGACGCATCAGCGACCACCAGTCCTTCCAGATACGGATTTTCGTGTAGGGCATCTTGTCCGTCGGATAACTCTTCGTCACGGCGACTTCGACGTAACGCCGCCCGGTCTGGAGCGCCTTGTACTGAAGATAATGTTCCAGTTCGTAACGATCGAGCCAGTCCTGATCGATATCGACATCGGGATGATCGAGCAGCGAGAGGCGGTAAGCGCGAAAACCGCTTGTCACTTCCGTGAACCGCCGGCGGAACCGGAGCGACCAGAGAAGGGGAACGGCCCGCGTGATCACTCCCCGCAGGAAGGGCATATTTTCGACCTTCGCTCCGGCGGCGTAACGCGAGGATTGGACATAATCGGCTCCCTCCTCGATCGCTTTCAGCAGGACCGGGATTTCGCCGGGGTCGTCCTTGTTGTTTCCGGCGATGACGACGGCCACGGCGATTCCTTTGTTCTTCAAATACTTCAGTCCCGTTCGGATGGCGGCGCCGACGCCACGACGTTGCGGATGGCGTAGAATCACGACCGGGTAATCCCGTGCCACGTCGGGCGATCCGTCATCGCTTCCGTCATCAACGACGACCACCAGCGGCGTCGTCTCAAAGTCGAAGCGGCGCAGAAGCAACGCCAAACGCGGCTCGTTGTAAACGGGGACAATCACACCGAAGGAGAAATCGAATTTCTTTTTGGGCTCGTCACGTTTGGTATCCTGGTTCAGCATTCTCCTCCCGCGATGCGATGCTTTTCGTTCCATCGGATCGTCTCCTCCAAGCCTTCTTCCAACGACCATTTCGCCCGGTAACCGATGAGGCGTTGGGCCGGTTCCGGATCGACGACCCGCCGGATGACGTTATCGATTTCGCGAGGCGGCATCCGGCGGATCGGCTTCCCCAGTCTCTTGGCGATCCATTCCGCCAAGGAGCCCAAAGAGGTTTCCACACCGGTTCCAATATTGACGACCTCCTCCGGCCACGCCTCGATCGCCTTCAGGATTCCGTCGAGGGTATCCTCGATGAAGGTGAAATCCCGCGTGGCCGACGGATCGACGAGCGTGATCTCGTCCTGAACCAGCCACTTTGCGATAACACTCTCGGTATCCCGCGGTCCGAAGACATTCGAAAGGCGGACGACGCAGGTGGGGACCCAAGCCCGGTACATCAGCGTGTACCGTTCCGCCGCCGATTTGCTTACCGCATAATGGCTGACTTCGTGTGTCACCGAGACGGAAGAGATATAGAAGCACGGAACTTGAAATTTCCGGCAGGCGATCAGGACATTGAGGGTCCCCAGCACGTTGACATCCGCATCCTCCATCGGCTCCGTCATCGAGTGACGGATATCGCGACAGGCGGCGTGAATCACCAAATCCTTTCCCTCGATCAAGGAAGCGATGTCGCCGCGAATGTCACCGACCACCGTTCGTTCAAACCGCGCCTTCGGAAGACTTCGGTCGTCGAGCAGCACCGCCTGGGGGAGCCGCTCCGCCAGATGCGAGCCGACAAATCCTTCGGCTCCCAGAATCAATATCTTCCCTTCTCTGGGTTTCATTGTGTCTTTCCTTCCATTGTCGAAAATTTCTTCGGGGACCGAACGTGAACGTTTTTCATAACACGTCGATTGGGTCGACGTCCGCGATGATGCGAAGATCGTCTCCGCCTTTCTCTCTTCCCCGGGATGTATTTTTTTCCTCGGGCGAGGCTTTCCTTAACCAGTTCTCGATTTCCTCTTCGTCCAACTCCGGATCGAAGAGCCAACGCACCTGCCAGCGCCAGCGCTCACGGATTCTTTCGAGCGGAGCCGGAGCGGGGCCGAGCAGTTCTCCCGGAATGCCTTCGAGACGACGGACCAACGCAAAGGCCTCCTCGCGCGCCGCTCCCTCCCGCCGAGCGCTTACGGTCCAAAGCAAGAGGCGGCGAAACGGCGGCAGACCCGATGCGGAGCGAATCGCGCGTTCTTGTTCGAGGAATTCATCGAGGCGGCCGCGGGCGGCGCAGGAGACGGCGTAGTGTTCCGGTTTATAGGCCTGGATCACGGCCACCCCGCCGCGTTCGCTCCGGCCTGCCCGGCCGATCACCTGCAGGATTTGCTGGAAGGTTCGTTCCGGCGCCCGGAAATCCGGAAGGTGGAGTGACGATTCCGCAGCCAGAACCCCCACAAGCGTCACCCGCGGAAAATCGTGCCCCTTCCCGATCATCTGGGTTCCCACCAGGATATCGTATTCGCCCTCGGCAAAGGCCTCCAGAATCTTCTGATGCGCTCCTTTCTTCACCGTCGTATCCGCGTCCATCCGCGCGACGCGCGCTCCAGGGAAGCGCCTTTCGACCTCCTTCTGGAGGAACTGCGTTCCCGCGCCGAAATCTCGGATCTTCCGCGAGGAACAGGCCGGACAAGTCCGCGGCGGATTCCCGCGGTGATTGCAGATATGGCAGACCAGAACTTTCTTTCCCGGACGCTCGTGCAATGTCAGCGAGACATCACACCGCGGACAACGCACCGTCTCCCCGCAGTTCCGGCAGAGAACGAAGCTCGAATGACCGCGCCTGTTGAGGAAAAGTATGGCCTGTTCGCGTCTTTCGAGAACCTTGCGGATTTCCGAACGGAGCCGTCGGGAAAATACGCTCCGGTTCCCCTCGATCAACTCACGCCGCATATCGATCAACGCCACTTCGGGGGGGCTTCCTCTGACGCGACGCGGGAGGTGAATCGTTTCCTTGGTATCGCAAATCATTTCGATTCCGGGCGTGGCCGTGCCCAGCAATACGACGGCGCCGTGACGTTCGGCCCGGAAGCGGGCGATGTCAAGGGCATTGTATCGCGGAGAATCCGACTGTTTGTACGAGGCTTCGTGCGCCTCGTCGATCACGATCAGACCGAGGTTTTCCACCGGTGCGAAGACGGCCGAACGAGCGCCGATCACCACCTGCGCCCGCCCCCGCTTTACCCTCAACCACTCGTCCAACCGTTCCCCCTCGCTCAAAGCCGAATGAAGAACGGCGATGCGGTCTCCGAACCGGCTTCGAAATCGCTCCAACGTCAACGGTGTCAAAGAGATTTCCGGCACGAGCACGATAGCCGTTTTCCCCTTCTCGAGAAACTCGGCGATACTTTGAAGATACACCTCCGTCTTTCCGCTCCCGGTCACCCCCCGCAGAAGAAGCGTTCCTCCTCCGGAGCGAGCCAGAGCCCGAATCCGTTCCCGGGCGAAACGCTGTTCCTCCGTCAAAGGCAGGGGTTTTGCGGAAGAAGTGAATGCTCCCCGAGGGAGTCTCGGGCGCCGATCCACCTCCACCTCACGGGCTCGCAGTATCCCTTTACGGACCAGCGTATCAATACGCGTTCGGCCCAGTTCGAACTTCCGGGCCAACTCCGCCACAGTTACGGTTCCGGGATATTCTTCGAGGAAGCGGACGGCCGAGAGCATTCGCTCGTCTTTTCGGAGGAGCGGCTCGATCTTTTCGATGGGAAGCGTCGGTTCGAGGACGCGGCGGCGCTTTCGCCCGATTCCTTTTCGAAACCGCAAACCCGCCGGCAGAACGGTCTCCACGCATCGGTACCACGAGACGTGATACCGCCGCGCCATCCAGCGAGTGATCTCGATGAGTTCCCCAGTCAAGGCCGCGAATCCGTCGGCGCGTCCGAGGATCGGCTTGGCATTTTCCAGCGGTTGGGCTGATCCAAGAACAAAGCCGATGGTATTCCGTCTTCCCAGCGGCACGCGTACCCGCTCCCCTTGGGGAATCTCTTCCGCTGCTCGATACGTGAACGCTTCCCCCTCGATTCCCGGTATCGGAACGAGCACCGAGAGAAAGTGCGGGAATTCGGCGGAGGGTTCCCGGGGCTCGGTGCTCACGCGTTTCCTCCTTGCAAGAGGCGACGGACCAACTTCAGATCTTTCCAGGCCTCTTTCTTCGCGGATGGATTTCGGAGCAGATAGGCGGGATGAAAAGTCGGAACGACCTTCGTCCCGTTGTAGAGAAGCAGTTGTCCACGGAGCCGGGTGATCCCAGCGGAGAGATTCGGGAGGAGAGCCCGGATGGCGCAGGCTCCCAGCGTCATGATCACCTTCGGTGAGACGACGTCGATCTGCGCCTCAAGCAGTTCACGACACGCCTCCACCTCGTCCGGCTCCGGATTGCGATTGCCCGGAGGGCGGCACTTGACGATGTTGGTGATGTACACCGTCTCCCGCTCGATATCGATCGACTCCAACATCCTCGTCAAAAGCATTCCGGATCGCCCCACGAAGGGCAGCCCCCGAGCGTCTTCCTCGGCTCCCGGGCCCTCCCCGATCAGCATCAGCGGCGCCGGAACCCGACCGGCTCCAAAGACGATTGTCGTGCGCTTTTCACAAAGAGGACACCGGCGGCAATCCTTCCACGGAGCGATGACCTCATCCATGGGCGACGCCGGCCGCCCGGTGAGAGAACTCTCCGGTCCGCTATCGGTGCCTTTCCTTCGTTGTACCGCCTCCGAATCGGCGTCTCCCTTGGTGACGGATTTTTCCAGACTTCTCACCGTCCTTTCTCTTTCCGCAAGTCGTTCTTCCAAGCGAAACGGGGTGTCATCGCGTTCCGACGGAAGCAATCCCAACTCCGCTTCGACTATTCCGCGCAGACGCGTCAGCACGGTGTCAATTGTAGGAGCCGATCGTGATCTCATTTCCCACTCTCCGGAACCGAGCATATCTCACGACGGTCTTGAGGACCATCGAAGCGGAGCCGATCTGGATTCGTGTTCCGGGAACGGCGATATCGCGAACGCCGATCGTCGTCTTCTCGCCTGTTTGCGCGATCGTGTTCCGCACGATCTTCAGTTCTTCCCGGAGATTGTTGATTTCGGCCTTCAATTGACCGCTGGCCAGTTCGAGTTTCTTCAAGCGCGGGTCTCCCAGGCCCGCCTCGCGCTGCACGGCCTTTCTTGTCTTGATGAGTCGTTCGCGCTTGTCGATGAGTTCCTTAAGCCGCGCATCGATCTCCATCTCGCGCCGCACCAGCGCCGGAGGCGCTCCGGCACGGAGGATCGTTCGCGATGTTCCTTCGCCGCCGACCGTCAGTAAATCCACGTTTCCTCCCACGACCGCTTCTCCGCCGATCAATGCCCCGCGCGCGCCGCCGGCCATCTCGAGCCCGCCGTCCACGAAAATTGTACTGTGAAGAATCACCTCTCCGACTCGAAGGTCTCCCCCTACCGTCACCCGTGAATTCTCGATGAAGAGCGCCACAAGGTCCCCGCCGACGGTGATCTCCGCCTCGTACCTTCCGAGAATTCCACCGATCACAACGAGATTTCCACCGACATCGACACGACACTTCCCGATCGATTTCTTTACGAAGAGGCTGCCGCCGGCGCGCACCGAGAAAGTGTCCTCAATCACCCCCTCCACCGAAACCGTTCCCTCGAAATCTATATTTCCCGTCTCGTAATTCACGTCGCCTTTTATCTGAACGATCGGGGAAACGATGACACGGCCGTTCCGTTCGATCACGTGTCCATCGATTCCGGCGCGCAGGACGTCGCCCGCTCGGATGACTTGCTCTCCCGGAGGCAATTCGGCGGGGGTTCCTCGGGGAGCCGGTACGTCCTCGCCGAAGACATTCTTCCCAGGCGTGCCGTCTTCGGGAGGAATGAGCCGGACGAGTTCCTGGCCCGCGGTGACGCTTTCGATCAGGTCCAGTTCCCGATAATCGACGCGCCCTTTTTCGTCTTCCTCGAAATCGATTCGATGACGATTCCGCTCGAAAAGATACTCGATTTCGCCGTCTCGTCCCGGAACAGGCGGCCGCCCTTCCGCGATGATGAAATTCGTGTTGAAGGCTCGCTCGAAAACCACCTTCTGAATCCTGCCAAGGTCGATGCCGAAGCGGATGCCTTCCTTCTCGAGGAGACGAAGGACCCCGTCGACGTCGAGATCCTTTCCCCCGCGCTTTGCCGGCAGAAGCACTCCCTCCGCCCGCATACCATCCTCCGAAACGGAAAGGAGCAGCGAGCCGTCCCGTTCTCCGGCCCGCCTCAGCCGGCCGACAACTACGGGAACCCCCGCCGCCGTCCCCACGACTTCGCGAATCTTCTCTTCATCGAGTATTTCCGGCTCGAAATCCTTCCCGGCCCCGATGACAACATCGGGATCGGCAGGTTTTCCTTTTCCCAGCGGGGGGTGAACCTCAAGAAGAAGTTCCCGGCCTTCGATGGTAAAGGTGTACTGGCCGTCGATATCACCGAGGTCCCGGATCAGTCGATCGACCTGCCGCCCGGCGGAGTCGTGAAACCAAGCGCGGATCAATGCGGGCTGGCGTCCCAAGCCCAGAAGACCCGTGCGCCCTTCGCGCAGGATCTTGTAGCGAACGTGTCGGCGCGGGCAACCCAGTTTCTCGGCGGCCCGGGCTACGGCCAACTCGACCGTCTGTGCCTCGACCTCGATCTCCTTCTCCCGCCCGCCAGATCTTTGCTCCTCCATACCCGCGCCCTCGAAGAATTTTTTCCGCGGCCCCACCGTTTTTTCGAGCCGGTGGACTCGGATGAAGGACCGCCCCGGCACTCCCAACAAGAAACGGAAAACGGCCGCGTCCCGCCCTTGGTTGTTCCGAGTCGGCGGTCGGCCCCTCGATCCGTATTCTATCCGGAATCGCTTCGATTACCATATCCCCCGTCATCCCAACCGCTGAAAAAAGGGGCGAGGGGGAAGAAGGCGGTCAACGGCGGTCTTGGGGGGATTCCGCGATCTCCTTCCGGGAATTTTCGGAATGGCAAGAGGGGGTGGGGAATTCCTCGCGGACCTGCCCCGAGCGCCGCCGAGGAATCCCCTTCGCGCGGTATCCCGAGGGAAGGGCAAGGGCAAGGGCAAGAAAAAGGGAATGGGGAAGGGAAACGAAAAAGGAGACAGGAAGCGCTTCCTGGGAACGCACGCCTGCCCGGAGGAAGTCCCGCAAGGAGCGCCGTTCCTGGGAGCGCAGGCATCATGCCTGCAAGGATGGGGCGCGGGTTCTCCAACCTGCGGGACGGATCGCCGTCCGCGTTGTCATTCCGAGCGCCAGCGAGGAATCCCCTTCGCGCGGTATCCCGCCGTGGGCCGTGTGCCAGCAGGATGCTCGCGCTCCTAGGGATTGCCGCAGACAAGAGTGTCTGCGCTCCACATCTCCTGTATCCTTTTCCCTTTTCCCTTCGGCCCTTTTTCCTTTTGACTTTTGCCTTTTGATTTCTTCCTTTTGACTTTTGCTTTTCTCATTTTCCGTGTCTTCCGTGGTTCTCTTCCCTTCCGCGTGCTCCGCGGTCCCTTGTAAGGAAGATGACGTTTGTTATACTAAACTTCGGTGAATTTCATGGTCCACAAGGAGTTTCTCCGTTCTCTGACCGCGTTCTTGGTCTTGGCCGTGGCAGCGGGATCAGCGCCAATTCTTGCCGTTTCGGTGCGCGCCACATCGAGGAATACGCTGAAAGGTAGCGGAATGTGCCGACTTCATGCGCGGTGTACGATGAATCATGACTGCGGGAAATTAACATGTTGTTGTCGAAAGAACCTCCGGACCCGACCGGGAAATTTTCTGGTACTCTCGGCGTGCGGGCCTGACGGAGGCGACGAATTCACATCCCTTTCGTTTTGGCAGCCGATCATCTCTCCTCCCTCCTTTTTTGAGGATCCGAAGCGTTCGCTTCAACGTCTCTCTCCCTTTCCTCCCGACTCGATCGAGTTCCATCTCGTGAAAGTGATCGATCACCCCCCCGAGTCACTCTCGTAACATCACTTTTCGCTGGCCGACCGCGTCGGCGGTTTTTTTCCCAAATAAATCTTTCCGGTCAAGGAGAGGTTCAAGAAATCGTTCGCGTTGCGCCCCGTTCCTTGGGAGATGGGGTGTCGTTTGCCGTCTCTTGCCTCACTCGGCACGAACGATTCAGGCTCTGTACAGCCGGGCTTTGCATGAGAAAGGAGATAGCAATGAAATACGTTCCTTCTATTTATCGGACCGTCCTTTTGGGGATGGCCTTCGTCGGTGTTGTTGTTCGGATATCCCCTGTTTCCGCTCATGGAGGCGGCGGGGCTCATTCCGGCTCTGCGATTCCTCTGGAACATGGCCAGACCGATGTGATGTTCAATTACGAATACACCAAATATGAAACTCTTTCCGCCTCCGAGCGGAGTAACCTGGCCGCTCGGTCCGCCGAGGGGGAGGTAGATTCGCTGAACGAAATGCATCGTTTTACTCTCGACATTTCCCATGGTTTCTCGGACGATCTCACGCTTGGTTTCTCCGCCTCCTTCCGTGACGTCGGGGGTTGGCTCACGACGGAGGTCGGAGGAGAACATTCGGCGGATCCTTCAGGGATCGAGGACTTTCTCCTACACGGGCGGTACCGTTTTGCCTTCGAGGGTCGCGGAATCACGTCTCTTTTGACCGGGCTTCGGTTACCGTCGGGCAATACCCGCAACCGCCTTTCCAACGGTGAACTGCTTACAATCGCTCATCAACCATCCAGCGGTTCTCTCGACGCCATCGTCGGATTGGCCCATCACCGTGATCTCAACGAGCGGGTTCATATTGACGGAGGCCTTCGTTTTACCGCGCGAGGTCAGGGGCCCCGAAATCAACGTGCGGGAAATGTTGAAGAACTGTGGGCGGACCTTTCCTATCACGTTACACGAAACGAGGCGGCACCGCTTCACGTCACGGCAACACTGGGATCGTCGCTTGTCCACGAAAGTCCCTCCCGAACGAATGATATTCGCGACATCAACGAAGGCGGGACGCGCGTTTTCGTCACACCAGGCCTGTCCCTTGCCGGCGAGCGTTGGTCCGCCTCCCTTTCCGCTCCGATTCCCGTTTCCCAACGCCTCTTTGGTGTCCAGCAGGATATGAGTTACCGTATTGAAACCGTCTTGACCTATTCGTTCGGCGGTGCCGGCACGTTGGGCGAGCGGGAAATACTGCTTCCGGGAACGGAAGAAGAGTAAAATGATGGGACGCTTGCCGGAAGGCCCCCTGGAAGTCCGATTGGCGGTCACTCTCTTTTTGCTTCTTATCGGCCTCTCGAACGTCTTCGGTGCCTTACAGGTCAAAAATTTTGCTTCCTTTCGCCCCCGCGAACTCGCGAAGATTGTCTCTCCGACGTCTTCTTTCGAATCGAATGGGGAAGGGATCTCGGAATCCGAATTGCCCGCGGATCTCGAGGCTCTCGATGAGCCGCCACGACATATCGAGCGGGAACTGCTTATCCAGGATAGTCATGTTCATCTTCCGGCCTATGCGCTTACTGCCGCCTTGTTATCTCTGATCGTATTCGGACTCCGACTCTCCTCGTCGATCCGTGTTATTCTTGTCTTCTGCGCCTTTGCCGCTCCAATCATCGATTTTTCAGGAATCTGGGGTGCGCACCTGTTTCCGCGGTTTGGCGTTCTTTTTGCAACGGTGGCCATCGTCGGCGGATTTCTGATGGGGGCAGCCTATACGGTGGTCCTTATTGTCGCTCTTTGGCAATGTTGGGGAGTGGAAAGAAGAAGAGGAGGAGGTTCGAGGTGAACCGATTTTTTGCGAAAAACAAAGGGCTTCTGCTTGTCTTATTTCTTGGAGTTTCGGCGTACGCTCACGTTACACCTATGGTGGTCGTAACATCCCGAGCGGAATTTATCAGATACTCGTTGCGGCGGGCTACCCATTTCTTTATCCGCGAAATCGACTCCCATTCAGAGATTTTTGAGAGCCGACATCTTCATACGTGGCATCCAAGAAAATCAGATATTCACCTCTATGTTGGTCGAGACACGGGACAACACCTGGTCGGTGCCGTCGTTTTTCTTCGTATTCCTTCGCGCCATGGTCCAGTCGAAATCGGGGTTGCTTACGATACGGAAGGGACGATCCTCAATGCGGCCGTTACTCAGGTTGGTAGCGAACCATTAACATTCCTCACCCCAATGCTTTCCCACGGTTTCATCAAGCAATTTGACGGGGACACATATGCAGCAAAGTTCTCAACAAGAAAACTTGCGCCCAAAGATAAAACACCTCTTACGCAATATTACGCACGCGTTATCGTGGCTGGAATGAAATGGACAGGAAGAATTTTCAGGGCCGAAATTTTGGACCAATCCCGATCAGAAATCCATCCTTGATCAGAGTCCACGGTATTTATCTCGCAACCTCCCGTTCCTCCGCCCGTTTTTCGGTATTTCGTGTTTTGCTTCCTCGCGTTCTTCGGCACGATTTTTCGCAGACAAGAGTGTCCGCGCCCTACATCTCCCGTATCCTGTTTCCTTTTCCCTTTTGCCTTTTGCCTTTTGCCTTTTGATTTTTGCTTTTTTCCTTTTGCCTTTCTCTTTTTTCCGTGTGTTCAGTGGATTTTCTTCGCGAGGTTAATTCTTGAAGGCCTGCCCGCTTGTTTCTCCTTCGCTTCTAAGCGACGCCAGGATTCGCCGCGTTCTTCTCTCTTGATACGCCCTGAATTCCGCGGTCGGATCGACGGGACGCCCGTCGAAGCGAAGCTCGTAATGGAGATGGGTTCCGAAGGCGCGGCCCGAATGGCCCACGCGCGCAATCACCTGACCTTCCTTCACCCTCTGACCTCGCTTGACGAGAAGGCGGGAATTGTGCGCATAAAGCGTTTGTTTCCCGAAACCGTGATCGATGATCACCGTTCGGCCGTATCCGCCCCGCCAGCCGGCAAAGGAAACGACGCCGTCCTGCGTCGCCTCGACCGGAGTTCCATACCGAAACGCAATGTCGATGCCGTCGTGATGCCGAAGACGACCGTTCAGCCGGCGCCAACCGAACGGAGAAGATATTCGCACCGTCTCCCACCGAATCTTCCTTCGTCCGGATCCGCTTCTTCCCGTCCGAATTTCCCTCCTTCTCGATTTGGTTCGCGAAGATCCGCGCGAGGAGGATTTTGTTCGTTCCGTGGACCGAATAGCGGATTTTCCGACGAGAGCCGATGGCTGCGCAGCCGAAGGAGCGAGATCGTCACGCGGCTGGGTTCCCCCCGACTTTCGGGAGGCTCCCCCGGATCGTATTGCCGAGAGATCCACTTCGTCGAGAAGAACGACCCGCCGCCAGGCTCGATTTTGATCCGCTGAAAGGAGAAACGTCGGTAGGGAGAGGTCCAAGGTAAAGACGGGGGGGCCTCCGGCAGCAAGAACGGGACTCGTAACCTTGATCGCCGACGCGTCTGGAAGCGTCACGACGAGCGATACGCCCGCTGAAAAGACGAGCGCAATATTGACAGCCCCCCTCCGGAACGCGGAAATTCGGCTCCTCCGCCCGGAACCGCGTCGTTTACGCCAGGCCATCTCCCTCCCCGCCTCGTTTCTTCCTTCCGCAGGATCCGATCCTGACAGGATTCAGTCCCACGGGAACATTATTCTCGTCTCCAAGACGCGCGCCTTGTTCGACGCGACAACGTGACAAAGCCTATGCCAGATTCGCCCTCGATGCCATTTCTTTTTCTCGGGTTCGCTCCGCCGGGTTATCCTTCGCCAGCGTTCTCTGTGCTCCCAGCGTCTCCTGCGCTCCCAGCGGGTCCCGCCAGCGTGGGTCCAACCCGGTGAGCCTCCATAAAGGCATCCAGATCAGCCTTACGATAACGATTGCGGTTATGAATCTTATAAACCGGTATTTGCCCTTCTTTCACAAGCCGCCATAGCGTTACACTGGAAACCTTGAGGTACTCCTGTGCCTCCTTGCTCGTAAGATACTCATCTCGTTTGGTCTGTTCCGCGTCCATTTTTACCTTCGGCTCCTCTTCTCTTCGTTCCCGCCTCGAAACGACTCTTTCCCGAGGCAAAGGAACGCTAGTATTCGCTAATCCTTATTAAGCGCCTAACCCTATTCTCGGCAAAAAAAACTGTCAAATAAAATGTTCGCGGAAGGTTTTCCACAGGTTTTCCATAGATTGACACGCTGTTCCGCTCCGCCTTCCTTCGAAAAGCAAACCGCCGAGCCTACGACGCCGCCTCCTTCTCAGCGTGCGGGTCTTTCTTCTTCGAATAGAGAAGCAGTCCCACAGCTTCCACCACCCTTTCCCCCGCCGCCTCACTTTTGCCACGAATATCCTCGAGAAAATGAATCATGGTCTCGCTAAGAGGTTTCTGTTTATTTCGAGTCATTTCCATTACCTCCAATTCCATTCTTCTTTCGCTGGAAGCGGAACCGCTTGGCCTCCCGTCTTTCGTCCGAGTTTCGGTTCGCGTGACGGCCAGAGACAGCCCGGTTATCCCGGCGGAAAAATCAGCATGAAACTTCCGGATGCCGTCTCGAACGGAAGGTCCCGCGGCGGAGGCAATCCCGTTGTGGAGAGACGGAGAGAAAAGCGGTTTCGAAAGGCCGACCGAAAAAATATCCAAGATCGGCGTTTCCGGCGAAAGGAAGAGTCCCAGAAAAAAACGGCTGTCGCCGCCGGCGTCCGTTCTTCCTCTTTCCGAAGGATCCGTGAAATTCCTGAAGATACATTCGACAACGTCCTTCTGGAAGAGGCTGGCGGAATTGGACTGAAGCGCAATCGCTCCGAAACGGCCTCGAAAGGCGCCAGTTAGAAGCGTTCCGGCACGGTCGGACGGGCCGCCGTGAAGAAGAAAAGCGCGGGAAGCGTCGGGAAAGCCGAACGAATCAACGACGATTCCCAGGGGCTTTTCCCAGAGGTGCCCGACAGCGCCGGTCCATCCGGAAAGATTGATCAGACTCGTGCTGATTCTCGGAAGAATGTCTTTCATTCAAGAAACCGTCTAGTTCTTCGAAACTTCGGGACAGAGGAGATTTTCAATATCGAACGTCTGAGAGAATCAAAAGGTTCCGCTGTTTTTCGAGAAATCGTTCGAAATCCATTCTCAACGCTCCTGTTTACCGATCATCCCCACGGGGGAGGTGCAAAAAGAGAGCGCCCTCTTCCTCCACCACGGCCTCGTTTACCGTGACACTCTCCACTCAGGCAGTTGGCGATGTTGCGCGTTCCGGAGGAGAGTTGATAAAATTCGATTACGTTGGGAGACGGCCGGTATCTCTTCAAGATCGGTTTTCCGTAAGAACCCTTCCCGTTATTTTCCTTTTCTCGACCGACGCCCGCTTTTTCTTCCACCGTTTGAACCTCCTCGTTCTCTCGTGACGAGAAATGATTCTAACCGGAATCAAAAGGAACTTCAATGTCGTTGAGGCTGGGGGGATTCAAAAAGTAGGTAGTTAACCAATATCGCCTTTCGGTCATTCTCGGCGGCCATCTTGGCCGCCTCCAAGGCATCGGCCTCAATGTCCATCCACGGAGGTTTTTGACGGCTTCGGAATCCGCTACAAGGCGTCCCGTTCCTACAAAATAAAATAGCCCCCTCCAGGTCTGCATTCTTTGTCCCTTTCTCTCTTCCGCAGGTTGGAGAACCTGCGCTCCACTTTCGGCAGGCAGGCCTGCGTTCCCAGGATTGCGCGTCCTTCTCATTTTCCGCGAACGGCCTTTCTCTATCCCGCCCCCATTTAAGGCTACTAAACCGATTTAGTTGGTTTTTTGCTTGCATTCTGACGGGTTTTCGCATTAGAATCATCGAGAGACCCCTCATGGAAAAGATGCCGGATCAGCAGGAGGACCTGAGCGGATCGCCGGGCGTGATGCCGGGCGATTACCACTATCGTCTCGGCGATATCCTTATCGCCGCCGGCGTCATCACCGCCGAACAACTCAACGAAGCCCTCGCCCTTCAAAAAGAATCCACGATGAAACTGGGGGAACTGCTCATCCATTACGGCTGGATCACCGAGGAAGGGCTCACGCGTGCGCTGGCCCGCCAGTTCGGCCACCCCTATCTCCCCGGCGTCGATACGACACTCGTCGATCCCGCCTTCCGAAAATTGATTCCCGAGCGGATTGTCAGAGAGAACCTGGTCTTTCCGTACGAGCGGGACGGCAACGTGCTTAGGGTCGTCATGGCCGATCCGACGAATCTCTTTCTTCTCGACGATCTCCGCGCGATCACGGGATTCAAGAAGATCGAAGTCCTGCTGACGACTCCGACGCAACTGAGGAAGGCGATCGATGAATTCTATGGTTCAACCGAGACGATGTCGGCGTTGCTGGGAGAGATCGACGAGGACGTGGAGGTGGTCGAGAATCTCGAGGACCAGGTCTCTGCCGCGGAGTTACGGGCGCAGGTCGAGGATACGCCGATCATCCGGATGGTCAACGTTCTGATCAAGGAGGCGCTTCAGGCGAACGCCACCGACATCCATCTCGAGCCTTACGAACAGACGTTTCGGATTCGGTATCGGATCGACGGGATCCTTCACGAAGTCCCCTCCCCTCCGAAGAAATACCAGAACGCCATTCTCTCTCGCCTCAAGATCATGGCGGATTTGGACATCGCGGAACGCCGCCTCCCCCAGGACGGGCGCTTCAAACTCCGGTTAGCGAACCGTGAGGTCGATTTTCGTATATCGACGTTGCCCACGGCCTTCGGTGAGAAGGTCGTTCTGCGGATTCTTGACAAGACGGAACGGATCGAGGCCAAGACCGGCTCGATCTCGGACCTCGAACAACTGGGCTTGACGCCGCCGCAGGTCGAGACCGTCAAACGCTCGCTCTTCCGCCCTCACGGCATGATCTTGGTCACGGGCCCGACGGGAAGCGGCAAGACGACGACGCTTTACGCATGCCTCGAGATTCTCAATTCACCCGAAAAGAACATCGTCACGGTCGAAGATCCGGTCGAGTACATGATTCCGGGAATCAACCAGGTTCCGGCTCATCCTCAGATCGGGCTGAACTTCGCCAAGGTTCTGCGCTCGATTCTCCGCCAGGATCCCGACGTCATAATGGTGGGAGAAATCCGGGATCAAGAGACGGCGGAGATCGCGATCAACGCCGCGTTGACCGGTCATCTCGTCCTCTCCACGCTCCACACGAACGATGCTCCCGGAGCCGTGGTTCGTCTTGAGAATATGGGGATCGAGCCTTTTCTGATCACATCGACCCTCCTGCTGACGATCTCCCAACGCCTGATGCGGAAGATCTGCCCGGAGTGCAAGGAACCGTACACCCCGCCCCCGGAGTTGGTCGAATCGATGCGATTGGAAACGCTTCCCCCCGAAGGCACGTTCTTCCGCGGGCGCGGCTGCGAAGCGTGCAGCAACACGGGTTACCGCGGGCGCGTCGGCGTCTATGAACTGCTTGAGATCACCGAGGACGTCAAGGCGATGGTCCTGAAGCGGATGACCTCCTCCGCCATCAAGTCGGCGGCCATCGAGAAAGGATTCCGCACCTTGAGGCAGGCCTCGCTCGATCTCGTCTTCCGAGGGCTGACCACGCTGGAGGAAGTCTGGCGCGTCTCGACGGAAGACTTCCTGGTTGGAGAGTAAGGTCTTGCCGCAGTTTCAGTACCGTGCCTTTACGCGGACGGGAGGGGTGGTCGAGGGGGTATTGGAGGCGGGGGCGGAACGCGACGTTCTCCTCAATCTCCGCCGCCGTAACCTCAAGGTCCTCCTGATCGAAGAGAAGAAAGAGACCTGGTACGATCTGTTAGGGAAATGGATGCACCGCAAGGTGAAATTGCGGGAGATCGTTCGTTTCACGAGTATGTTCTCCACGCTCGTCAACGCCGCTGTTCCGATGTCCTCTTGCCTCCGGACCCTTCAAGAACAAACGGACAACATCGCCTTGAAAGAGATTCTCGAGAACGTTCAGCAGGAGATCGAGGGAGGGATGGACCTTTCGACGGCGCTGGGGATGCATCCCCAAGCCTTCAATCGGATGTACGTCGATTTGGTACGGGCGGGGGAAACGAGCGGGACGCTGGGCATCATCCTCGAACGGCTGGCCGCTTACACAGAAAAGACGGAGAAGCTGCGCCGAAGGATCAAGAGCGCTTTGACCTATCCCGCGGTTGTCGTCGCCATTTCTTTTCTGATCGTCTGGGTGATCCTCCAGTTCGTCGTGCCGAAATTCGCCGAGACCTTCGCCCAGTTCGGAAAGGATCTCCCGCTCCCTACGGTTATCCTTCTCGAGGTCTCAAATGTCGTGCGGAATTTTTACGCGCTCGTCCTTTTGGCGGGAGTCGGGGCGTATTTCGGAATCCGAACTCTTCTCAAGAACGATTCCTTCCGCAAGACCTGGGACACGATGGTTCTGAAGATTCCGTTCTTCGGGGAATTGATCCTCAAATCCTCCTTGGCCCGTTTCACTCGAACGCTTGCGATGCTTCTTGACAGCGGGATTCCGATCATCCAAGCCCTTCAGATCGTTTCGCATGTGGCCGGGAATCGCCTGATCACCGACACGGTCTTCGCGGCCGCCGATGCGATTACGAGTGGAGAGAGCTTCTCCGACACATTGCGAAAGGGAGAAGTCTTCCCGCCCATCGTCATCCAGATGGTCTCGGTCGGGGAAGCGACCGGAAACCTTCCCGCGATGCTCAACAAGATCGCTGATTTTTACGAAGACGAGGTGGACATCGTGATCGAATCCCTCTCGTCCCTGATCGAACCGCTGATGATCGTCTTTCTCGGGGTCGTTCTCGGCTACGTCATCATCGCGCTTTTCCTGCCGATCCTGAGCCTGAGCGAGGCGGTGAAGTTCTGATGGCAGGCCGGGAACGAGCCGTTTTCGGTGCGACTACAGCGACGCGGAAACGACGGTCCGGTCAGAAATCGAGTGACCATGCCCCAAGGGAAGATCACTCGATCTTTTCGAGACGACCTGTCGGGCGCGGACCCAACGGCGCGACTCTGATCGAGATCCTCGTTGCGGTCATCCTCTTGAGCCTGGGGCTTCTGCCGCTTCTGCTTGCCCTGAACCGGACTGTGACGAACACCTATTCGCTCGGAACGCGTTCCGAAGCGCTGCTTTTAGCGGCGGAGAAGATCGATGAACTGCGGGCGGAGGGATTCGGCGAGATCGAGGCGAACATTCTTGCCGGAGCGGACAGCGCCGTCATCAACGAGGGCGCGCTGGAGGAAAAGCCCTTCTTCCGGACCACGGAGATCATTTATCAGAAGGATCTCGGCGGAATGAATCTCGTCGACGCCTCGCCGGCCGACGTTCCCACGGATTACATCAAGTTGAAATCCACCGTCCGGTGGCTCGTCGAGAACCGTCCGCTCGAGCGCAGTGTCACGGCGTTGATGGCGCGGGAGGGAGCCCTTGAATAACGTCTTCTCCCTTCCGAACGCGTCGGCCTCCTCAAAACATTTCCGCGGTCGGACGCGCGCCGGACGAAAGCGCGCCTTCACTCTCGTGGAACTTCTCGTCGTCGCGCTGATCGTCGGGATCGTCATCATTATCTTGATGCGTGTTCTTTTGAATTACTTCGCGGCGTACTGGGAGACGCAGACGCGCCTTCGTCTCCAGCGCGATATGCGAACCGCCTCGTACTGGATCCGAACAGACCTGACGGCGTTGGCTCAGCGGAACGGAAATTTTGATCTTCTTGATCCCGGCAACGATTTCTCCTTCCTCGCCGCCGACGACCCGAAGGATACGCAGGACTGGGCCGACAACTCGCTCGACAACGGGCTCGACGAATTCACCTATCTCTTCTCCGGTAACAGAATCATCCGGAAATGGGACCCTCGGGGCGGGCTTTCAGGAACGACGAAGGAGATCGTGGTCGGAGCGCTCGAACCGCAGTACGGGGATTCGATCGATGTTCGGATCACGCTTACCGATCTCAACGACAGCACGGTCACGCGTTCGGATTTCAACGGCACATTGGGGGATTACGAATACACGACGCCGATTCGTGCGGTCGAGGTCGAACTGATCTTCAGCAAGAAGCCACGGGGAATCTTTTCGAAGCGTCCGCCGATCGTCGAACGGGCGCGTCTGCGCAGCGTTGCGCTCTACAGGAGGGTCGGATGAGACGGGAGTCGGCATCCGCGGATCGAGCGGCAGGGGGCGTCGTGCCGCGAGAAGCGAGCGCGCCGCGAGGACGAAGGGGAGTGTTTTCTCTTCTTCGCGACAGAGCCCGCGGCCAGGCGCTCATCGTCGCCTTGATCCTGCTTCTCGTCGCGGCCGTATTGGTTTTGGCCGCCGTCTATTTCTTCCGCGAGAGCGCGCATCAGCAGGTCGCTCACACCCGCATCATTCAGGAGCGCTATCTTGCCGAGGCCGGCCTTGAACTCACCTTGCATCGCCTCAACACGGATCACGCCTTTTCGCGGGAGATTCAGATTCTGGGCGCAACCCAAAAGAATCCCTTCGACACGAACGCCGGTCCCGGAACGATAACTTGGGAAGGAGGTACGATTACCGTGGTGATCGAACCCTACGAATGAGAGTTCTTCGGTTTCTCGCGCGACTCCTCGGACTTGCCGCCGTCGCCGTTATCGTGCTTCAAGTATTCTTCGCCTTGAGGAACCCGAGCGCGCGGGCCGGGGTTCCGCGCCGGACCATCGACGGCAACAAGGGCGATTGGCTCGCCGGTCTCCCGACCGTCGGGAACACCGCCGTGCTCGTCTCCGACGGAACCGACACCGAATGGGTCTGGCTCGACAAGGTCGGCGACGCGCGAGCGGATTTCGAGCCGGCGGAAAGCCGTTCGAACTGGGATATCAAGGTGATCCGCGTCATCGCCGACGTCGATTATCTCTATTACCTCGTCGAGGTGGACCAGTTCACCCCCGGGCTCGGACAATTCGTCTTTCAATTCAACATCGCGATGGACACGGAGATCGCCTTCAATGCTTCGGGTGGGAACTCGGGGATGAACTGGTTCGGCGACGATTCGATCAGTCCCGGCTCCAGCACGGGCCTCGGGAACCCCGCTCAATATTCGGAACTGAACATCATCACGGATCTCGATGGAAATTACATCTACGACTACAATGCGGGGACATGGCGTTTCGCGGCCAATTCCTCCGTCGCGTTCAATGAAGCGCAAAATTTCGTCGAGGTGGCTTTGAAGTGGTCTGATCTTGGTTTCACTTCCGTGCCACCCCGCATCCGGCTGACGATGGCGACGGCGAAGCGTGCCGGCGGCGATCCGAATGCGGTGGACAAGACGGTCGATCTGGGGGGGACGGACTTTCTCGACGCCGTCACCTTCGATGCGTACAATCCGACTTCCGCCTGGGACGATGCCCTCTCGACGAACACCGTCTCCGACTACCTCGACGTCGCCTTTGACGCGACGGGAAACGTGATCGATCCCAACACTCCGGCGGCGCCCTCCCATCTTCGCGCGGCGGATGCCGCCTTTGCCGCGCCGGCGGCGAGCGGAGAAACGACCTTCACGAACAATCCCATCCTCGTTTGGGACCCCGTCGCTCCGGACGGCGACGCCGGGGACACGATCGCGGGATATTATGTCCAGATTTGCACTTCACCGGTCGTGGGACCCAACGGGTTTCTGCAAACGGATTACGGCATCGTCGTCCAGCGCAACGATCTTGGAGCCGGCCCCGCGAATCAGATCGTTTATCACAACCTTCCACCCTCCCAACCGTGGTGGGGCGCGGCGGACAGTTCGACGGGGATTCCGAACTCGGACGGAGCAGGGCGGCCGATTCTTCAGCCGGGAACGACCTATTATCTCCGTGTCTGGGCGCGGGACCGCCGCGGGATTCTCGGTGATCCCTCCCCCGTTTACGTTCTTCCCATCGACTACCCCGCCTGGCATGATCCTTACGTCTTCGGAATCAACGGAAGCACCTTCCGGGCGAACCGGGACCCGGCCGAGGGAGCCTATGTGAATTTTATGGTGGGGGTCTTCGATCCTCAACCCGACGATCCGATGGACAATTACTACGTCAACCCGGGAACAGGTCAGGTCGCACCGAACGAGATTCTCAATATCATTCTCCACATCCGCGTGGCCGATCCGACCCATCCGACCTACGATTGGGCGACCGGAGCCGGGCGAGTGATTCTGGGAGATGAATGGAAGGACGCCAACGGGAACATTGCTTGGTACCTGCCGTCAGTGGTGAATCCGAACCTCGGCGTGAAGGATCCCCCCGATTCCTATTCGGTCTTTCGCACAGGCGGCAGCATCGATTTTACGAAGACGTGGCTCTACAAATACAACAGCGTCAATCTCGGGAACAACGGGGGCGCGGAGGTCTTCAAACTCAACGCGAAGGCCGGGGACATTGTCGAGTATTTCTTCGAGATCAACAATCCCTTCGAGGCTCCCGGCGGAAACTATCTCTTCTCCCAGCGGGAGCGGCGTTTTCTCTTCGCCTACGACTCAAGCGGAATCACCGGCTACCGCTGGGGAACCTACGACGAGGCCAAGGCGAATCCGTTCCGCTTCGTCGTGCAGAAACGCGACCTCCCCGCCGTCTGGCACAATCCCGTGAGCAAGGAGGTTCCGCTGGGAGCCGGCGGGACGAACCGCACGATGCGCGATCCAACCTGGCCCGATACCTTTCCGCAGAACGTCACGCTCTACGTCGGAGCCGTCGGCGCGGGAACGCTCGACTGGCGGCTCGTTTGGCGCAACGTGGACGCCGGTGGGTGGAAAGAAGACGTCTTCAACGGTCCCACGGTGCTCGTGGACACGGCGAATTTCAAGTATTACTACACGCACAACTTCAACTACACGGGAGGAATGATCGAGTATTACTTCAGAACATCGGACAACGCCGTCTATATCTTCGCCAACGGCATCACGGACAACGCCCAGATCGTTTATGACGATTCGTTGGGAGACACGGGACAGGACACCGTTCCGTTCCGCTTTCCCTTCACCCGGCGAGCGAAGGTCACCTCGACCGGTTCGACCGGAAAGGACAGCCATTCGATCGTGGCCGTTTTGGGGCTGCGGGCGCCGCAGTTCGACGCGCTCGACGAGAACGCCATCGGCGTCAACAGCCTGCTCGATTTCTCATCCGGAACGGCGACCGTCACCGGCTCCGTCCTCACAAACGTCTTTCCCGGCGTTTATCTGGGCCGAAACGATACCGGCGGAGCGCCGGAGATGCGCCGGCTCTTCAACCGCTCTTTCCCCGCCGTTATAACCGCTTCCGGGGCCGTGAACGGTCTGCGCAAGGCCTTCTTCGGCCCGATTTTCCCCTTCGACTACGCCGTCGACGATACCTCCGCGTGGAATACCGGTAGTGATGCTTATGAAAATATTCCCATCCTCTCCTCCGATGTCTTCACGGACGTTGTGGACCGCGAGGAACCGGCGGGGACCGTTTTTGGAGCCGGAAAACCGATCGATGCGGTCATCTACGTCAACGGCGATGCCAGTATCTCGACCATCAACATCACCCGCGGAGCCTTGATCACGGAAGGAAAGATCACGATTTCCCCCGCTGCGATCGTGACGGCTCAACGCCTCGATCTTTACTCCCTCGGAGGTCCCCTTACGGTCTCCGGGTCCCTCTCGATCGAGACGGGAGTTCTCTTCTCCAACGATACGATCGTCGTCGATCCCGGAGCAACGCTTTCTCTCTCCAGCCTCGGAAGTCTTGCGGCCCAGGCGTTGACCGTGGGAACCGGCGCCAATCTTCTCGTCAACCATCCGCGGGGCGTCACGTTCACGGGGGAGGAGGAATCTGTTTTGTCCGAGGCGACGCGCTGGGTCATTTCAAGCCTGAGAGAAGAAAGGAAGGTTCCGTGAGTCGAGGCATTTTCGTCATGGGAAATCTTTCTCTTCCGAACGCTGCTTCCTCGGTCCGGGGAAAGCGCCGGGTACGGAGAGGAGAGATCGTTCCTCGAATGACGCCGCGGCCGAACGCGCGGGCCGCGCGAGTCGCGCGCGTCATCGTTCGGGTGCGTGGCGACAAATGAGCACTTTTTCCGAATCGTGTCAGGCCACTCTTGAGCGAAACCCCGCGGGGCGGCCGAAAGGTGATCCTCCGCGAATCCGTTTTTGCAGGCAAGATGCCTATGCTCCCAGGAATGCCTATTTACCTAAATTTGACCCTGCCCACAATTTGCCATGCACACTCATCGTCCCGGTTGGATTTCCCGCTCCGCAGAGGATAGACTGGAGGACACCATGAAAAGTTTGCGACTTCGGATTCTTTTCTCCGTCTGGGCACTTGTTGTGCTCTCCGCATGCGGCGGAGCGCCGTCCGGAACCTCGAACACCGCGACTCCCGCCGTATCCGTTCCGTCGGCGATCCGCATCGGGTTCATTCTCGCCACCGAACAGGAGGAACGGTACCAGCGCGACAAGAAGGCGTTCCAGGAAGCCGCGCGAGCGGAAGGAGCCGAGGTGATTTTCCTTTCGAGCAACAACGACGAGGCGACTCAGCGAGCCAACGTCGAGTCGCTGCTCGCGCGGAACGTCTCGGTGCTCGTGGTTCAACCCGTCAACAGTGACAACGCCGGGGTCTTCGTCGAGAAGGCGCATTCCAAAGGCATTCCGATCGTGGCGTATGACCGTATGATCAATCATCCCAATCTCGATTATTATGCGGGGCAGAATTCGGCGGAGGTGGGGCGCTTACAGGCTGAGGCCGCGTTGGAGTGGCTTCGGAAGCGAAACGAATCCGGCGTGGCCTTGATCCTTTCGGGCCAACAGGGGCACAGTGTGGCGGAGGAGATCACGCGGGCCAACATCGCCGTTTTGAAAGCAGCGGGCGTTCCGATCGCGGCTCAGCAGTATCATGACGCGTGGGGCACCGACCAGGCGCTCGCCACCGCCGAGAATCAACTCGTTCGGAACCCCCGCATCAACGTGATTCTCTGCAACAATTCCGGTCTTGCGCGGGGCGCGGTCCAGGCCGTCGGAAAGGCGGGCCGAAGTGGCGAGGTCTTCATCGCCGGCGCGGACGCCGACAAGGCCAACATCGAGTATCTCCTCTCGGGGGAACAACAGTTGGAGATTTATAAGGACGAGATCACATTGGCTCACACCGCCGCGAAACTCGCCGCGGCGTTGGCGCGGGGAACCGTCCCCGAACCGACCTCCTATACGGACTACAAGGACGCCCGGCACATCAAAACGATCCTGACCCCCGTCAAGCCGGTCACGCGAGAAAACTATCGCGAAATCGTGGTCGAGGCGGGACCGAGGTACGAGTTATGACACTCTGCTGCCTCCTTTCCTCGCCTCCTCGAGGGAATTCGACGAATGGGCCCAAAGAATTTGGAGGAGACGGGGGATGAGTTACCTCCGTTTTCGTGCGGTCACCAAGGACTTCCCAGGCGTCCGTGCTCTCGACGGCGTCTCCTTTGATGTCGAGAAGGGAACGGTTCTGGGGCTCTGCGGTGAAAACGGCGCCGGAAAATCGACCTTGATGAATGTGCTTGCGGGGATTCATCCTTACGGCACTTACGAAGGAGCGGTGGAGATTGCGGGAAAGCCGATCCGATTCCGGGATCCCAAGGAAGCGGAGGAGGCGGGAGTAGCGATCATTCATCAGGAACTGAGCCTCTTTCCGGAGATGACGGTTGCGGAAAACATCCTGATCGGCCGGGAGAATGCTCGCAACGGCGTTCTCGATCCCGTAGAGGTTTTCGCGGCGGCGTCAGAACTTCTGGAACGTTACGGGGTCGCGCTCGATCCGGCCGCGCGAGTCGGAGATCTGAAACTGGGGGAATGGCAGTTGGTGGAGATCACCCGTGCTCTGGGGCGGAACGCGGACATTCTCGTTCTGGATGAGCCGACCTCGGCGCTCTCCGCCCGCGAAACCTCGACCCTCTTCAAAATCATCCGAGGCCTCAAGCAAGCCGGAGTTACGATGGTTTACATTTCTCACAAGATCGACGAACTCTTCGAGATTTGCGACCGTATCGCCGTGCTCCGGGACGGACGTTGCGTCCAGGAGCCGACACCGTGCGACGCGCTTACCCGAGAAGGACTCCTGCGTTCGATGGTCGGACGCTCGATCGAACATTTCATTCCTTACACGGAGACGAGCCGCGGCGCGCCGCGACTCGAGGTCCGGGAATGGCAGGTCCGCCGGCCGCTGCTTCCCGGGGAGTTCCTCGTGGCGGATGTCTCCTTCTCCGTTCATTCCGGAGAGGTGTTCGGAATCTATGGTTTGATGGGAAGCGGACGGACGGAGATCGTAACGAGTCTTTTCGCCGGGTTTCCGCCGAACACGTGGGACGGATTTCTGCGCGTCAACGGCCGGACGGTGCGTTTTCGCGATACCCGGGATGCGATCGAGGCCGGACTGATGCTTACGACGGAGGAACGACGGCGTTTCGGCCTGATCCCAACGCTCGGCGTCGGCGACAACATTACGCTCGCCTCCCTCGATCGCTGTTCCGATTCCGGGGTTCTGGACGAAAAGAGGGAATCAGAGATCGAGCAATTTTGGATTCATCGGCTTCGGATAAAGACGCCCGGACCCGAGGAGCCCGTTTTGCACCTTTCGGGAGGAAATCAGCAGAAGGTGATCGTGGCGCGGTGTTTGGCGGCCGAGCCGAGGATTCTGCTACTGGATGAGCCGACGCGCGGCGTCGATGTCGGCGCCCGGCAGGAAATCTATACGCTGATCAACGAGTTGAAGGAGCGCGGGATGGCGATCCTTCTCGTCACAAGCGACCTTCCCGAATTGCTCGGGCTTTGCGATCGAATGCTGGTGATGCACGAAGGATGGGCGGTCGGCCTCTTTGAACGGGGAGAAGCGGATGCTGAGACGATCGGCGCGCTGGCGACGGGAAACGTATGACCGCGACGGCCGTGTTAGCGCCGAGCGAGATTTCCGCCCGGGGTTCACGGAAGGGATAAAGAACGATGGCGATGAAGGAAAGAAGAGGCACTGACGCCGGTAAGCGGCAAAGGACCGGCACGGCCCTGAAAAGAAAGCGAGGTGACGGCTGATGGCATTCGGAGCGTTCGTAAGAAAACACGGAATGTTCTTCTCGATGATTCTCATCTTCATCGCAATGGCCTTCCTGACCCATTGGTGGACGGGAACTTGGGCCTTTCTTTCCCCCGAGAATCTTTCCAATCTTTCGGAACAAGTCACCGTCAACGGGATCCTCGCTCTCGGAATGACCTTCGTGATCCTGATCGGGGGAATCGATCTCTCGGTCGGCTCGATCCTTGCCGTCTGTGCCGTCGTCCTCGCGCTGCTTTCCGATCCGACGAACGTAGCCCAGGTCGTCCCCGCCTCGGGGTATCGCTCGCTGCTGCAGTTTTTGGCGCACCCCTTTACAGCCATCCTCTTCGCGCTGGCGGCGGGAATCCTTTTGGGGGCCTGGAACGGTCTTCTCGTCTCGCGAGGGAAGGTCCTTCCGTTCATCGTCACGCTTGCCACGCTCACGATCGGGCGCGGCCTGGCCTATCTCGCCTCCGGCTCGCAGTCCTTGCGCGTCAAGGCCTCCATTTTCAAGGTTCTCGGCCTCTACAGCCTCGACCGCCTTTGCTACGAGATTTGGTACGGCATCGCAGGCTTGCCGCGCGAAGCCGTGGCTGCAATGGCGAAAAAGGGGATCCCGAAGGGAGACCAGGTGCGTGTCTTCGTCGAGAGTCTTTCTCTTCCCGACAAACTCGCCAGCGGACTCCCCAATCCCGGAAAGATTCTTCCCGGGAGTACCTTCGTTCCCGGCTTCACGGTCGTCTTCCTCCTCGTTGCGTTTCTGGCATGGGCCGGACTCGTGTTACGCCGGCGGGAGAGGCTCGAGAAAAACGGTGTTCCGGTTCCACCGAAGGAAGAGACGATGACCCAACTGGTCGTCGGCGCCGTGGTTTTTCTCCTTCTGGGGATCGTCTTCGCCTCGCATCAGGGAATCCCGATCATGGTTCTTCTCTTCGCGGCGTTGGCGCTGGGCGCCTCTTTCCTCCTGAACCGAACCGTCTTCGGCCGGCACCTCTATGCGATTGGAGGCAATCGCGAGGCGGCGTATCTGGCGGGTGTTCGTGTCGAGAAATGCACGTTCATCGTCTTCGTTCTGATGGGACTTCTCTGCGCGGTGTCGGGGATCGTGGCGACCTCGCGCGCTCAGGCGGCCACGCCGGCCACGCAAGGGGTTCTGGCCGAGCTCGAGGCGATCGCCGCGGTCGTCGTCGGAGGAACCTCCTTGATGGGTGGCGTGGGAACGATCGGCGGAACGATCATCGGTGTCTTGATCATCGGAATCGTGGTCAACGGTATGATCCTGATGGCGTTGCCGAATCCCGTTCAACTCATCTTCAAGGGGCTCTTGATCGTGGCGGCCGTTCTGATCGATATGCGAACGAAGCGCCGGAGCAGCGCCGGAATGATGTAGGACAAGTGTTATTCCAGCGAGGGCGGAGCGGAGCAACGCCGACGCGGAATTTCCCGAGATCGCCATGAGTTTCCTTATACTCCCTTTGCCCCGCTGGGGGAGAGGCGGGGGTGAGAGGGAAGCGAAGCTTCTGACCGCGGGACGAGATCGCCCGCGGAGAAGTTTCCTCAATCGACTTGCGGCGATTCTCGGAACGACGGCGAGCAGGAGCATAAAAACGTACCCTGGGAACGCAGGCATCCTTGCCGGCAGAAACGGAGCGCGGGTTCTCCAACCTGCGGAGGGCGAATCGTACCTTCGCAGACAAGAGTGTCCGCGTTCCATAATATGCCGAAAGTGGAGCGCGGGTTCTCCAAACTGCGGAGAGCGGATCGGCGCCCGCGTTGTCATTCCGAGCCCCTCGCATTCGCTCGGGACAGGCTCCGCGAGGAATCCCCGCCGCAGGGTATCCCGCCGTGGTGCCAATAC